>CAMKEX010000219.1 GCA_946411695.1 uncultured Lachnospiraceae bacterium
TAAAGTCGTCGATCGTAAATAGTTTTTTCATGTTATTTCGGCTCGGACACCCGTGACTTCAGTCGTGGGAGGAGAGCCTTCTCTTCTTTCTGTTAAGTGGTTTTTTGCAGTTTCTAACAATTTCAGATTCTTATAGTAGGCCGAATCCGTGACTTTTGCGCCATCCAACATAGTCAATGCAAAGTATCCCGAAGTGCGCCTGCCTTTTACGAAGCATTCCCTGCCATCGAACTTTACCTTGTCCCAAAGTCTGAAACCGAATACGGTGTATGGTGCCTGATTCTCCCTTGATAACTCTGCCCGGTGCAGATTGTGCTCTGAAAAAGGAGCACCGGTTCCAGCGAACCGGTACTCCTCTGATTTCCAGGAGTTTCCTGAAAGGCATGTACCGCAAAATAATCCGCATCTGTGATCCGGCTGAAAAGGATAAGGATCAGAACTCATTTACGAATGGTACAGATTCAGGATATCAGCGGACGTAATACTTGGTCAGGAAGTAGGTCTTCTCCCAGTCAACTATATTCATGGCCGACTCTTTCTCCGCATGGATGTCAAACTCATCGAAGACCATTACGTACTTGTTCCCCAGGTCATAGAGCGGCCACTCTTTGGCCTTGCCATCCGGCGACACATCGGCGGGAAGCGAAGGGTTGCCGCATTTTGCGAACTGCACCCACATTTTTCGCATGGTCTTTGAGAACGTCTTATCGAGCTCTCTTCCCGTGATGAGAGTATCCTCTGGATGATTGAACAACTCCGAGAGCTCTATCGCATGTCCGCTCTTTGTCATCGGAATGGAGGACTCTACCCTGAAATAGTAAACATAAGTCTTTCCGCCGCCCTTGACCTGATTCTCCGCCGTCCTGATGAGCGGTGCGTTAAACCAGAACTGATCCATAAAGTGGCTGAGTTTATCATAATCCTCACCCGGGAAGTTCTCGCAGAAGCTCTCAGCCAGAGCTTTTTCCTCCTCGGTGCACTGCGCGAGCTTCTCAGCCTTGCATTTCTCCGCCCACGGCATGAAAGCCTCCAAGCCGATCCCGGACACGAAGTAGCTGCACTCGTCCTTCGTGCAGCCCTGCATGATGTCAAGGTCCGCTGCCATGCCTTTCTCATAAGCGTCAAATCCCTCCAGAGGCAGGAATTTACCGTCGCGTTCGGGGCTCGTGATAGGCATCGCGAGCACTTTGGAGGCCGCATTTACGATTTCTTCTGCGTCAAGCTTCATGAGGTCAGCGACAGTTTTGCAGCCCAGTTCCTCCATCAGCGTGTTCGCACACCAGACAGACTGTTCAGTGGATCTGCTGAGAGCAGGTGATCCGCTCTGAGCGATGACACGCTGGAAGTATTTATGCGATCCCTTTACCAGTGGCAGCAGGGTCACAGAGCCGCCTCCGGCGGACTGACCGAAGATTGTCACATTGCCGCTGTCACCGCCAAAGCTCTCGATGTTCTCGTGAATCCACATAAGCGCGGCCAGCTGATCCATAAGGCCGAGATTCTGGGAATCCGGGTAATCCGCTCCGCCAGGCAGGTGAGAAAGACGAAGGAATCCAAGCGCATTGAGACGGTACTCTATTGAGATGAGGATAATGTCCGGGTTCTCCTGTACGAATCTGGTCCCCTCCTCGCGCGGCTCAGGCGTACCGCCGACCTCATAGGCACCGCCGTGGATCCACACCATGACCGGTTTCTTCTGCGCTCCTTTCTCGTCAGCCTTCCAGATATTCAGATGCAGGCAGTCCTCGCCCTGTGGGTAAAGGCTTCCCATCTGACGGGGGCTGCCCACCTGGCAGGGAACTTTTCCGAAATAGTACGCCTCATATACTCCGTCGTCCGGAGTGACATCCACCGGCGCTTTCCAACGGTATTCCCCGACGGGCTGTTTTCCTACGAAGGGAATGCCCTTATACGCAATGACGTTCCCCGTCTTCTTTCCGACAAAAGTGCCGTTGACACACTTTACTGCCAGAGAGCGGTCATAATTATCGTCAGTAATTTTTTTGTTCTCGCCGTATAATGCATACATCTTCTGTGTTGCTTCTTCCAATCCCATCACTACCATGCCACTCATCGCTTATGCCTCCTTATTCTCAGTCTATAAGGATGTATCCGAATACATCTGTCACAATTGTTACTGCTTCAGTTCATCTTCTTCCCGCTGAAATACACACCGCATGGCATGTTATAACTGAATCCTTCATGCTCCGCCGTAAGGAGATCGTTTTCGAATACCAGGAAGTCTGCATCCTTTCCGACAGTGATAGATCCCTTTTTATCTTCAATACCCAGCTGCTTCGCGCCGTTGATCGTATAGCCCAGTATCATTTCTTCCACACTCATGCACTCGCTTGCCGGCGGGAACGCCTCAGGCGTCCTGGCAGATTCGGGCAGCCTGGTCTTTTCGGTGATCCAGCGCGTCATACCGACCTCCATGCCAAGGTAGGGGTTCCAGGCCGTAAAGTCAAGAAAAGAAATGGTGTCGCAGGACCAGGTCACCACCGCGCCAGTGTCCCAGACTGACTTGCATCGATACATATTGAAGGTACGTTTTTCGCCAAACAGGGGAAGATGCTCTTCCGGGAATTCACAGTGCCAGAAGGGCGTATAATTCGCAAACACCCCCAGCTTTGCGAAGCGATCCAGGTCATCATCGTGCTGGAACTTCAGATGGGCGCATGTTACCTTCACATGGTAATTCTCTCCCAGCTCCCTGCGGGCCAGCTCCACGGCGTCCAGCACCACGCGGGACGCGGCATCACCGACAGTGTGCAGGTGCAGATCCAGCCCTTCCTCATTCAGCTTCTTTATAACTTCAGCGAGTTCTTGTGCGGTGAATGCGGTAGATCCTTTTGTATGGGTGTCCTCATAGGGCTCGACCATGGCCGCAGTATGTATCTTCAGAGTTCCGTCCATAAAGACTTTCATGGTATGGACCTTCAGGTGTTCCGTGTTATACTCACGACGGAAACGCTTCAGTTCCTCCAGGCCTTTTTCCACTTCCCACATGGCCGCGACCACATAGCAGCCGTCGATATATACGGGCAGCTTTCCCTCAAGGTCCAAAGCGCGCAGACGCTGATAGACCCGCTCATGAAACTTGTTAAAACCCGGGATGCCGGAATCAAAGACGCCGGTCACGCCTGCGGTTTTACTATAATCGATCCAGCGCTGAAGCGCCGCGTCGATCTGCTCATCGGTCAGGTCCAATGCGCTGTCAAGAATGATCGGCATTTCCGCAGAGCCTTCGAAAACATTTCCGGTCACGTGGCCGTTTTTTCTTACATAATAAGAGATTCCCGGCACAGGATCCGGTGTGTCGTCGGTAATGTGATGCCGTTCAAGGATCTTCGAGTTTACCCAGACACTGTGTCCCTCCGCTTCCTGGAGCTGAAGCTCTTCCTCCGGGCAGATCGCGTCAAGGTCCTCCTTTGTGATCTCTTCTCCGTTCAGGTACTTTTTGTCTACCATGAATCTGTACCGTATGAGACCGGGATTCCTGCTGATATAGTCCTTCATGATATCCATGAGTTCCTGTTTGCCGTTACACGTAATGGCATCTCCCATTTCCACGTATTCAAATCCAATGGGAAAGGTGACATGGACATGGCTGTCGATGATGCCAGGCATGATGAACTTCCCGGCGAGGTCGGTGACAGGTCCCTCATATGCGGACAGTCCGGCTTCATCGCCCACATAGACGAAACTGCCGTCTTTTACTGCAAGGGCTGCAGCATGAGGCTTGTCCTTGTCTGCTGTGAAAATTTTGGCGTTTTCAATAATCAGGTCTGCTTTTTTCATACTGTCTGGCGCATTGATACTCGTGGCTTTCGTCCTGAGTGGAAATACGCTGTACCTTCCTTTCAGTTTAATATTCATTCTCTGGAAAAGCGCAGTGATATTCAGTTTATATGATAATTTCATAGTAACACACTTATTTTGAAAGCACAATATGTGCAATAATCATATGCTAGTAGCAAATACAGCAAATAACTAGACTAAAATGACAACTTGTGATATAATGTTCTCATCACCAGATGGAGGATGAGAACGATGGCCAAAGCACAGCCGCTGGAACTCACTCAAGATCAACGCGATCACCTCAAAGCGTTATTAAGGACCCGGACGATTCAGGCACAGATTATGAATCGGGCCAGAATCATTCTTCTGAAAGCAGATGGCGAAAGTATCGATGCCATTGCTGAAAAAGTGGGACTTAATCGGAACAGTGTATTGCTGTGCCTGAAGAAGTTTAAGGACGGTGGTGTAGAGAATGCAATCTACGATACACCGGGAAGGGGGCGCAACCCAGAAATAACGGATGATGAGAAAACTTGGATCATCGATATTGCCTGCCGGAAACCGACTGAGTTTGGCTATCCGGCTGAAACATGGACTTATGCAAAGCTCACTTCTCATATTCAGGAGACAGCTGAAGCTGCCAAGCATCCGCGCCTTTCCACGATCTCGAAAACGATGGTAGTGAACATCCTGAATGAGGCTGAGGTAAAACCGTTCCGAATCAAATATTACTGCGAAAAACGTGATCCGGAATTTGAAACGAAGATGCATAACGTCCTGGTTGTTTACAAGCAGATTTCCATGCGTTTCGATGATGATGGAAAAATCATCCCGTATGAAAGAGAAGAACCGGAAACCCATACAGTTTCGTATGATGAGAAGCCTGGCATTCAGGCGATTGCCACAACTTCTCCGGATCTTCCTCCCCGTAAAGGAAATGGTGCCACTTACAGGGATTATGCGTATGTCCGCCATGGTACGCTGTCGCTGCTTGCCGGTCTTGATCTGGTGACTGGGGAAGCAATTCCGCTTGTCAGGGAGACCCACAAGAGCTCGGATTTCATTGAATTTCTGAAGATTCTCGACAGCAAGTATCCTAAGGGCGATAAGATCCGGTTGGTACTCGATAACCATTCAGCGCATACATCCAAAGAAACCAGAGCTTTCCTTACAACGATACCGGGCAGATTTGAATTCGTTTTCACCCCCAAGCATGGCTTTTGGTTGAATATGATCGAAGGTTTCTTTGGGAAGATGACAAATCAGATGCTTCGCGGAATACGGGTTCAATCCAAAGAGGAACTGGCGGATCGGATCTACAAGTATTTCGACGAGGTAAACGCGACTCCGGTGGTTCACCACTG
>CAMKEX010000220.1 GCA_946411695.1 uncultured Lachnospiraceae bacterium
TGGATGCCTATAAGGCTTCCGGTGCGGATTTCATGATCACCATCGGCGGCGGCTCTTCCATGGACACCGGCAAGGGCATCGGCATCATCGTCAACAACCCCGAGTATTATGATGTCCGTTCCCTGGAGGGCGTGGCTCCCACAAAGAACCGCACAGTTTTCACGATCGCTGTCCCCACCACAGGAGGCACCGGCGCGGAATCCACCATCAACTATGTCATCACTGATGTCGAGAAGAAGAGAAAATTCGTCTGTGTGGACCCTAACGACATCCCCGATGTCGCGGTCGTCGATCCCGACATGATGTCCTCCATGCCCAAAGGTCTCACCGCCTCTACCGGTATGGATGCCCTGACCCATGCGATTGAAGGTTATACCACCGGCGGAGCCTGGGAACTGGCCGACTGCCTGAATCTCGAATCAATACAGCTGATTGCCAAAAATCTCCGTAAGGCAGTCGAGAATGATCCCGACGGACGCGAAGGAATGGCACTTGCTCAGTATGTGACTGCCATGGCCTACTCCAACGTCGGCCTGGGCATCGCCCACTCCATGGCCCATACACTCGGCGCTGTCTATGACACTCCGCACGGTGTGGCCTGCGCCATGATGCTTCCCATCGTCATGGAGTTCAACCAGGAGTATACCGGCGAAAAGTTCAAAGCGATCGCCGAGGCCTTCGGCGTGGACACCACCGGCATGGATGCGCCCGCCTACCGCAAGGCAGCGATCGACGCTGTCCGCCAGCTCTCCATTGATGTCGGCATCCCGACCAAACTGAAGAAACTCAAAGAAGAGGATCTTCCCTTCCTCTGCGAGTCCGCTGCGGCCGACGCCTGCGCACCGGGCAACCCCAGACCTGCCAGCCTGGAGCAGTTTGAGGAAATGTTCAGAAAACTGATGTAATAGCCGAGTTTTTTGCTTTTAAAAGGGAAAAGAGAGAGCGCGGCAATCCATTCATTCTGGCAGCAGACGCTGCTGTATCCACCGGGAGACTGCCGGAATAGGCAGCTGACTTCCTAAAATAGCAGGACAAAATCTCCGGATTTTTCCGGAGTAACGAAAAAGAGTCTGCGCTAAAACTAAAATAGGAAAACATATTTATCAGTGACCTGAATCGAGCAGTGAGGGCTGTGAAGAAATGGGGGTAAAGCTCCCATTGACTTCACAGCTCGTTTTCATTTGCTCAATGAATTGCGTATCGAAGATACATTTCCGCTATATCTTAAGTAATTCCCCGTAAAACTCCCGGCAGGTATTTCTACCCCCCGGGATAAAATTTCGCCATTATGCTCGCATTATTCTCCCATAATGCTTCCACTTCGGCTTCTTCGTATAATTGTGTATAATAAAACTCAAGTGGTAATCAGCCCCACTAATTCTTCCAGCTTCTCTACAGTAATATGAAGTATACGTGCAACCCTCTCGGGCTCCAGCCCATCGTCCAACATTGCCTTGGCGTCCTGGGTAAGTCTCTTGCGATCAGCTTCTTTAGCACCTTCTCTGTATATCCTGCTTGCTTCTGTTTCAATCACTCTTCCGCGCATAATCTTTTCCACTCCTTCCTTCACTATTCTGTACTTTTCTGTCAGCGCTCCCGAAACGAGTTTAGCCATATCAAGAATGACACACCTCTGATAGGCAGAAAGATGATCTTCCTCCATCGCTTCGTCAAGTCTGTGGATCAGCCTCAATAGATCTTCGAGCAGTTCTCCGAGCTTTACTTCATCAGCCTCACAATCTCTATATATTATAATTATACGCCCGGCAGATTTATATTCAAGCCGGGTTCACTGCCAGCCTCCGGCAGGTCATCTGTTTGTCGACTCCTTGTTATTGTATTGCCTGCAAAAACATCGACATGGCCTATATTTTTCTATAATATCCAGCCGATGATTCCTCCACTCTCCCCTCAATTTTCAAACGCATGAGACAGGAAACCAGTTCCGGCAGAGAGATTGGATCTTCCGCTTTTGCAGAGTCAGAAAAGGGAGCAGGACCGTTTATCTCTTCAAGGATCCGCTCCATGTGCTTTTCATCTTCTGTAGAGAGAAGCCGCAGGATTCTCCGGTCGAGCGACTCCGGAACTATTTGTTCCAAAGTTCTTTCTTCCTGCGGATCTGCGTCTGTCCAATCCTCTTCCTGCTGCCCCGCATTCAACGGATTCCTGTTTTTCAGACCTGTTTCTTCCCAATCCCCTTCCTGCTGCTCCGCATTCTGCTGATCAATTACCAGCGAGCACGTATCTGTCCGGTTCTCGTCTTCCGCCGATGTCTGTTCCACTTCAATTCTGCAGGACGGCTCAGGCTCCCTTCTCGCAGGCCTCGCCGCCTTCCGCTCTGCCTCCCTGTCTTCCTCACTTCCTGTTCCAAAAAAGAACTCCAGGATATCCTGCGGGCAGGTGGCGGGCCCGGCGCCCTGGCGGATCAGGCGGTTGCATCCGTCACTCAGAGCATCACTGACCCGCCCGGGAAGGGCATAGACCTCCCGCCCCTGCTCCAGAGCCATATCGACGGTGATTAATGTCCCGGACCTCTTTCGGGCTTCGATCACCAGGACCAGGTCCGAGAGGCCGCTGATGATACGGTTTCTGGGCGGAAAGAGCTTTGCAATCGGCTGCATGCCGGGAGGATATTCCGACAGAACGCCGCCCTGCTGCTGCAGGCGCTCGTAGAGTTCCCGGTTTTCCTCCGGATAACAGATATCCACACCGCACCCCAGCACGGCATAGGACTTTCCGCCGGCATCCAGGGCAGCCTTCTGGGCAATCCCGTCAATGCCTCTCGCCATCCCGCTGATCACCGCGATCCCGCGGGCGCTGATCTGCCGGCCGAAGCGGCGGGCCTGTTCCCTGCCGTATCCGGAGGCAAGGCGGGCCCCGATGATGGCTGCGGCCGGTTCCGTTTCCCCTGGCATCTTTCCCTTATAATAAATACCGAAAGGCGGATCCGGGATTTCCCTGAGTTTGTCCGGGAATCCTTCCTCCAGAGCAGATACAAACGAAATCCCTGCCTGCGCCAGCTCCTCCTCGATCCGCTCCGGTTCCTGCCTGCGGGCATTTAAAAGAGCCTGCCACTCCTCCTTGTCTCCTGCTGTTTTAGCCCCCGCTTCTCCCCACAAAAAGTGCAGTTCTTTCTCAGAAGCAGTATACAAAACCCTGGCAGCCAGGCCCGGATCCTGCCTGTCTCCGGCCGCTTCCATAGAAAAGGATCCGGCTTCTTTCTCTATGGAAAAGAGACCGTCCTCCGCCCCTATCGAAAAGAGGCTGGCCTCGCCCGCAGCCTGCAGGAGCGAAAACTTCTTCTTCCTGCCGAGTCCCCTGATCCCTGCCAGCCAGCAGAGATACTTGTGATTGGTATTCTTCATCTCCCTTATCTCCCGAATTGCAGCAGTTCTCCCTGCCGATAAGTATAGGCCAGATAAATATGGTCCTCCCGGATCCTGTCTGCTCCTTCCAGGTCCGCAATGGTCCTGGCGACGCGGATAATCCGGTGGTAAGCGCGCACACTCATTGCATCCGACTCGAATAGATCCCGAAGGCACCCCTTCTCCTTCTCTCCCAGAGGGCAGTACTTTTCCAGGTCCGCCGCCCGCATGTCCGAATTAAAGCGCAGACCGCTGTCCCTGAAACGGCAGCGCTGCCGTTCACAGGCCTCCATGACACGCGACCGGACTGTTGAACTGTCTTCCTCTTTCCCTGCTGAGCTCTGCAGATCTTCTATTCTGGCTCTGGGCACAGTGATAGAGAGATCCATCCGGTCAAGCAGAGGCCCCGAGATCCTGCCCAGGTATCTCCTGATCTCCCAGGGCTTGCAGCGGCATCTGTTCCTGTCCGGGTAATGCCCGCAGGGGCAGGGATTGCATGCGCCGAGCAGGATAAAGCGGGAGGGATAGCGATAGCTGCCCGACTGTCGCACGATTGTCACCTCGTGATCTTCCAGAGGCTGGCGCAGGAGGTCCAGCTGCTCCCTCCCGAATTCCGGCAACTCATCAAGGAAGAGCACGCCTCTGTGGGCCAGGGAGATCTGTCCGGGCGATGGAACCATGCCGCCCCCCACCAGAGCCGCCCTGGTAATGGAATGGTGGGGAGCCAGAAAAGGCCGGCGCAGGACCAGGGGTTCCCCCTGCCCCAACAGGCCCGCCACACTGTAGACTGCAGAGACCTCCATGCTCTCCTCAAAGGTCAGGGGAGGCATGATGCCGGGCATACATTTTGCCAGCATGGATTTGCCCGTGCCGGGAGGTCCCATCATCAGCATGTTGTGAAAACCCGCCGCGGCGATCTCCATAGCTTTTTTTGCTACTGCCTGTCCCCGCACATCTGCCAGATCCACCTCTGCCGGAAGGGCAGCCTCTTTTTGAAACAGTGCCTCAATATCGACCTTTCCCGGGGGCAGGAGCCGGTCCCGCTTCCGGGGTGATGCCGTCATATACATGATCAGCTCATTTAAAGACCGCACGCCGACCACCTTGATGCCGTCTACAACAGCGCCTTCTTCCAGGTTGTCAGTCGGCAGGATGCAGAGACGGATGCCGGATGACTTTGCAGTCTGCACGATCGGGAGCACCCCCCGAACCGGGCGGATCTCTCCGTTCAGCCCCAGTTCACCTGCGACCAGCACGTCCTCAAAATCCTCCTGCCGCAGCATTTCCATACAGATCAGTTCTCCCACTGCCACGGGCAGGTCGATCACGATCCCCCGCTTGGGAATATCCGCCGGGGCCAGATTGACCGTGATCCGCGAGGCCGGCAGTGGGATTCCTGTATTTTTCAGGGCAACGCGAACACGCTCCCCTGCCTCCCGCACCTCACTGCTCATAAACCCGACCATATGAAAGGCAGGAAGACCGTTGGAAATATTGGTCTCCACCCGCAGCAGATAACTGCCGACGCCATGCACTGCCCCTGTCATCACCCTACTGTACATTTCCACCTCATTTATAGAACCCTTGATATTATCTTATTTATGAATTCCGTATTATCGAATATTATCCATCTAACACCATAAAATGTCAATGCCGTTTTCTGCCAGACTGTCTTGCGGATTTACAGATCGCTGTTTGTCAAGGTAGTTGTCAGTAAAACTGTTATTGATTGTGCGGGCGGG
>CAMKEX010000221.1 GCA_946411695.1 uncultured Lachnospiraceae bacterium
TCCGCGATCCGGTGGCAGGGAAAATATTCACATTCCGTATTCTGGAAAAAGGAATAATGCTTTCCCTCCCAGTAGGGTTTTTCCCTGTTTTCGCCCATCTGCCTGCTCCTTCATTTTCGCTTCTATCGTCTGTTTCGAAACGGTTTCTGTTTCGCTTCTATCGTCTGTTTCGAAGCGGTTTCTGTTTCGCTTCTATCGTCTTTTTCAGAACGGTTTCCTAAGTCGTTTCTCTTCCGGTATCACCGCTCTATTCCGGTATCACTGTTCTCTTCCAATATCACTGCTCTCTTGCGGAGCAGGCAGAAAGCCGCTCATTTTCCGGCCTTTCAGGCGCCGATAATCTCTTCCAGAGCCCTGAGCAGCACCTGATTTTCCTCCGGCCGCAGGATAGCAATGCGGTAATCGCCCTTCTCAAGCCCCTTGTAGTTGTCACAGCGGCGGATCAGAATCCCTCTCTGCAAAAGGGGCTCATACAGTTCTTTTTCACTGGAAAAAAAGATATAATTGGCCTCTCCCGGAAATACCCTGCATCTGAGTTTTTCCAGAGCTGCAGCCATCTTTTTTCTCTCCGAGGCGACAAGCGCGCGGGCCTTCTCCATGTATTCCCTGCCGGTCTGCAGGGCGGCGATGCCCGCAGTCTGTGCGGGGATGGAAACGCTCCACTCCGGCTGCTGTGCATGGATCTTCTCAAGGATTTCCGGGTTTGCTGCCATCAGGTATCCCAGACGGATGCCCGGCATGGCAAAACGCTTGGTAAAGGCGTCCAGGACCAGGAGCCGCTGAAATTGCTGAAATCCGGCCGCGGGCACCAGAAATCTGCGCATAGTGCTCTGGTCTTCATCGGGCAGAAAGCCCAGGAAGCACTCGTCCACCATGAGCCAGGTCCCCTGCCTCTCACAGGTCCGGGCAATCCGAAGCAGCAGATCCGGGGCGATCCGGTCGCCGATGGGGTTTGAGGGCGAACAGAGGATTGCCAGGCCGGGGTTCTGCGCCAGATCTTCCAGGTATCTGTCCGTCAGGGCAAAGTTTTCCTCTCTGCGCAGTTCATGATAGAGGATTCGGCATCCCTGCGATTCTGCCGCATGCCTGTAGCCCGAGAAGGAGGGCGCCGCAAGCAGGATGCTGTCTGCATGCAGCCCCCGCACCGCGGCTTCGATCAGCTCGGACGCGCCGTTCCCGCACAGAATCTGCCGTGCAGGAACGCCGGTATACTTTTCAAGCGCAGAACGAAGATCTCTGCACTCCTGATCCGGGTACTGTGTCAGGAGAGAGAGATTTTTCCGAAGGCTCCGGAGAACATTTTCCGGAATCCCCAGAGGATTGATATTGACCGAAAAATCATATCTCACCTCTATGCTGTTATAAATCTCTCCTCCGTGAAGCATATGCGCAGTTCTTTCTTTACTCAAAACAGTTACGGCTCAAAACAGTTACGATTCAAAACATTTACGATTTAAAACAGTTACGATTCAAAACATTTACAATCCAAAACATTTACGGGTACGGCTTCTTGTTGGCAGACATATATATTCTTGTTGACAGACATATATAAATATTCCGGATGCTCAAATTCGTCCTGCGGTTGATGCCGTCCTTTGCCGGCAGCCGATCAGTCCCGCGTTTTGCCTTCTCCCTGGAAGGAGATAATAAAGACCGGGTTTCCGGCGCGCAGGTAGTGATAGGTCCCCAGGATTTCCTCCCGGTTTACCATGACCTGCGTGCACTGCAGATTACGGATCGGCAGGCGGTCCAGCGCATCGTGCAGAGCAGCCAGAGTCTCTGAAGTGATACAGTTAACCACCACTTTTGCACTGGAGTTGCGCGCCAGGACAAGATCCAGTATGCTTCCGATCTCCCCGCCGCTGCCGCCGATAAAGACATGGGTCGGAACCGGCAGATCGATCAGCGCATCCGGTGCCCAGCCCTCGATGATCGACATATTCTGAAGACTATATTTCGCCCTGTTTTCCGCAAGAAGAGCCAGGGCATCCTTTTTGCACTCGATCGACCAGACTTTGCTGTCCGGGCAGGCGAGGGCAGCCTCAATACTCACAGAGCCTGTGCCGGCGCCCACATCCCATAAGACCGATTTGGCGGTCAGGCCAAGACGGCAAAGGGAGAGCGTGCGGATCTCCGAGGAAGTCATCGGAGCTTTTCCGCGGATAAAGGCAATGTCCGGCATTCCCGGCAGAACAGATACTTTTTCCGCGTCATCATGCCGGATATACAGGACATAGAGGCCTTCCCGGGTGACTTCGATCAGCTCCTGCGGCGTGCAGGGGCAGATATCCTCCCCCGCACGGGATAATTCGCAGCCATAGATCAGCTGCAGCTTTCCCAGAGTTCCCTGCTCCTGCGCTCTGGCGAGCATGGCGCCTGTCTGACGCAGGTCGGCTGCATTGGCCAACAGCAGAAAGCATTCGCGGTTCCTCCGCACCTGTCCTGTCACGTTGCAAAAACGCCCGTGGGAACTGAGTATTTTCCAGTCCTGCCAGGGAATTCCCGCCCGCGCCGCGAACCAGGAGACACTGGATATACCGCAGATGACTCTTACTTCAAAATTCTCTTTGAATGTCTCTGCCTTTTTCAGCTTTGCAAGCATGGAGGCGGCACCGCTGTAAAAACCGCTGTCTCCGGAATAGGCAACTGCGGCATTTCTGATCTCCGGATGTTCCTCCAGATAGTCCAGAATCTTTCCGCTGTCGTAATTGGCTATGACTTTTTTGCCGGCTGCCAGCGGCCATGTCTTTGTAAGATTGTCCAGAACACTCTTTGCCCCGAAAAGGACCCGGGCGGAAGCGATTGCTTCCAGAGCCTGCTGTGTCCCCGCCGCCTGTGCGCCGACACCGACGCCGACCAGGGAGAGGATTCCTGCTCTCTGCCTGCCCATGCCGGCATACTGCAGGGCTTTCGCAATGATGTCTTCCAGCCCGTCAACCGGGGCAGCTCCCGGATGCGGGATCCGGCTTTCCTCAGCCGGAGTCATCGATGTCGTCCCGCCTGCCTGCACAAATGAGTCAGGCAGAACCGTCCCTCGTGACTCATTTTCTGTAGAAGGGGTGCGGATCACCAGCGCGCGGATGCCGCACTTTCTGACAGCTTCTATCTTCTCGGGATAGCCTCCTGCCGCACCGGTCTGCTTGGTCAGGAGCCAGGAGGCTCCGGCATGGCGGATCAGGGCACAGTTCATCTCTGTATCAAAGGGGCCCTGCATGGCAAAGATCTGCTTTCCCGCAAGCCCCGCCTCTGCGCAGGCATCAAGGCTCTCCCGGGCGGGAAGCACGCGGGCCGTGATCCTGGAGGGATCGCCCAGTGCCCCGGCAAAGCGGGCGAGTTCCTTGCTGCCCGTCGTCACCAGAATGCGGCCGGGACGGGACGCAAGATAAGTCCCTGCCTCTTCCACATCGCTGACATAAATGCAGGTTTGATTCCCTTGTCCTGCATCCGTCGTTCTGCCGTCAACGCTCTGTGCATCCGCATCCTCTCTCTGCAGGCGCAGACAGGAGAGTCCCGTCTGCTCACAGGCTGCCCTGATCTCCTGAGACACAAGCTGAGCATGGGGATGTGTCGCGTCGATCACGCAGGAAAAATGTCCTTCCAGCATCATCTGTGTCATGCCGATGCGGTTCAGTCTTCCTGTATGGACCGTCATCAGGGGATGGGGCTGCAGGACCTCCTCCCCGTACTGTGTCGCTACGCAGACAGTACATGGCACGCCTTCGGCGAGCAGGCGCTCCGCAACTGTCCTTCCCTCAGTTGTACCGCCGAAAATCAAAATCTTTCCGCTCTCTGATTTCATCTGTCCAAACGCACCTTCTCAAAATGATGTAATACAATCGGTTCTACGCTTTAACATCTGTTTCAGGTTTTTTCGTTTCAGGCTTTTTCATCTGTCTCCGCCGCGCGTCGCTCCCTTGCATATCCGCGGGGCGTCACCATATGGCCGCCGATGCACTTTGTCGAGCTGTTGCCGATAAAGACGGTGGTAAACATATCCACCCGGACATCGCGCAGCTCTGCCAGGGTATAAATATGGGTTTCTTCGCCGTCGCGTCCGATGTTGCGGACTGTGCCGCAGATCTGGTCGGGGGAAAGTGTTTCCAGAAGGATATCACAGGCCTTCTGCAGATAGTCTGCCCTCTTTCTGCTGGAGGGGTTGTAGAGGACAATAGCAAAATCGCCCTCCGCCGCCATCCGCAGGCGCTTCTCTATTTTCTCCCAGCGGGTCATCAGATCGCTCAGGCTGATGAGGGCAAAGTCATGGATCAGGGGAGCCCCCAGACGGGCCGCTCCGCTCAGGGCAGCCGTGACACCGGGAATCACCCGAATCTCCACATCGGGATAGTCCTGCGCTGTCTCGTAGATCAGTCCCGCCATGCCGTAGACACCCGCGTCGCCGCTGCAGATAAAGGCGACATCCGCACCGGTCTGCGCCTCCTGCAGGGCAAGGATGCAGCGCTCCTCTTCCCTGCGCATGGTAGTGGTGATGATCTTCTTATCCGGGAAGCGGTCTTTGACCAGGTCCACATAGACATGGTATCCTGCGATCACATCGCAGTTTTCAATCGCGTGATAGGCCTCAAAGGTCATCTGATCGATCGCGCCGGGGCCCATGCCGACCACTGTGATTTTTCCTTTTTTGCTGTCAGCGCCCATTGATTTCTTCCTTTCCGAACTTCCGGATTTCCCCTGTGTAATGCAGGCTCCCGGAAACCCGATACTAAGCTTAGTAAAGTGCGATACGTTATTTCGTGCGGCTTTTTATTCCGAAGCCTCCCTGAATTCTGTCGTGAATCCCGGGTCGTAAAGCTTTGATCGCTCATAGCCGCTCTGGGCGACAGCCCCGCCGACAATAATGAGAGCCGTTTTTGTGATCCCGTGCTCCGCAGCTGTCTGCGCCAGCGTGTCTGCCGTGCAGATATATTTTTCTTCATCCGGCCAGGTCGCCTTGTACACAATGGCCGCCGGCGTATCAGGCGCGTAACCGCCTGCGATCAGACGGTCGCTGAGCTTTTCCAGCATGCCTGTGCTGAGAAAGATCACCATGGTCGCACCGTG
>CAMKEX010000222.1 GCA_946411695.1 uncultured Lachnospiraceae bacterium
CTACTGATGAAACAGTGTGAATACCGCGACGCTGCGCTCCTTGAGCAGGAACAGAGGACTCTTGAGGAAGACTGCCTGCTTGTGGAAAAAGACATTGTCGTCGGCGTCTGTGTTGATATTGATCCCCCAGGAGAGGCCTGCGCGAAGAGCCGGAAGGCGGATCTCGACGGGCTCCCAGTAGGCGTTGATGGCCATATAGACGACGTCATCTCCCGCCGCGTCTTCAGCCCGCCCCGCGAACAGGATGCCCAGCACCTGGTTGGAACGGCCGATCACGTGGTCATCGGGGTTTGCGCCGCACGCAATGACATCCGGCAGACCGCAGGCAGCGGGGCCCAGAGGTCTTGAAATGACGGGATGCTTTTTGCGGAAGGCGATCACATTTTTGTAAAAACGGAAGAAATCCCTGTTCATGCGCAGGTAGTCCCAGTTGAGCCAGGATACTTCATTGTCCTGACAGTAACTGTTGTTGTTGCCGTGCTGCGTGTTGCCGAACTCATCGCCGGCAAGGATCATCGGCGTGCCGCGGCTGCACATCAGGACTGTGATGGCATTGCGCATCATTTTCAAGCGGAGCTGTCGGATGACGGGATCATCCGTGGGGCCTTCTACACCGCAGTTCCAGCTGCGGTTGTCATTGGCGCCGTCGGCATTGTTCCAGCCGTTGGCCTCATTGTGCTTGTGGTTGTAGGAAAACAGGTCGTAGAGGGTAAAGCCGTCGTGACAGGTGATGAAATTGACAGAGGAACGGAAACCGTTATACCCGTCGCTGTACAGGTCAGGAGAACCCATGATCCTGTCCGCAGTCTCGGCTGCATTCCAGTAATTGCCCTTGAGGAAATCCCGCAGGGAGTCGCGGTAGCGGCCGTTCCACTCCGCCCACCGGTTGTAGGCCGGGAAACTGCCGACCTGATAGATCCCGCCTGCGTCCCAGGGCTCGGCGATGAGCTTGGTCTCCGCAAGGACCGGGTCCTCTGAGATGGCGCGCAGAAGCGGCGGATCCCCCATCGGCACACCCTTGAAATTCCTGCCCAGGATGCTGGCAAGGTCGAAACGGAAGCCGTCCACATGGTACTGGGTCACCCAGTGCCTGAGACAGTCCACGATATAGCGGATGACCGCAGGATGATTGCAGTTGAAGGTGTTGCCGCAGCCGCTGAAATTGTAGTACTCTCCTCCCGGAGTGAGCATATAGTAGACGCTGTTGTCTACGCCCTTGAAGCACATGAAGGGACCGGTACTGTCACCCTCCGCCGTGTGGTTGAACACGACATCGAGGATGACCTCGATCTTGTTCTCCTTGAGGAGCTGGATCAGCTTCTTGAGCTCGGATCCCTCTTCGTTATATTCGATGGAGGCCGTGTAGGCTGTATTGGGGGCAAAGAAAGCCACCGTATTATAGCCCCAGTACTCCAGGAGCCGCTTTCCGTTGTGGGTGCGGGCGTTGATGGTCTCATCGAACTCAAATACAGGCATGAGCTCTACGGCTGTGATGCCCAGGCTCTTGAGATGAGGGATTTTTTCAATAATGCCGGCAAAGGTGCCGGGATAACGGACGCCGGAGGATCTGTGACGCGTGAAGCCGCGCACATGCATCTCATAGATGATGGTATCCTCCATCTTTGTGCGGGGGAAATCCGCCTTTTTCCAGACGAAATTGTCCTTGACCACACGGGCGTGATAGGCACCCGACTGCTTGGCCGCGCCCCAGGCGCGCTGTCCGGTGACTGCCTTGGCATAGGGGTCCAGGATCAGTTTTTTGCGGTCAAAAATAAGGCCCCTGGACGGATCGTTCGGGCCGTTGAAGCGATAGCAGTATTCAAACTCTTCAATATTGAGCTGATAAACAAAGATCGAATAGATTCCACCGGTGCGATAGCGCTCGGGAATACGGATGATCGCATAGGGGACCTCCGCCTTGCGCCTGAACAGCAGCAGTTCACAGGAGGTCGCATGCTGAGAATAGATTGTAAAATTCACGCCCCCTGTAAGCCTCGTGGCGCCGTTGAGCAGACAGTTGCCCGGGCGCACGCGAAAACCGGATATCTCATCAAATGAACGCTCTGTCTCGACGAGCGTATCAACAGCATTTAATCGTTTCATCTTATATTAACCACCCCTGGTGACTGATTTCCGATGAAAAATAGCAGCAAATATTATACTTCTTACAATAAAAAACACTTATTTATCATACCAGATTAGGGGCAAAAAGAATAGAAAAAAGTGAAACTTGGGGCAAAAAAAACAGCCCTGCACACACGTTTGCGCCAGGTCTGAACAGGAATGTTTTTAAACAGGAAAAGACAGGAAAACAAAAGGAAAACAGGCCCGGCCGCATTTTATGCGGCGGGCCTGAATGCATGTCAGCTTGTGAAAAGATGACCATAAGAATGATCGGCAGATCCTTCCTTATGCAGGATAAGCACCGTTCTTGGTGTCGGCCTTGGTCAGATCCACACCGGTCTGCTGTGCCTGACGATATTTGAAGAAGTCGACAGCAACCTGAGGGAACAGAGCATAGGACAGAACGTCCTCATCCTGCTGTTTCCACTGGGCAACTTCCTGCTCAAACTTGGCCAGCTGGGGCTCGATCAGATCTGCGGGACGGCAGGTGATAGGCTCCTGGTCGCCGATGATCTTCTTGCGGACCTCTTCCTTGATGGGAAGGGTCGTGCGTCCATAGTGGCCGCTGACCAGATCCTTGGTCTGTCCGGAGGAGACTTTGTAGCGCTCGCCCATCAGGACGTTCATGACGGCCTGAGTACCGACGATCTGGGAAGAAGGAGTGACAAGAGGCGGCTGGCCGAGGTCTTCACGCACACGCGGAACTTCCTCGAGAACCTCTGTCAGACGGTCGCTTGCGCCCTGCTCTGCCAGCTGGCTGACCATGTTGGAAAGCATGCCGCCGGGAACCTGGTACAGCAGAGTACGGATGTTGACGCCCAGGACCTTGGTGCTGAGCAGTCCGCTCTCCAGGCACTCTTCACGATAAGGTGTGAAGTAGTCAGCGATCTCCTTGAGGGCAGCCTGGGAAAGGCCTGTGTCATAAGGAGTGCCCTCGAATGCACCGACCATAACCTCGGTCGCGGGCTGGGAGGTACCCAGAGCGAAGGGGCTGATGGCGCAGTCGATGATGTCTACGCCTGCCTCTGCAGCCTTCATGTAGGTCATGGAACCGCAGCCGGAGGTGTAGTGAGTGTGCAGCTCGATGGGAAGCTCTGTCGCGGACTTGAGAGCGCGGATCAGCTTCTCGGCTTCATAGGGAACAAGCAGGCCGGCCATATCCTTGATGCAGATGGAATCGGCGCCCATGTTCTCGATGTCTTTGGCAATATTCATCCAGTACTCTTCGTTATAGGCGGAGCCGATGGTATAGGAAAGAGCGATCTGGGAGTGGCCGCCCTCTTTCTTGCAGGCCTTGACAGAAGTCTCAAGGTTGCGGAGGTCGTTCAGGCAGTCAAAGATACGGATGATGTCGATGCCGTTTGCGATGGATTTCTGTACGAAATACTCGACGACATCGTCTGCATAGTGGCTGTAACCCAGAAGGTTCTGGCCGCGGAGCAGCATCTGGAGTTTGGTCTTCTTGAAGCCGGCTTTGAGCTTGCGCAGTCTCTCCCACGGATCTTCCTTGAGGAAACGAAGGCAGGAATCGAATGTTGCGCCGCCCCAGCACTCTACGGCGTTGTAACCGATCTCGTCCATCTTGTCGATGATGGGCAGCATGATCTCGGTGGGCATACGGGTCGCGATCAGGGACTGGTGCGCGTCACGCAGGATGGTCTCTGTGATCTTGACCGGCTTGGGTGTGATAACTTTATTTTCAGACATATTCTTTTCTCCTAGTATAGGTATGGCAGTTCGGCAATGTTTAATCGAAATTCAAATATTGCTTGCACATGATCAACATGACTCATAGTCGATCAGAGTTACACATTTATGATCTTATGAATTCTATGATCAGACAATCCCGAAGACAGCCATGAACACGCCGGCGACGACCGCAGTACCGATAACGCCTGCGACGTTCGGACCCATTGCATGCATGAGCAGGAAGTTGGAGGGATCATATTCCGCACCGACCTTCTGCGAGACACGAGCCGCCATAGGAACAGCGGATACGCCTGCGGAGCCGATCAGCGGATTGACCTTTCCGCCGGTGACGACGCACATCAGTTTGCCGAACAGGCATCCTGCAGCAGTACCGAAGGAGAAGGCGATCAGACCGAGCGCGACGATCTTGAGCGTTGCAGCGTTCAGGAAAGCCTCTGCACTGGTGGTTGCGCCTACGGAGGTGCCCAGCAGGATAACAACGATGTACATAAGAGCGTTGGAAGCTGTCTCTGTCAGCTGACGGACAACACCGCACTCACGGAAGAGGTTACCCAGCATCAGCATACCGATCAGGGGAGCTGTGGTGGGAAGGATCATACAGACGACGATTGTAACAACGATCGGGAAAAGGATTCTCTCGAGCTTGGATACAGGACGAAGCTGTGACATCTTGATCTTGCGCTCTTTGTCCGTAGTCAGCGCGCGCATGATGGGCGGCTGGATGATCGGGACAAGAGACATGTAGGAGTAAGCGGCAACGGCGATGGGTCCGAGGAGTTCTGTCTGTCCCAGCTTGGAGCACAGGAAGATGGAGGTCGGGCCGTCAGCGCCGCCGATGATGGAGATGGCGGCAGCGGCTTTGCCGTTGAAACCAAGTGCGATCGCGCCGAAGTAGGCACTGAAGATACCGAACTGAGCAGCTGCGCCCAGCAGGAAACTCATGGGGTTCGCGATCAGCGGACCGAAGTCTGTCATGGCGCCGACGCCCATGAAGATCAGGGAAGGCAGGATCGCCCACTCATCCAGAGTAAAGAAGTAGTACAGAAGTCCGCCCGGGGATCCGTTCGCGGGCTTCGCCATGATATCGGGATAGATATTGACGAG
>CAMKEX010000223.1 GCA_946411695.1 uncultured Lachnospiraceae bacterium
TTGATCGTACCGAGACTCTATGAGGACCTCTCTGTCCTTCACCAGAATACCATGCCGGACAGGGCATATTATGTTCCTTCGTCCGCTCGTGGTGACAGGCTGGCCTGGCACAGGGAGAGTTCGGATCGTCTGCAGATGCTGAGCGGGTGCGAATGGCGCTTTGCCTGGTATCCGAGCATCCATGATCTGCAGGATCATTTTTATCTGCCGGACTATGAGCCCGGCAAGTGGTGGAAAAAGGAAATGGTGCCTTTCAGCTGGCAGATGCGGGGATATGACAGCCCCCAGTACACCAACATCCGCTATCCTTTTCCTTTTGATCCTCCCTATGTCCCCCAGGACAATCCATGCGGGGCCTATCTCCACCATTTTGAATGGCACAAAAATCCAAAAGCCCCCTGCACATTCCTGAACTTCGAGGGAGTGGATTCGTGTTTCTATGTCTGGCTGAACGGGACCTATGTGGGGTACAGCCAGATTTCCCACCACACGTCGGAGTTCGATGTGACAGAACTCCTTCAGGAGGGCGACAATCTGCTGGCGGTCCTGGTCCTGAAGTGGTGCGGCGGCAGTTACCTGGAAGATCAGGACAAGTTCCGCTTTTCAGGCATTTTCAGGGACGTCTATCTCCTGCACAGGCCGGCGGACAGGATCGAGGACTATGTCATAGAAACAGATCTGTCCGACGATTTCCTGCGCGCCGATCTGAAGATCCGCTTTTTCTTCAACAGGAAGCCTCTTCCGGTCAGCCTGACCCTGATCGGTCCCGATGGGTCCGGAATAGTGTATCAGGACACCCTGCGTCCGGGCAGGGAGGGAGACCGCGACGAGGCGTCCGGACTTCGCACAGAAAGCGTCACCATCCCGGTCGACCGGCCGGTCCTCTGGAACGCGGAGGATCCGAATCTCTATACCCTGGTCATTGATACCAAAAAGGAAGTCATTACCGAGAAAGTGGGCTTCCGCAAAGTCGAGGTCAAAGACCTTGTCCTGACCCTGAACGGGGCGCCCATCACCTTCCGCGGCGTCAACCGCCACGAGTCGGATCCGGTGACCGGCGCAGTCTGCAGCCTGGATCAGGCTCTGAAAGATCTGAACATGATCAAGGCCAACAACTTCAATGCGGTCAGGGCAAGTCACTATCCAAATTCACCCTGGTTTTATCAGCTCTGTGACGAACTGGGTCTCTATGTCATCGACGAGGCTGACAATGAGAGCCATGGGACAGGTCCCCTCACATTTACTGAGGAGGATTACACGGAGCGGATGCGCAAGGCGCATTTCCGTATTGCGGATAATCAGGATTTCGTCGAGCCTACACTGGACAGAATCCGGTCCATGATCATCCGCAACCGCAACCGCCCCTCCATTCTGGTCTGGTCCATGGGCAACGAGTGCGGTTACGGCCGCACCTTTGAGCAAGCCCTGCGCTGGACCAAAGAAAACGACCCGACAAGGCTGACGACCTATGAGAGCGCTTTCTATGCCAGTCCGGTCCGGGAGTTTGATGTTTCCAATATCGATCTCTTCGGCCGCATGTATCCCGGATTCAACGAGGTGACGGACTATCTGGACAATGAGCCTGACAGCCCGCTGCTTCTGGTGGAATACTGCCATTCCATGGGCAATGGCCCCGGCGATTTCAAGGAATATCTGGATCTGACCGAACAGTACCCGGCGCTCTGCGGCGGCTTTGTCTGGGAATGGTGCGACCACGCGGTCTACAAGGGAACGGCCGAAAACGGGAAGGCCATGTACTGGTACGGCGGAGACCACGGCGAGCTGCAGCACGACGGGAATTTCTGCCTGGACGGACTGGTCTATCCTGACCGGACGCCCCACACAGGTCTTCTGGAGTACAAGAACGTTCACAGACCCCTGCGCGCCTCTTACGACGCCGGCAGGCAGATCCTCACCGTGGAAAACCACATGGACTTTACGGATCCCGCCGAAAAGATCAGCGCAGCCTGGACGCTGACCCTGGACGGATCGCAGATCGCGGAGGGACCGCTGGCGATCCCTTCCGTCGCGCCGCATGCCTGCGCGGAGATTCCCCTGGCTTTTACGGCACCGGACAAGGGCAGATGCTTTTTGACAGTCACGTATGTTCTGAAAAAAGAAGCTTTCGGCCTCCCTGCCGGGCATGAACTTGGCTTTGACGAGATCCGGATCCCCACTGCGGAGCCCAGGGCGCTGAAGGCGGCAGGGCTTCTGGCGGGTACGGACAGAATCCGGCAGGATGGTGCTGAAATGAAGGCAGGCGCAGCAGGCGCACAGACAGCTGCGGATTCCCGGCCGGCTGCCCCGGGTGCCCTCACGGTGACAGAAACAGAGCGCTGTCTGGTCATTGAGGGAGAAGGCTTTACTTACCGGCTGGATACCCTTTCCGGCCTGTTTACTTCCCTCAAGGTTCATGACAGGGAACTGCTTGACCGTCCGATCGATTTCAATGTCTGGCGCGCGCCGACCGACAACGATGCCCCGGGCGCGGATTTATGGAAGCTGGAGCGCCTGGACCACACGGGAACAAGGGCCTATGAAGTAACCTGGAAAACTGTGAAGCCGGCAGATTCGGCGGCGAAAAGGGAAGCAGACGTGGAAATCGTGCCGGAAGCGGTGGAAATCTCGATCCGCCAGTCTGTGGCAGCCATGTCAAACCAGCCTGTCCTGCGGATGAACAACAAAGCCACTGTTTTCGCTGACGGAAGGATCCTCCTGGACGTGCAGGCGGACAAAGATCCGGAGTACCCGGACCTGCCCAGGATCGGACTGCGGCTTTTCCTGTGCGGCAGCATGAAGAAGGTCCGCTATTTCGGCATGGGTCCCATGGAGACCTATATCGACAAACATCATGCCGGCCGCCACGGATACTTTAAGGGGACCGCGGCATCCATGCAGGAGGACTATATCCGGCCGCAGGAGAGCGGAAGTCATTATGACTGCGACTTCGTGACGGTAAAAGGAAAAGGCCTGCGCCTGACAGTGGCCTCTGCGGACGCGGATCCGGACAGCACCTTCTCCTTCAACGCCTCGGTCTACACGCAGGAGGAACTGGAAGCCAAGGGGCACAATTACGAGCTGGAGCCCTGCGGAAGCACAGTCCTGTGCATCGACCATCGTATGGCAGGCATCGGATCACACAGCTGCGGTCCCGAGCTTCTGCCCGAATACAGAGTCTCCGGCGATAGATTCTGCTTCTCCTTTGTACTGAAGCCGGAGGAGATGTGACGCTGTGACGGACAGACGTGCCCGGCTCTACGGGCTGCCTGATATGTCGTCTTATCATAGAAATTTGATCGTATAAAGGGGAAAAATCAAATGAAAGATCACAAAGAAAAAACCTATTTGACATGGGTCAACAAGATCGGCTACGGTTCCGGCGACATCGCCGGCAATGTGGTGTATGCGCTGCTGTCTGCATTTGTCATGATCTTCCTGACAGATACCGTGGGCATGAACGCGGGTATCGTCGGCACGCTGATCGCGGTGTCCAAGCTCTTTGACGGAGTCAGCGATATTTTCTTCGGATCCATGATCGACAAGACCAATACAAAGATGGGCAAGGCGCGCCCCTGGATGCTCTACGGCTATTTCGGATGCGCGGTCTGCCTTGTGGCGATCTTCTGCATCCCTGCTGATATGAGCCCCAAAGCACAGTACGCATGGTTTTTCATCGCCTACACGCTGCTGAACGCAGGCTTTTATACAGCCAACAACATCGCCTATTCAGCCCTGACCGCCCTGATCACAAAAAACAACAACGAGCGTGTACAGATGGGCTCCATCCGCTTCATGTTTGCCTTCGGCACCAGCATGCTGATCCAGACCATTACAGTAGGCCTGGTCGCCCATTTCGGAGGCGGCGCGGCTGCATGGCGTACCGTGGCGATCATCTACGCGATCGTAGGCGTGATCTCCAACACCCTGTCCGTCATGTCTGTCAGGGAGCTTTCGCCGGAAGAACTGGCTGAGGGAGAGGAAGTCAAGCTTGCCGAGGGAGAGGAAGAGAAGTATTCCCTGGCGGATGCCTTCAAACTCCTGATCCGCAACAAGTATTATCTGATGATCTGCGCTTCCTATATCCTGATGCAGATCTATTCCGCAACCCTGAACATGGGCATTTACTATATGACCTATGTCCTCAAAAACGCCAACCTTCTGGGCGTATTCTCGTGGTTTATCAATATACCCATGATCGTCGGTCTCTTGTTCACGCCGGCACTGGTCATGAAGTTCGGCGGAATGTACAAGCTGAACCTGACAGGCTATATCATCGGCACGCTGGGCCGTCTGGGCGTTGTCATTGCCGGATACATGGGCTCTGTACCGCTGATGCTGGTCTGCACCGCTGTCGCGGCGCTGGGCATGAGCCCCCTGCAGGGTGACATGAACGCATTGATCGCGACCTGTTCGGAATACACCTACCTGACCCACGGAAAGCGCGTGGACGGAACCATGTATTCCTGCACATCCCTCGGCACAAAGCTGGGCGGCGGTATCGGTACCGCCCTGGCAGGCTGGCTCTTAGCCTTCAGCGGCTATGTGGGCGGCGCTGCGACCCAGTCCGCATCCACTATGAACATGCTGCATATTATGTATCTGTGGATGCCCATGTGCTTCAACCTGCTGATCACACTGATCCTGACCAGGCTCAACGTCGAGAAAGCCAACGAAGACCTGAGGAGCAAGCTGGCGCATTGACCGGCTGACTGACCGGCTCATTGATCGGGAAATCATACTTTGTGCCATGGGCAAATGCCCGCAAACATGTATGAATAAACTACGCGCTGCTCCGCGCCAAGGGCGCTCCCGCATGGCTCCAACAAACCTTCGGTTTGTCACACTCGGATTCCGCTCATTTTGCATGCTTAGGGCATGCAAAATGGCTTCTTCCTCGTGTTT
>CAMKEX010000224.1 GCA_946411695.1 uncultured Lachnospiraceae bacterium
CTGTTACCTCCATAATATATTTGGTTGCCCACCCATTATATCGGATGGGCAACTGGCAGTCATTATATCTGCGGATCCACTTGTGATCGCGATGACCACAAGTGATGGTATTGCCTCCATCTCCACTATATTAGCTATTCAGCAAAAGTCATCCGACCAGCGGTTGACTTCTGTTATCTCAGAGATGCGCCAAAGGCACGTATCTCCTCCAGCTTCTCCTCCGGAACACCGGGATCATAGCCGTGCGTTGTAAAAACTCCCATATCCTCCAACTGAAGATAGTCCAGAAAATCACCCTGATAGGAGAACATCGCACCGTCATACATGTCTGGATCACCGGAGCTTAAGAACATGGCCACCTTCTTCAGCTTTGCCGGTTTGTTCGGATATGCCGCAGCATAGAAACGGTCGATAGTACATTTCAGCTGCCCGGATAGGCCGTGGTAATAGATCGGCGATGCGATCACCAGCATCTCCGCTTCCTGCAGCTGATGGTAGATGTTCTGCATATCGTCCTTCTGGACACACTGTCCGTTGCCTTTCGTGTGGCAGTATTCGCATGCCAGACACCCATGGATATTCATCTTACAGACATCATAGACATCATATTCGTGACCGGCCATTTCCAGACCTTCACAAAAAGCCTGAATCATCTGCTTTGTATTGCCCTTCGGCCTTGGACTGCCGTTGAATATCAGAACCCGCATGGTTATTCCTCTGTTTCTTCTGTCACGATCTCGCCGGTCCAGGTATTGATGCCACCAAACTCATAAATATTC
The DNA here is from genome assembly GCA_946411695.1 of uncultured Lachnospiraceae bacterium. Classification (GTDB taxonomy): domain Bacteria; phylum Bacillota; class Clostridia; order Lachnospirales; family Lachnospiraceae; genus CAG-791. Next base: position 780 of record CAMKEX010000224.1, read on the forward strand.
GTATAACCCATAGCCGCCAGCTTTTCCGACGCCTGCTTGGAACGATTTCCGGTTCTGCAATAGATCAGGATAATCTGGTCGTAATCCGGCAGCGCCTCCGGTGAATCGCAGCCGATGGATTCATTCGGAATCAGAATTGCCCCTGGGATATGACCGGCGTCGTATTCATCCTGACGACGCACATCCACAATGACATGACCGTCGTCCCGGCTCATCATTTCTTTCGCTTCTTCCTGACTGATCTGTTTATATGCCGCCGTGTTCTGTTCTTCTTTGACGGATGAACAGCCGCTTAAAGCGAAAAGTATAATCAGTACAATCGGTAAAATTCGTCTCATCATCCCATCACTTCCCGATAAATTGCATTATGCTGGCTTAATCAGCCCATTATTCCAAAAAGCATCAAACGTGTTGGCTACGCCTCCATGTTCGATTATTTTTCCGTTCAGAACTTTATCAATGTCAACACCGGTAATCTCTATCACCCTATTTGTCGGAGTTATTCCAATGAACTCTCCTTTATGTGTGCCTCTCATAATAAACTCTGAAATGATAACATCACCATCTTCATACTGGCGAATGATTTTCATTGAATAATCCGGATATGTTTTTCTGACGGCAAGAAGATGCTGCCGCATCCCTTCAACGCCGATGAAAGATGTGTCATCGCCAGTTCGCAACATACAGTCTTCCGATATGTACTGAGGAATCTCATCGACCAGATTCCCGGATACAACCACCTCGTAAAAGCGCCTTATCAGTTCTTTATTATTCATTTCCTGTAAAACCTTTCATCAGGTATCGTCCTTACTTCTTTTTCTTCGGAGCAGGAAGTTCATCATACATGGACTCCAGCAACTTTCGCAGGAACTTCCTGTTCTCCACATCATCTACAAGAAGCATTTCCTTCGCGCCTTCATAGGGCAATTCCATACCTGCATCCGGCATCATTGATACAGCGGACTTTGTGGGTTTTACAAGAAAACGATCATCGTAAATGCCGCCGACCACCTTGCCGCGATAGTATATGATGTATTCGCCCATCATAGCTCTATAGGATATGTCATCCAAGTCCGATAACTGTTCCAATATAAAATCCAGTTATCCTTTGCTTGATGCCATGCTCATTCCTCCCTCGTTCATACTACTGGCTTATAGGTCCAACCGTGATCGTCATTATAGATCATCAGCTTTGTCATGTCGCCGTCGATACAAATGTTTTCCCCGGTAATGAATCCAGCTTTATCAGAGCAAAGGAACATCACCATGTTCGCGATATCCATCGGATTGCCAACACGGCCGGCCGGCTGCTGCAGGGCATCCGCGCCTTCGTAAACTTTGTATGCCGTATCGATCCATCCTGGAGAGATAGAATTCACCCGGACCTTTCCGGCAAAGCTGGCAGCCATGGCGTGTGTCAGTGCCGCGATCCCACCCTTCGCTGCCGTATAGCTCTCCGTCTGCGGCTGACTCATCCGATCGCGGGAGGATGAGATATTGATAATGCAGGCTCCTTTACGGAAATAGGGAGCAAAGAGCTTGGACAGATAAAACGGTGCCGTTACACCCACTGCCAAAGCGTACTGGAACTCCTCATAGCTGCACTCATCAATTCCCTTCATCAGCGGCAGCGCATTATTGATCAGATAATCAATACCGCCGGTCTCGCCGATCACCTTTTTCGCAAAGGCTTCCAATACAGCCTTGTCGGAGATATCGCCTACGTAATGATCACCGGCCGCCTTATCGATCACAAAGACCTTCACGTCCTGCTTCCGGAATTCCTCCGTGATGCATTTCCCTATGCCATTAGCTCCGCCGGTTACAACAGCGACCTTCTGCCCATCAGCCGGGATCCCGATATTCTTTTTCGGTATTGTCAGCTTCATGTATAAGCCGGTATCATCCTGCTCCGGCTCTGCAGGGATCGTCTCGCACATACCCTGTGACGCCAGCCTTGCCGTCACTGCCAGGCACACAGCATCCAGCAGATCATCCGGATTGCAGCGTAATTCCTTTGCTCTGTCCCACATTCCGGAAAATGATTCTCCCGGCAGGTATTTCTTCAGGATCGCTGCCCTCTCTGAAAACCCGAGAAATTCTTTCTTACGGGACAGCACAACTGCCCCATTCAGTCTGGCAAAATCGATCTCAGGATGGCTTTCCAGAACCCGATTTTTATACTCCGGATGATTGGTCAGGAACTCATCCAGTTCTCTGATCTTCGGAATGATATTGATGGTCTGTTTTGGGAGACTTTTGCCGAGAGCCTTGATGTTGGCCTGCTTCTTTTCTTCTTCCGTACCGGCATACACCGCCTGCCGGCAGGGAATTGGGAATATGGACGACGAGCGCGGCCCCAGTTCCTTACGCGCAAGATCGTCCGGCCGCAGATGATCCACACTCGTTCGAAGACCTACCGCCATGTCGATCAGAAACGCATCAAACTCCGGATACACTTGTATCAGCGCTTCAATAGAATCATAACGCTCAATACGCATCTCACCATGGTCCAGGATACAGGCGATCCAGCCGCCTCTGCAGCCGTCCGCGCCAAGATACAATCCGTCATTTATGTTCAACATGACCATACTCCTACACTCCACTATTTCTTCAGGTGCTGCCAAGATAAATATTCTCCTGATCAAATACCATTTCTATCGGTCGGTTATACAACCGATTTACAGAATCAATGTTCTCGACAAACGGCCTGACGCAATCATCTTTCGCATCCCTCAGGAGCAGCAAAGCATTCAGTGTTCTTTTCGAATCTATCTCTCCGAGTCTGCTTCCCGCATCAATCAGCGCCTCATCAACCTTCCCCTTACTGATGACCGGCGTTTTGCCAATCGCTTCTCCTGTCGCCTTGCTCACAGTTTTCAAGCCTTTCAGGAATGTCGATTGCAGGGAGGTCTTTGCATACCCCTCCATCCTGTCATAAACATCCGTGTAAAGAGTCTTATAGTTAAAGGCATGCTCTCTGATCCTGCCGGCGATGCTGTTAAGATATTCGGAATCAAAATTTCCAAGCAGCATCACTTCCAGGAAATAAGCAAACGCATTCATATATATGGCAAGCCGATAGTCCTTAAACAGATCCAGCAGCTTTGTCATCTGCTTCTTGACATCCTTATCAGCATGAATGAATGACTTTTTCTTTGTCTGGCCGATTATCTGATCTCTGTAAAACAGTATTTTCTGCTCTGCTGCCTGCCGTATATCCAGTACCTTGACATGGTTACTGTGCTTAAACATGTCATTATTCCAGTTGTACTTAAAGCTGTTCAGAATATCTCCAAGGAAATTCAAGTTCCCTCGAAGCTCTGATTTCTCCTTCTGTACAAGGAAATCCATCATTTCCTGCTGTAATTCCTGGATTGCGTCAAGCTTTTTATCAATATTGGCCAGCGTCGCAGCCATGAAGATCATTGTCGGATTGCAGACCAGCGGATTGATCACCGCCTGCCCGGCAATCTGGTTTGTTGTATTGTTGAGAACCGTACCTATATTACCGGCTCCGCTTTTTAGTGCGGCCAGATGTGTTCCGCTCGGAATGGTCACTTTGCAAAGCTGTGTGGTCGTTCCGCCCAGTGCGCCGGAAACCGCCGTCGCCAGGGGTTCAAATGCCGTACCCAGTGCAGGCAGCCTGCTTAATGGGATTTTTGTATACTGAGAAATCGCCAGATCCCCTTCCACAAGCACCGGATGAAATTCCATATTAGACAGAGCCTGCTGTACTGCCTGATTCCGAGCATTCATTATTTCATTCACAGCACCCACCTCCATCATCTACCTCAAAAAACTCCAACAGAAAGCATATAAATCACAAAAACAATCTGGCTTACCAGCATAATCGGAAACCCTATAACCGCATAATTAAAAGAATGGTCTCGTTTTACGCCGATGACAACCGGGTAAGCTCCTGCGGTACCGCCAAGTGCTCCCATAAACCACAATAATGTATGGATGCTGCTGTATTCATTTAAGTGTTTTTTCCTGAATGAATAAAAGTAAGCGAAAAGTAATTATACGGCTAAACTTATCAAAGCATTTCTGCTAAACTAT
>CAMKEX010000225.1 GCA_946411695.1 uncultured Lachnospiraceae bacterium
GCCATGAAGAAGATGATGCGGACGGGATGTCCCTTGTGCTCGGTGGCTTCTTCGAAGATGCCGACGGCGAGGAGCATGCGGTCGTTGGCGTTCTGAATCCCGTGGGGGATGGCGACGCCGTTGTCAAAGACCATGGTGCCTTTTTCCTCGCGCTCAAAGAGGCGTTCTCCGAAGCCCTCGTCGATCTGCCCCTCGTCGGTCAGAATTTCGATCATTTCGTTCAGGGCATCAATGTAGGAGCGGCCCTTTTCAAAAAAGAATACGCGGTCCTCGTCCAGGAGGCTGCTCATAATGTACTGGTTGTCGTCCAGGATGGGCATCTCGACCTGATCCCAGTAGCGGACCTTTTCCAGCTTGTGCTTGAGCTCCTTCTCATCAAAAATCTCGCGGATGCGGATGACGGGCTTGTCGGGTTTGAAGGGAAGCTCGACGGTTGTCAGGATGACATCACAGTTGTCCAGCTCTCCTTTGGTGGCCGCGGCGTCGGACATGGTGCGGATCTGCACCTGGCTGTCCATGATCTTGCGTAGCTGGACACTGATCAGGCGGGAAGTCACGCGTCCTGTGCCGCAGATGACTGTGATACGGAAGGGCCGCTGCTGCCCCAGATTGTTTTCCTCCAGGAAGACGCCGAAATAGGAGGCGAGATGGCCGCGCTCGTCTTCGTTGACCTTCAGCCCTTCCTCCCGCTCGATGACGCGGGCGGCGATGCCGGACATTTCATAGGCAAGCGGGAACTTGGTCCTGAGCTCCTCCAGCATGGAATTGGGCTGGCGGATCTTGAAGCGCAGGCGGTTCATCATGAACATCAGATGATAGGCAAACTCCTGGGCAAAATCACGGGGATTGATGGCGATGTCAAGCTCTTCCCGGATCTGTGCCATGATCTTTTTCGAGAGAGGATAGATGGTCTCGTCCAGTTCCATCTCCTTCACGGAGCCCAGGTCTGCAGGGGTCCGCATACCGGCGATCGGAAGAAAGGCAAAAATCTTTTCCTCTATGGGAAAATCCACGTGCAGGTAGGCACCGATTTTGTCCAATAATTCGTTGATGCGGGAAAACTCTCCGTTTGCAGTCAGATTATAGTAGGCATCTGTCAGGGAACCGATAAAATGCCCAGTGAGGAAGCGGTCGATCACCAGGAGCAGATAGCGCTGGAACTGGAAACCGACCTGTTTTTCGAATGCTTTTTTCGCCAGTTCCTCCCGGATCATTTCGCGGATGTCCTCGTCGAGGGGGTAATCGCTGTAAATGGCATCGAAGCAGTTTTCCAGGACATAGGAACGGATATCCAGCTCGTTTCCGTGCAGGATCATGCCTTTGCTGGTTTTTCCGACGATCTTGATATTCCAGGCATCCAGCTCTTCCCGGAGCTTTTTCAGATCGCTGACCAGAGTAGTTCTGCCCACATTCATTTCGTAGGCCAGTTCGTCTGTCAGAAGGGGCTCGTCTGCCCGCATCAGTTCGCCGAACACATAATTCTGTCTTCCCCGCGGAGTATCAAAAATGCCGTCGGTATCGCAGATTTCTTCAAATATTATTTTATAAGCTACAGGATCGAAAATCCTGAGACTGTATCGTCCCTGTATTCCTTCAATAGAGGCGCTGCCTTTGAGGTCGTCGTTCAGCTGTTTGATATCATTGCGGATTGTGCGCTCGCTGACACTCAGCTGTTCGGCCATGATGGCTACCGTCAGACCGGATTTGGTGCCCAGCATACGCAGAATGCCTGCCGCTCTGTTGTCAGTAAATAGCTTTTTCACTAAAATCCCCCTTATCAGTTACGCTCCGTCTTTTTAACTTTGACAGTATTTCGTCACTAATCTAATTATAAAGATACAAAACGGAAAGTTAATACAGAAAATTTCCACAGGCAGGAAAAAAGGAAAATAAAGAAAAAGATGTTCAGAACAGATTGTCTCATCATATGAAATGCTTTGTTGTGGACCGCTGACGCGAAATGATGATTCCGCGAAAAGCTGTGAGAAAAGTTGTTTGCAGTCATGACAGGAAATGTATTGACAACTACCCTCAATGCGATATAATGCAAAAGCTGAGAAAATGAGAATCATTTTCAGGTTCAAACAAACCGTAAGCCGGGCGGCTGCGAGACAAGGCCGGCATGTTCAGGGAGGAGAAGGTATGGCCGTAAAAGGCGGAATGCAGTATAAAACGAAAAACAGGGACGCGCTGATCGCCTATCTGCAGACCAGAGAGGGCGAGCACGTGACGGTCAATGAAATCCATGACCATTTCCGCGCAGTCGGCAGCAGCATGGGCGTGGCGACCATCTACCGGAACCTGGAGAAGATGGTGGCGGACGGACAGATGCGCAAATACGTCGTCGACAGCGGAAGCGCCGCATGTTTTGAATATATCGGCGCGCAGCACGGACATGCGCGCTTCATCCATTGTAAATGCGAGAAATGCGGCCGGATCCTGCATATCGACAGGGGCGAGATTGAAGAAATGGCACGCCTTCTGGAGGAGCGGAGCGGTTTCCGGATCGATAATGTGCAGACAGTTCTGTACGGCATTTGCGGAGAATGCAGGGAACAAAAATAATGCTGCAAATATAAAAGAGAAGATATGGAAAAGATAAGAATATACAGAAAGGTGATCAGTGCATTTCTGCTCCTGACCCTGATCCTTTCCGGATGCGGCGGAAAAGCTCCTGATAATACAGCCGGGCCGGGAAAAGGAGATACAGAAGACCGTCTGCAGGTCGTCGCGACGATTTTTCCCCAATATGATTTTGCCAGGCAGATTGCGGGCGGCAGGGCGGATGTCTATATGCTGCTCAAGCCCGGTGAGGAGATACACTCCTATGAGCCGACTCCGCAGGATATCAAGATGATCCAGAACAGCGACCTGTTCATTTATACCGGCGGCGAAAATGATGTCTGGGTGGAGAATATCCTTTCCTCTCTTGGAGCGGAGAAGGGCGGTCCCCGCACGGTCCGCCTGCTGGATCTGGTGGAAAACTTCGACGAGGAAGAACTGGAAGGGATGATGCCGGAGAAGGGAGAGCATGACCACGGGCACGGCTCTGAAGAGGAAGCCGAAGAGGGCCACGATCACGAAGCCGAAGAGGACCATGACCACGAGACGGAAGATGACCACGATCACGAGGCCGAAGGGGACCATGAACACGAGACGGAAGAGGATCACGATCATGTCGCTGATGCTGCGACAATCACCGGCGGGCACACCCATGTTCACGGCGGAGAGCCGGATGAGCATGTCTGGACTTCCCCGGAAAACTGCGTGATCCTGATCCGGGCTCTGACTGAGGAATTCTGCAGCGCGGATCCGGCCAATGCAGAGCTTTACCGGACAAACGGGGATGCCTGCCGGGAGGCGTTTGAAGAGCTGGATACACAGTATCTGGAGATGGCGGAAAAGGCCGGGCGCAAAACGATCCTGTTCGGAGACCGCTTCCCCTTCCGTTATCTGGCGGAGGAACTGGGGCTTACCTGTTATGCTGCCTTTTCCGGCTGTTCGGCCGAGTCGGAACCCAGTGCGGCAACGATCGCTTTTCTGATCGACAAGGCGGCGGAAGAGCAGCTGCCGGTCGTTTTTCAGATTGAGTTTTCCAACGGCAATATCGCGCGTGCGATCAGCGAGGCGGCACAGGTGAAAATAAAGCGGAATGCCGCAAAACGGGCGGAGGGTGCCGGCGGAGCTGCAGGTACAGAGATTCCCCGGATACAGGTCCTGCAGCTGCATTCCTGCCACAATGTGACAAGAAATGAGTTCAATTCGGGAGAGACCTGTCTGTCTCTCATGACAAAGAATCTGGAAGCGCTGCGTACAGCACTGGGTGTCCCGGAAGAATAAAGATACGGAATCGGACATGCAGGACCTAGCTGTAGTATCGGTACGCAGCAGAAGGAAATATAATGAGCTTACTGAAATGTGAAAACCTGTCCTTTGCCTATGACGGCGTCACGGTGGTCAGAGATCTGAACTTCACCGTGGAGGAAGGAAATTATCTTTGTATTATCGGGGAAAACGGCGCGGGCAAGAGCACGCTGATCAAGGGACTGCTGCGCCTGAAAAAGCCTTCCGCCGGCAAGGTGGAACTGGGCGAGGGCCTGCGGGCGACAGAAATCGGCTATCTTCCTCAGCAGACCCAGATCCAGAAGGATTTCCCCGCAAGTGTCAGGGAAGTGGTCCTGTCCGGCTGTCTGAACAGGATGGGTCTGCGGCCTTTTTATACCCGTACAGAAAAAGAACGTGCCAGGGAAAATATGGAGGCGCTGGAGATTCTGGAACTGCAGGACCAGTGTTACCGCGACCTCTCCGGCGGTCAGCAGCAGCGTGTGCTGCTGGCACGGGCTATGTGCGCTGCACAGAAGATGATCCTTCTGGATGAACCGGTGTCGGGGCTCGATCCTGTTGCGACCCGCAGTCTGTATGCACAGATCGCCAGGATCAACGAGACAGCAGGTCTGACAGTCATCATGGTCTCCCACGATATCGACGCTTCCCTGCGCTATGCCTCCCATATCCTGCATCTGGGACAGGAGGGCCAGCTGTTTTTCGGAACGCAGAAGGAGTACCGCCGCAGCGCTGTCTACCACGATTTCCTGGGTGACAGGGCAGTTCCCATGTGGAAGCACGAATTTCCCAACCGCGTCGGCCGCGCCGCGCCCCGCGAAGAGGCGGAGCCGACCGAGACGGAGAGCCGCGTAAAGGTATTCTCCGGCAGGAAATCCTCCCGGCGCCTGAAGCAGGAACGATCGGAGAGTCCGGTAAAGCAGGATGAGCCTGTGCAGAAAGGTCCGGCAAAGCAGGATGAGCCTG
>CAMKEX010000226.1 GCA_946411695.1 uncultured Lachnospiraceae bacterium
ACCGCCGAAGACCTGGCCTTCTATGTCTGGCACGAGCCCAGCGGGGAATGGGTCGACGGCATGGGTGGGTATGAGTAAGCATAGAAGAAAAAATTAGCCGGAGGTTGTACTCATGAAAAGATTTGCTTCAGTTCTTCTCTCTTCTGATCATCGTGATCAGTGCAGTTTCTTTCGCCGAGGAAACGCCGTGGGTTACCATAGAAAATGTGCGGGAACACAGCAGCTATGTATGGCGCGAAGAAATCCCCCGCTATAACGGAGCGGAGGAGCAGGGATTTCAGCCGCTTGCCATGGATCCGGCGGAGGCTTGGCAGCGCCTGCGGGACGCTTATGATCGGGGTCAGGATGAAGCGACCCGCGAACTGCTTCAATCCTGGGGAATCGAGATGGAGCCCTGCGGGGCGCCTGTGCTTCGGGAGCTTATCAGCCAGGCAGACCTTCAGCATCATGGGAATGCAAGCATTTCAACCGAGAATGTGCCGTTGGTGCAGCTGATCAGTTTTTCCGGATGGGGCTGGGGTGAAGAAGGGACCCTGATCTTTGTAGAGCATTGGCCCGATTGGTATGACTTCACGCTCCTCCATCGTTTATCTCTTAAATGTTACATTCCTCGTCTGGCTAAACCGAGAGCCATATGGTATATTTGTTACGATGTAGATAGCGAAGGAGGTATCGAACATGAAAGCGAAATTGCTGTTAATGGTTATACTACTATCAATCCTTTCCCCTATGAATACATGTCCAGCAGAAGCAGCATCCGGTATAGATGCCAATGACATCTTTGTCCTGGAAATGAACAAGGCCATATCTACGAAAGGACCGTTTTATACATGGTCATTGGAAGAAAAAGCTGATTTTTACAATAAATATGTTTACCACAATACAGGAACACGGAGAGGTGTACCAGATGAAAGGCATATTGGAACTGAAGCGGTTAAAAATCTCGCATATGATTATCTATGCTCATATCTGGATTGTATTAAGGACGATTTATCTGATTATATTCCAGATGTGGATTTCTGGGTTGAAGTTAACATGCAAGACTTTGATGAGCACGAATATTATTCTGTATGCTTTTTAACAGAAAATACTGATACAGGCAAGTACGAGAATACATATCAGTTAATGATATCTGCTTATACAGGCTCTCTCATCCAGCTGTTGGATATAAAGCAGATGACTGCAGATTAAACCTGCAGTCATGGTTGACTATGAAAATGGAGTTTTGCCAGACAATTACGGCATGCAAAGGAGCAAATACAAATGAAAGCCAAAGGGTTCATTCTCTTGTCTGCGATTCTTATGATCACGATGTGCCTTGCCGTCACGGCTTCGGCGGAAATCGTGGGAAGGACGGCGGATGGGTATATCCATCGCTATACTGCAGATAACGGTCAGGAGATTTACTTCGTCTCCATCGAGAAGGAGCCTCCGGTCAGATATGAAGATGTCAATTTTGATGGACATCCGGATCTCGTCATGGTTACAGCTTTAGGGGCTTCCAACGCCTATTACGAGTTCTATCTCTGGAATGGCAGCGAATATGAATATGCTGAACACTGGATCGATGATATTATCAACTATGAGTTAGTGGACGGACAATATCTGGTATCAAGGAGTAACGATGGCAATGCGGGTACATTGTTTCATGCGGAGATTTGTGTCTGGGATGGAAATGTCCTAAAGAGCATTCGCACCATAGTGTCAGAAGAGGAAACATCCATTGTATGGGAAGGCAGAATCGGAACTCAAACTACAAATCTGGACCGGCTGCACGTTACTGTATGGGAAGCAGACAGTCTTGTAGGTGAGGCAACGGTATTATGGGAGAAAACATATGAACCCTTCCCTGAAAACCAGGCTGCCCTTGATGAGATGGAAGCGCATCTGTGGGATGGACTCAGGAAGTAAGAAATGGCCTGCGTGGACAGTACCCGCAAGATGCGTGAGAAGCTTCCTGTCAATCGGACAGCGAAAAATGAGCGAGATATTATAACAAAAAACCTCTGGCGGCCGACAAAGGCTGCCAGAGGTTTTTGTGGGGAAAGCGTGAAAAGTAGTCGTTTCGGTAAGGATATAAGCTCATGCCCGGATATACTTCTGCTTGCTGCTGTTGGGCTTATCTGGGATTGTGCGCTTCAGCCTGCCGCTTTCCAGCAGGGGTAAAAGAATATTACGTCTGAAATAATCCTGCGATTTGATGCCGCAGAATGATTGCATCTCCGTGCGACTTCTGGCTTCCTTGCAATATTCAAGAAGAGCGTTTAATTTCTGAACATCAAGATTAACGCGTATGACTTCACCACCGACTTCACCACCGACTTCACCACTGACTTCACCACCGACTTCACCACTTGACTTGCCCACTTGCCCACTTGCCACAGGTAAAATACTCCCCGGACCGACCTTTGTCATGGAGCCAAAGGAGAGCGGGATGATGATCTTGAATACGTCGCCCTCGATGAATTCCGGCTCCGCGCCGCTGTACATCATGGTGTACTTATAGCTGTTCCGCATGCCGGAGCCCAGCTCGTCAGCATACCCGATTTCTCGGAATACTTTGCTGATGGTGGGATTCTTGGCGAAGGGCTCAAAGCTTCTGATGTCCAGCGCACCGATGCCGTGTGCCCGGTTTCCATTTTCCACGGTGATCCTGTCTCGCTCGATCAGCAGCTTGGCCACATACCCGCTGGAGTAATCCCGGTGAGCCAGGGAGTTTGAGATAATTTCGCGTAGGATCTTGTCCCTGGCGCTAACACTCTGGATGCCGTCCAGCACGAACAGATCATTCAGATGCTTCTGCCCGAAGGCGAACATCTGCTCATAGGATTCCAGCAGGTTTGTTAGAATGACCTCCCGGTCGTCATAGCGATCTACGTTATAGACGCGGTAAATGCAGTCTGTTTTGTGATGAGCGCAGGCTGAGGCGATCATGTTGTCCGTGCCAAACAGCAGAACTGCCGCCAGGGTGATGCCGGTTCTTCCTTCTTCATCCGTCAGGATCAGCCCACTCGTTCGGAGCAGTTCTTCATTGTCCATATCTGCCCAGGGATGACGCTGCTTATCGAAGAGCTGTTTCCGGGTAATCGCCATCTCCCGGGCTTTGTCGATCAGATCAGCGCGGAGATCGGATACGCTCCAATGGGGATAGACCCTGTTTACGTAATAGGTGCTTTGCTTGCGGGCATAGCACTGAAAGACCCGGTCGGATAAGTCGGTAATGTCCATATCCGCATCGCCATTCCTGTCAAAGATCCGCCCTTTATGACGAACGACTGACGGGCTGACGGGAACGTGAATGTGGATGATATGGTATTCGCCGGCCTGCTCCTGGATCATTTTGCCTTTCTTGTCCACGCCGGAGAAGGTGCCATCAGAGACGAAAAGGTACTCTCTGGCTGACAGATAGAGCGGCGGAAAGATCTTATCCTTGTTGTTGGCCAGCGTGACGAAGTTTGTAATGAGCTTTGCTGCGGCCGACGGATCGACGCCGAAAACAACGCCGGTATCGTGAACGCCCAGGAAAATATCGCCGCCCTCCCGATTGGAGAATGCGCAGACGGAATCAAATAGGGATTTCGGCAGATCGGTTCTGGCTTCCTTGTATTCGACCTGATAATTCTCTCCATGCCGGATCAGAGACAGAAGTTCCTCCGGCAGGCTGGGAATTCTGCTGCTCATCGCTGATCACCGTCCTGTCCGTTTTCAGTCCGTTTTACATAAGTCAGCTGAATATCATAGCCCAAGGCTTCGACCATGCTGGTAAAGGTTTTATTGACGACTGTTTCCTTCTGCCGGATCACCCGGTTGACATAGGCGGGCGTAGTACTGATTTCATGCGCCAGTTTGGCCTGCGTTGTCCCGGCTTCAATGCACATGACTTTTATATCGATCTCAACGTTGTTTTTGACCACGATCCATACTCCTTTGACAGCCAGATTGAAATTGCACATAAGAGACAATTAATTATATCTCAGTACAGCATGGATTTCCAGTATTCTGGAGTATTATTTGCTTGTTCTATCCCAATGATACTTGGATCGCAATCTCGTTGTGCCGGGATTCGTACTGGCAGAGTGCATTAGAACGGGCCATTCGAAAAAGCCGCCTCCAGGGAGACGGCTAAGTGGAGCATGATTATGCATAGACCAGTTCGTTGAGGATTATTTCTTCTGTCCGCTGCCGGATGCTATTCATGCATCTGACCCAAGCAAGTTGATCTCTTGTTTTCATCTCTTCGCTGATGCCTTCAGCATCTGCCATTTGTCGGACCATACGGTCCATCCGATCAGCGCAGCAGGTATCGATTTCCGCCAGGTGCTCGTACAGCTTTCCGGAAAGGATGAGTCGCTCATACAGCCCGGGGCGATGCTTTTCAAGGTAGCTTTTGCGCATCCTGCCATAGCGGCCGATGCCCTGTTGGGGAGTTTCAGCAAATTCAAGAGCAGGGAAATAATAGTCTCCGTGAAAGGTATAATGAATGCCGTTTTCGATGATTTCCTTTTTCATCTGTGCCATGGTGATGACCTCCTTTGTTACGTTTGTTGATCAGTTTGCTTGTTTCTGCCCCCTTCAACAGCGTGCCTCAGCAGATCATCTCCGGTTGTTGGTTCCACCCCAATTTCCACCCCAACCAGGGTTTACTCAGAGTGTATGATATTGATCGATTTTGTCTGATTCGATTCCAACTTTGTACCAGATTATACAAAAAGATGCATTATTTACAGCTGCCTCCGACTTCAAGTCCTGTTTCCCGCACCAAAGAGCTTCTGAGAAATCAGAAGCTCTTTTT
>CAMKEX010000227.1 GCA_946411695.1 uncultured Lachnospiraceae bacterium
GAGCAAAGAAAACCGCCGCACTGACATTAAATGTCCAGTGCGGCGGCCTCTTGGCGTATATGTATTTATAAATAGGGGGGTACTCCTCTAAGGGGAGGCAATTCAATTGGGACACGAGGGACGGTCCTGACTGTCCCAGGTGTCTCGTTATTCTATTATGCAGCCATCTTCTCCAGGAAGCTCATCATGGTCATCTCATCTTCGTAGGAAGTGGTGAAGATTCCGAGCTGATCATCATGGTCCTCTGCCAGCTTGATGATACCTTCGATGTACTCTTCCTCATCCATCATGTTGAATGCTTCATCGTTGGGGCCCATCAGCCATACAGGATTTTTGCATTTATCAAGTGCTGCGTTGAGTTCTTTGAGTTCATTTGCTGTTCTGATCTTCATAATATATAAACCTCCTGCCGATTAATCGGCTCATCATCCGCTTCTTTCCTCTCTCTTTCTCTTTCTAATTCTTTCTTTTCTTATTTCCTGCAGATGATTTTGAATGGTATTTATTGTTTTTGTAAAATTTTTTTGATCAGGTTGTTTCCCTTGATCTGGCTATATACTACCATCAGAGGCCTGTCCGGAAAATATCATTCGGGACAGGTTTGATAAGGATTCGGACAAATAAAAAAGACCTGTTTTAGGTCTTTTTTGTCATTTCATAGCCAAAAAGCCGAGATTTTTGGAAGTTTCGGGAACCGGAATGGTAAAATCGGGCCACCGGGCCCACCCCCCTGGACCCACCCCAGGCCCATCAGGGCCTATCAGGCTCACCATCAGGCCTTTCACCTCGGGCCCTTCTGCTCACCTCAGTTCACCCAGTTCACCCTTTCAGCTCACCCCTCGGGTTCACCATCTATATTTTTACATCATAGCTACATATGGACATTTTCTCTGTGACACATCTGTGACTGACACTTTGTTATACTGACCTCGTCAAATAAAAACAAAGCAATCAACCGCTGAGATGCGGAAACCTAAAGGATAGAACTATAACATTTTGCAAACATTCAAAAAAATTAAAAGGAGATTGAAATAATGACAAACGAATATAAGAAGCTGAGCAACGAAGAACTTACACAGGCTGTTGGCGGCCTGAGTGCAAGAGAAGACCTGATTCGTCAGGATGTCCCGGCAGTCCGGAACAAGAGTGACGCAGCAGTCTCACAGACCGGTACTCTGACAGTGAGTTTATTTCCCCAAATATAAAGAAGATGAACAAAAGTGCTGAGTAAACAGCAGATTCATCTGATGCTGATGCAGATATGAATCGATCCACTCAGGATTTTCATCAGGAAATCTGAGCATACGAAATAAAAGGTTAAATGACAACGAGCCAAAGGGTTTCCCCTTCGGCTCGTTTGTTTAAGTGGAGACAGAGAACCGTCCCATGTCTCCCGTTTTGATAAAACTCCGATTTAGCGGTTCTTGAGCGATTCATAGCGCTCTTTCGCAATACGTGTACCTTCCGCGAAGAGTTTCTTCGCGTTTTCCGGGAAGGTCCTTCTCAGGGAAGCATAGCGGACTTCTCCGTCCAGGAATTCTTCGTAGGCAAGTGTCGGTTCTTTGGAATCCAGCTGGAATTTAGGCTCGGCATTGGGGTTGTAGCGGTAGAGGAACCAGTAGCCGGCATCCACCGCACGCTTCATCTCCTCCTGCACATTCTGCATGCCGCGCTTGATGCCGTGCTCGATGCAGGGCGCGTAGGCGACGATGATGCTCGGGCCCTTGAACTGCTCTGCCTCGTGGATCGCGCGAATGAGCTGCGCGTTGTCCGCTCCCATCGCGACCTGCGCCACATAGACATTGCCGTAGGTCATCAGCATTTCGCCCAGGTTTTTCTTGGGCCGCTTCTTGCCGGCCGCGGCGAACTGCGCGACCGCACCGACCTGGGTAGCCTTGGAGGACTGGCCGCCGGTGTTGGAGTACACTTCCGTATCGACGATGAGAATGTTGAAATCCTCTCCTGTCGACACGACGTGGTCCAGGCCGCCGAAACCGATGTCATAGGCCCAGCCGTCGCCGCCGTACATCCAGAAGGTCTTTTTGGAAAGCTGGTCTTTATAACGGAGGATCACGCCGGCGTCCGCGGCCTCTTCGCAGCCGGAAGCGGCGGTCTTTTCGAGGACAGCAACGAGCGCGTCCGATGCCTTCTCCGACTTGTCGAAGTCATCGTAGGTGTCCATCCAGCGCCCGATCGCGGCTTTCAGCTCCTCATCCGATGTTTTTTCCAGGAGCGCCGTCAGGCGGATCTTCTGCGCCTCCCGCTGCTGGCGCACTGCCATGACCATGCCAAGGGAGAACTCGGCGTTGTCCTCAAAGAGGGAATTGGTCCAGGCAGGGCCCTGGCCTCTGGTGTTGACAGTGTAGGGAATACCGGGTGTGGAGGATCCCCATGCCTGCGTACAGCCGGTCGCGTTGGCCCAGTAGACGCGGCTTCCGAAGAGCTGGGTGAGTAGCTTGGCGTAGGGCGTCTCGCCGCAGCCGGCACAGGCTGCCGAGAACTCGACCAGGGGTTTCCGGAACTGGCTGCCCTTGACCGTGTAGGGATCAAAGACATCCTCTTTTTCCGGGAGCGCCACGGTATACTCCCAGGCGGAGGTATCCTCCTGGGCGGGATCCGCATTCACCATGGTGAGTGCCTTTTCTTTGGCGGGGCAGACTGCTGCGCAGCTGCCGCAGCCCGTGCAGTCGAGCGGGCTGATCTGCATAGTAAACAGCATACCCGATGCCTGTTTTCCGTTTGCCTTTCTGGTCTTGAGACCGGCGGGAGCCGCAGCCGCCTCCTCCTCTGTGAGCAGGTAGGGACGGATGACCGCGTGCGGGCACACATAGCTGCACTTATTGCACTGAATGCATTTATCAGGATCCCAGACCGGCAGACGTGTCGCGATACCGCGCTTTTCATAGGCCGTCAGGCCCATGTCGATCGTGCCGTCCTTATATCTCATCAGGGCGCTGACAGGCAGGTCATCTCCCTTCTGGGCGTTGACAGGATCCAGGAACTTGGTCACGACTGACGGAACCTTTCTTTCCGGTGCCGGCGCATCCTCCGCCGTCTTCCAGGACTCCGGTACTTCAATTTTGGTGAGGGAATCTACACCCGCGTCGATCGCTGCGAGATTCCTTTTCACGACCTCCTCGCCCTTTGCGAAATAGGTCTTTGCGGCCGCGTCCTTCATGTACCTCATGGCATCATCCACAGGAATGACCGGCATCAGGTGGAAAAAGGCGGACTGCAGGACCAGATTGAAATGGTTGCCCAGGCCGAGCGCATTGGAGATCTTTGCCGCGTCGATCGTATAAAGGGAGATGTTCCGGTTCGCGATATCCCTCTTTGCCTTGGCCGTCAGGTGGGCCTCCAGCTCAGCGGCATCATAAGGACAGTTGATGAGATAGGTCCCTCCGGGACGGATCTCCTCTGTAATATCGTACTTGTCGAGATAGGTGGTGTTGTGGCAGGCGACGAAATCCGCCGACTTTACATAGTAGGTGGAGCGAATCGGCCTGTCCGAAAAGCGCAGATGGCTTCTGGTAAGTCCGAAGGACTTCTTGGTGTCATATTCGAAATAGGCCTGGGCGAATTTGTCCGTGTGATCATTGATGATCTGCACGGTATTTTTGTTGGCGCCCACTGTGCCGTCGGAGCCAAGGCCCCAGAACTTGCAGCTGACCGAATTGCCCTGCTCCGGGTAAAAAGGCTCGTGCACTTCCAGGGAAGTTCCCGTGACATCGTCCGTGATGCCGATCGTGAAGCGGTTTTTGGGATTTTCCTTATTCAATTCCTCAAAGACGGCGAGGATCTGAGCCGGCGTGGTGTCCTTGGAGGACAGGCCGTAGCGGCCGCCGATCACAGTGAGGTCTGCCCGGCCGCGGAGCGCCGTACAGACGTCGGCATAGAGCGGCTCGCCCGCGCTTCCGTACTCCTTGGTGCGATCCAGCACCGCAATCTTCCTGCAGGTCTCGGGGATGGCGGAAAGGAAACGGGAGACGTCGAAGGGACGGTAGAGGTGCACCTGGACGAAACCGGTCTTTTCGCCCTTCGCGTTCAGATGATCCACCACCTCCTGGACACAGCCGGAGACCGATCCCATGGCGATGATCACGCGCTCCGCGTCCGGCGCGCCGTAGTAATTAAAGATATGATATTCCCTGCCTGTGATCTCGGAGAGCTTTCCGAGATAGTCCTCCACGATATCGGGCAGAGCATCGTAGTCCGCATTGCTCGCTTCCCTGATCTGGAAGAATATGTCGGGATTCTGGACCGTAGCCCGCAGCATGGGGTGCTCCGGATTCAGCGCCTGCGCCCGGAAAGCGTCCAGGGCATCAAAATCATAGAGCTTCTGCAGATCCTCATAGTCGATCTGCTCCACCTTGTCGATCTCATGCGACGTGCGGAATCCGTCGAAGAAATGAACGAAGGGAATCCTGGCTTTAATACCCGCCAGATGGGGGATCGCCGCCAGATCCATGACCTCCTGCACACTGCCGGTAGAGAAGAGGGCAAAGCCCGTGTTTCGGGTGCTCATTACATCCGAGTGATCGCCGAAAATCGACATGGCATGCGTACCGACCGTTCTCGCGGCCACATGCAGGACGCCCGGAAGCCTCTCGCCGGCAATACGGTGCATAAGCGGCAGCATCAGCATCAGGCCCTGGGAGGAAGTAAAACTCACCGCCAGGCCTCCGGTCTGCAGAGCGCCGTGCACAGCGCCCGCCGCACCTGCTTCGGACTGCATCTCAATGAGCTGGACCCGCTGCCCGAACAGGTTCTTTTTCCCGTTCGC
>CAMKEX010000228.1 GCA_946411695.1 uncultured Lachnospiraceae bacterium
GCAGGCGAAGTCGACCGCTTCATCTTCGGTTTCGAAGAGAGCTACGGCTATCTGGCAGGCCCTTATGTCCGTGACAAAGACGCCATCATCGGCTCCATGCTCATCTGCGAGATGGCTGCATACTATCGCAGCATCGGCTCCAGCATCAAGCAGCGTCTGGAAGAGATCTATGCCCAGTACGGCCGCTACCTCAACAAGATCGACACCGTCGAGTTCCCCGGCCTCTCCGGCATGGACAAGATGGCCAATATCATGTCCGGTCTGCGCACCAATCCGCCCGCAGAGCTCGGCGGCCTCAAGGTTGCGACCGTGACCGACTATGCGAAGCCCGAGGAGACCGGCCTTCCCAAGGCTAATGTCCTCTCCTACGTCCTTGAAGACGGCGCGAAAGTCATGATCCGTCCTTCCGGCACAGAGCCCAAGATCAAGGCTTACTACACCACCCTCGGCAAAGACCTCGATGCCGCACAGGCTGAGAAGGATGCACTGTCCGAGGCCATCAAGCCCATCTTCTCCTGATATGCTGATGTTCGCATGATCGTCCGCACACTGTCCGGACTGGTCCGCAGGGATTCCCGGACATAGATCCGCTCCCGCAGCCGGCAGGAGCGTAAAGTAAATCAGTGAAATATAAATGCCTTCCTGCAGAATTCCCCTGCAGGGAGGCATTTTTTTACTTCTCCGGGGCATCTCTCTCCGGGCATATCTCCGCAAAAACATAGTCTGCCGAAGCTGTATTCCCTCACCGTTTCCGCCCGGGCGGAAGCGGTGAGGGAATATGCGCATGCAGGCAAAAAAGCCGGCATAAAGCCGGCTTTTTTGCAGGGCATCTCCACACACAAGGTGTGAGACAAAATGGGGATAATATAGAAGAAAGAGGTTTTTAACCTTTATAAGGTTTCTTTTATTCCGCCCGTTTATCCCTTTACAGCGCCGCTGGTGACACCTTCGACGATGTACTTCTGCAGGAACACGTACAGGATCAGGATCGGAGCCATTGCCAGCAGAAGGGCTGCCATGACAAGTCCGATATCCGTCGAATAGGTTCCGTAGAAGGCCTGAGTGGCAATCGGAATGGTATAAAGATTCTTCTTGGTCAGCACGAGGCTGGGCAGAAGGTAGTCGTTCCAGAAGGCCATTGCGTCGATGATCGCCACAGTTGCGATGGTGGGCTTGAGCAGCGGGAAGACGATCTTCCAGAAGGTCTGCCACCGTGTGCAGCCGTCGATGTAAGCGGCTTCTTCAAGTTCAAGCGGGATATTAGTGTGGATCGCGCCGTGGAACATGAAGGTTGCCATGGAGACAGAGAAGCCGACGTGCATCAGGATCAGGGTCAGTCTGTGGTTGAGGACACCCAGAGATCCGCCGTAGACGGATACAAGGGGAACCATCAGAACCTGGAAAGGAATGACCATGGATGCGACCATGGCAGCAAACAGAAGCGAGCATGCTTTCCATTTCTGGTTTCGGACAATGACGAAGGATGCCATTGCGGAGACCAGGATGGTAAGAATTGTCGCGCTGATCGTGATGATCGCGGAGTTCATGAACACCAGCCAGAAGTTCATCTTCTTCATGGCCTGAGGGAAGTTTTTCATGGTAAATCCGTGTTCACCGACAAGTGACAGCGGATTGGAAGTAATATCGCCCTTGGTCTTGAAAACGTTGATCACGACCAGGATGAAGGGAGCGACAAAGCAGATAAACAGGATCAGCAGCACGACCCACATAATGGCGTGCATGATCTTTTTCTTTCTTGCGGCTTTTTCGTTCTGTGTCATGCTGCCACCTCCCCTTTCTTACCGATGTAGACCTGCGTGATACCGACGACCGCGCATACCACGAAGAGAATGAGCGCCTCAGCCTGGCCCAGTCCGTACTTCTTGTAGGTGAATGCCGTGTTGTACACGTGCATAGCTGCCATAACGGAAGTGTTGAAGGGCTCGCCCTTGGTCAGGGACAGGTTTACATCGTAAATGACGAAGCATCTGGTGATGCTCAGGAAGATGCACTGTACGAAGGACGCGCGCATCAGCGGAATTGTGACATTCCACATAGCCTGTGCAGGTGTGCAGCCGTCGATCATGGCCGCTTCCTTGAGAGCGTCGGAGACGCTCATGAAGCCGGCGACATAGATCAGCATCATATAGCCCGCGAACTGCCAGACGGACACCAGGACCAGGCAGAACATTGCGCCGCTGGTTGTGGACAGAAGCGAGGGAACCTGCTGATTCGCGATCTTTGAGGCAATTGCCACAAAGGCCCGGTTAAAGACGAATTTCCAGACATAACCGAGTACGATACCGCCGATCAGGTTGGGTACGAAGAATCCCGCGCGGAAAAAGTTCTGTCCCTTGATACCGCTGGTTACCAGATATGCCAGAGCAAAGGCAACCACATTGATGAGTACGACTGCAAAAATCGAGTAGATCGCGGTGCGGCCCAGAGCCTGCCAGTAGGCGACATCCTTAAAAGCCTCCGCATAGTTTGCAAGACCGACAAAAGGTTTTGTCTTGGCGATACCGTCCCAGCTGGTCAGCGTCAGATAAATACCGTAGACAAACGGAATGACAACAACTGCGCAGAAGAGGACTGCCGCGACGCCTGCAAACATGAGGAACTGCTGCACCTTATAAGACATGGTATTTCGTTTCATATTGTTCCCCCTGCGTTTTTAAACGATCAGTGCGCACCTACCTCTGCTGTTGCCCAGTATTTTGTCACTTCATCGGCAAGGCCTGCGCGGTCGATCTCGCCGGCCAGATACTTCTGCATGGAAGCGCCGACTACGGAGTAGTGATCATCGGGAAGGTAGTTGTAGTTGCCGATCAGGGCGTCTGCGTCCGCATACTTCTTGACGGATTTTCCTAAGGGATCGGTAACTTCCAGAGTGTTGTTGCTGAAAGGAGGAACCAGTGCGCAGTCAGTGACTACGAATTCCTGACCTTCGGGATCGTTTGCCAGCCAGTTGAGGAAGTCCTTGGCAGCCTGCTGCTGCTCGGGAGTGGTATTCTCGGAGCTGTCGATGAAGAAATACTTGGAGCCGCCGCCGACAAGCTTGGAGTCGGAGCCGTCGCCGCTGTTGTTGGGAACAGGCATCATGCCCATGTTCTCGGAATAGTCATATGCATTGATGACGGACCAGTCCCAGTTGCCGCCGAACATGAAAGCGATCTCGCCTTCAGCCAGCTTCTGCTCTGTGACTTCACGCTCTGCGGAGATGGCAGCATCCTTTGCGTAGTTGTTGTCACGGAGAACATCGAAAGTATCCATCATGTCGTTGAATTTCTGATCTTCGATCAGCTTGATGGAGCCGTCCTGAACACCGGAGATGAAGGCATCGGGATCTTCGTGCTGCTCATATACTTCTGCAAGGAAGTGGCCTGCCAGAGACCAGTCTTCCTTCATAACGCCGACGGGGCTCTCCATGCCGCCGGCTTTGCACTTGTCGATGATGGCCTTGAAATCGTCGGTGGTCTTGATGGACTCGGGATCGAAATCCTCGCCGGTCGCCTTCTTGATGGCGTCAGCATTGTAGATAATGCCGCGGGCTTCGACACATACAGGGAAGCCGTAGACTTTGCCGTTGACGGAGACTGCCTGTGTGGTGTTGGCAACCCATTCCTGATCACTGAGGTCGAGCGCGTGCTCTTCTGCCAGTGCGTAGACGTCCTTGGCGTCAACCATGGACAGAGTGTAGGGCTCATTGGAGGAGTACCTGGTTGCAAGGTGGGCAGCTACAGTATCGCTGGAATAGTAGACCTCAACGTCTACGCCCTTCTCCTCGGAATACTCGGCAGCCTTTTCCTCGAGCTGCTCCTGGATTTCCATCTTGGAGTTGAAGACGGAGATCGCCACACCATCGCCGGATGCGCTTCCGCTGTCCGATGAAGATGCCGCACCGCCGCCGCAGCCTGCGAGGAGTCCTGCTGCAAGAATTCCGGCAAACAATGCCGCTGCAGCTCTCTTAAAGTGTTTTTTCATAAAGTTCTCCCTTTCCGGGCTATCGCCCTGAAAAATGTCCGACCCCATAACTTAGTAACATCATGCAGTCCGACACATTAATGGTACCTGTTTTAAAGTGCTTTATAGTTTGATGTCCCTCTTCTCCACATCGATAACCGCCTTACCGCCGGCACGGAAGGAAATCAGTGCCGCACCGGGATCCGTGTAGATCACGGCGCTCATGGCATATCTGCCGTCATTGATGAAGATCTCAAAGCTGTATCTGTCAAGGAGTATGCGGACAGACAGATTTCCGTCCATGCTTTCAGGCACCAGGCAGTTCCGTTGATGAAGGACCCCCTTCCTGGTCCCTGAATACTCCCTGCTGATCACAAATAATCCTGTATCCGGGCTGTACATGGCTTCGGAATAATATTTCTCATTCATGGCAAAGCGGATGACAAAATACCTGTAGAGCGGTTCATCCTGCGCAGGACTGATCTTAATGTCGAGGTCGATGACCCTTCCATCCACCCCGTACAGATTGATTTCATCCGAGACCGGCACTTTCCTGTAGAAAACAGTGTTGCCGTAATACCGGGAGATTTCTCTCACGGGCTGCTGATAGAGCCGCCCGTCGCGGAAGGACAGTTCTCTCGGCACAGTCATCTGTCCTGCCCATTTCATATCCCCGGGAATCATTGCTCTCGTTTCCCAGTTCTGCATCCAGCCGACCATGATCCGACGGCCATCGGGTGCGAGCATGGTCTGGGCAGCATAGAAGTCGATTCCGTAATCCACACACTGGTCATAGTCCGGTTTGAATTCCAG
>CAMKEX010000229.1 GCA_946411695.1 uncultured Lachnospiraceae bacterium
TGTTACGCGGCAAATTGAGGGCGGCAGAAACGGCGGCTTATTTTCGCAGATACTCCCTGCCTGACTGCGCATGCGGTCACCAAACGGCGCACAATCATTATGATGAACGGTGTGCTTCGGTCACCTGTTAACGGGCAAATAATAAACCGGGGCTTCCGCCCCGGCCCTGATTCAGTGAAAAGCAGCGTCCACTACACCGTTCAAAAGATCTTCATTCCAATCTTTACCGGAAGGAATGAGTGAAAAGACGTCACTGTTCCTGTACCTGCACTGTTCACCGGCAGCATCATTGTCAACGGCGATGACTGCAGGCATCCTCCGTTTTATACGGTCGATTGCTTTCTGGCTGCATACGCCCCCGATGCTGATGAATACGGATGGGTCCGTATCTCCGGCTTCCCTCCGGAGGAGCAGCAGGCTGACAGCGTCAATGGCGGCCTCACATATGAAGGCCATTTCCGGCGGGAGATCTGAGCTTGTAACATACCAGAAGCGGTCTGCTGCAGTCTTTCGGCAGCTGTGGAAACGGTTTGCGGCACCGCCATATGTCCCGCGGATCTCGCAGTAGTCTTTCTGCGGGGTGATAAAGACGGCGTTTCCATGGTCACGTTCCTGATAAAGGATGCCTTCATCCTCCATCCTGGAGATGATCCATGGCGGCATCCCCCGGCCATGCAGGTATTTATGGAGGGCGGTGAATGGTTTTGAAGCGCACGGAGGCGGGGAAAAATGCCCGTTTCCGGTTTCTCGGCGGATCTGAGGAACAGCGGATGATTCGGAGTCGGCAATGGACAGCGCGAGGACCGCGTCCACAAATCCGTAATGGAGGTACTCCATCAGAAAGTCAACGGAGTTCCCGTGCCGGCCTGATGCGAAATCCATGTATCCGGGAATCCCGTCCTTTATGTAGACGCTGTCCTTCTCCTTCATATATAAGGAATGCCCTGTCCTCTTGAAGAGAGCAGGATGGCAGGATTCCAGATATCTGCACAGGTCGGCTGTCCTGGCCGCACGGATCTGATCCCTGGTAACCCGGGATATCCTGTTGTCATGGCTCATAAACGTGGTTTCTCCTGAATAAAGAAAGGAGCCGGAAGGGATGCCTTCCGGCCCGGATGTATGCCTGCGCAGTCAGAAGGACTGGTTGTTGGTGGCTGCCATGATCACGCCGGCATCGATGGTGTGCTTGTCCTGCTGCATGGCGATCATCATGGCGTCGGTCATGATGTTGTCAATGACGCGCGGGTTATGCTGCGACATGCTGTTGAGGGCGGACATGGCCGCCTCGTCAATGATCTGTTCCGAGCCGCCGGCACAGCGGATCTTATGCCGGACATACTGCGGGACTTCCTCGTCGGAAAGCCCCTGGAACTCGTAGTGGACGGTGACCCGCTGGCGCAGGGCCTCGTGGACAGGCTTGCGCAGCGTGCTGTTCAGGTAAGACTCCCCGCAGAGGACCAGGGTGAAGCAGTTGAGGGAATCGTATTCGTAGTTCATGAGCATCTTGAGGTCGTTGAGGATGGCTGTATTGAGGTACTGTGCCTCATCGACCACCAGGATGAGGGGAGCCCCCTTTTCTTTATACAGGTACCAGATCTGTTCCTGGATCGCCTTGAACATGCGCGGCTTCCCGCCCCTTGCAGGGACGCCGAGGAGGTCGCAGAGCTGCTTGTAGAATTCCGCGATGCTGACGGTGGCGAGGCAGATGTAGGACATGTTGTACAGGTTTTTGTTCAGGCCCTGCGCGAAGGCGCGGATGATGAAGGTCTTGCCATTCCCGGGAGGGGAAGTGAAGACGCCGATCCCCCTTGCCTTCACCAGATGCCCGAGGGCACCGGTCATTTCTTTAAAGTCGCGCGACTGGAAGCAGTCCTTTGTGGACGCGCCCTGCTTCGAAAAGGGGTTGTAAGTGAGCCCGAGGAAGGCGGGGGGCGAGATCATGAGGCATCACCCCCCATCTCCGAATACCGGATGGCAGGCGGGTTGTTCCGCTTTGTGCGGCAGTTCTCGTTTTTGTCCGTCCTGCGGATAGGGAAATGGCTGCCGTCGCAGAGGATAAATGCCGTATCCATGTCGCTGGGGACAAAGCGGATCTCTACTTTCATACCGATGAACTGCATGGGCGCGTCGTAACAGACGGAATCAATGGACACCGTGGAATCCCTGCGGACCTTGCGTTCCACCCGGTTGAGGAAGCATTCATCAAGCCATTCCATGGATCTGACAGGGCGCGACCGGCCCTCGGTGGCCTTATAGCGGTCAAAAGGCGTCGACTGTATGCCGGTGTGGAAGGTCAGG
Organism: uncultured Lachnospiraceae bacterium; assembly: GCA_946411695.1. Classification (GTDB taxonomy): domain Bacteria; phylum Bacillota; class Clostridia; order Lachnospirales; family Lachnospiraceae; genus CAG-791. Next base: position 2,299 of record CAMKEX010000229.1, read on the forward strand.
TTATATTTCCTGACAAAGTCCCGGAAGATGCCGTTGAACTGCTCCAGGGAATGGATCGTATCCATGTCCAGCCCGTATATAAGCCTTTCCTTTGCGGTCCGCCAAAAGCGCTCCTGCTTGCCTTTGGATGCCCCGTCCCTTGGGCGGTTATGGATCAGGGCCGTCCCGATGGATCCGCAGATCAGGGAGAGCTGCTCGTTGGAATAGGGGGCGCCATTGTCGACCATGAGTTTGGCCGGAATGTTATACGCGGCGACGGCGTCCTTGAGAACCTTCTGGAACCCCGCGGCGTTGTCGTTATAGAAAAGCTCCGCGCCGACGATCATGCGGGAGTGGTCGTCGATGATGCAGACGGCATAGACCCTGCGGCTTTTCCCGTCCTCCGTGATGTGCGGGAAATAGCACGTATCCGCCTGCCACATGAGGCCGAAGGCTTCTTCCTCGAAGGCCTTCCGGTCACGCATGTTCAGATCCCGCGCACCCTTGAGATCGTTGCGGCGGATAAACCGCTGGACCGCGCACACGTTGACGGTCACGGGAATGAGGCCTTCCTCAATGAGCTTGAGGTACACTTGCGTCGCGTTGAGCCTGGGGAAGTCCCGCTTCAGTTCGTAAATGCGCTCGATGGCCGCATCGGGCAGCACCCTCGTGGTCCCTTTGTCGGACCGTTCCTTCGGCATCAGCGCGTCAAACCCGCCCCGGTTATACAGGGACACCCATTTTTCGATGGTCTTGGGCTTATACTCCACGGATGTCCCGTCCGGGAGCGTGAACGGCTTTTCGGTGATCCTCCGGTAGTATTCGGCTGCGCTGGCATCAGGAAAAAGACCCTGGATGACCGGATGGATGAGGCCGAAACGGAACTGGCCTATCTGGACGGCCCTTGAGAGTTCGTGGTTTGCTGTGTTTGGATTATTCATGATTTTTTACCTCCTGGGACCATCATAGGCCATGGAGTCCGGGGCTGGAATTAAGAGGCTGTGTGCATGGCCCCGGAAAGTTTACCAGCCCGGCGGCAGCCGGCAGCAGTTCGCCGGGTTGGCGTGGGTCTGGAGAAAAGAGAACAGCGTCTGCTGCCAGAATCCGGAAGTGAAGTCAGAAAATACGGGCCTGGAAAGAAAAAAGATGATGGCATCCAGGCTGTCCTTCCGCCCGGAGCGCACGAACTCCGGCCACCAGGAGCGGTGCAGGGCGAACGCGCGCTTCCACTCGTACAAGGTGGGGGGAGAGATCCAGAAGGTATCGCATAGTTTCTGGACGGTCATGGAATGGGAAAAGTACAGATGAAGGATATGGAGGATAAAGAGAAGGGTGTACTGCTTATACGGGACAACGAAATCCGGCAGCAGGGCGTGGGTATGCCCACAGGCACACAGGATCCTGACGACTTTCAGGATGCGCCAGCATGGCTTTCCGTCAACAATGTCTACAATACTGCGTTCATAGGAGGCATAGAAACGACAATTTCCCCTCGCCCCGCAGAATGGGCAGCGCTCCCTGAACGGAACGGCAGATGCCCTGAACCGCTCCAGCTCGTTATCGGAAACAAAAAAAGGCAATTTCAGCTTGAAATTCAGCAGTTTCTTTCTTATCATAGCTTTGGTGGCCGTTTCCTTTGTGGAATGGCGTGCTGGACAGAGAAAGAGTCTGCTGTGGAAGGTTGAGTTCTTTCTCTGTTTTTTAATGCAAAAATATCGAAAGCCATGACAAACGTCAATATGTGGCATGATTTTTATATCGGATACCCTTTGGTACGGTATAAAAAACGTGCTGTAAAAAACAGCACGTACGAATAGCCAGTATATAGGAAAATGAGATTTTAATTTGCCGTATTCTTGCAGTCGGTAAGAACGGTAAAAAGCCGCGTAACAATAAATAATCCTGGTCTTCTTCCGGATCCAATTCCACGATTTTTCTGTCAGGGCCACGGTGGATTCTGCTCTGACCCGGATTTTCCACATCTACATGGCCGGCGATTTCCTGCCCGCTCTTTCGTATGGAATAGCCGGTATCATCTTTGATCCAGTAATATTCGCCGAGACAGAGACAGTCACTTTCTACCTGCAGAATCCCGGATTCGTTATAGATAATGACTGGTTTCCCGGCTTTGTAGCAGGTGTAATCTCCACTGGCATTCCGGACTATACCGTCATAATCAGGTTCAAGGAGCCATTTTCCGTCTCCAATATCATACAAGCCCTTTTTGCGCGAAGCGGGATCTATCAGGACCAGGGGATCATAGATAGACCATACCTTGAGGGTTTCCGACAGTGAGGGTGGCATTGAAGTGGTCAGTATATAGCCTTCAAGAAGATCTCTTTCAGTCATGTCCGCATTCATGAAGTGGACAGCAGGAGAATTGAACCAGTAAGCTCCGTCCAGAAGAATCACCTGATCCTCCTTCAGCGCATAGGAAGTTTCCCCCTTTTCTGTCAGAGGCAGAGCTGCAGCATCTGCTTT
>CAMKEX010000230.1 GCA_946411695.1 uncultured Lachnospiraceae bacterium
TATATGTCAGTATTATCGCCTCCTCAAACTTATTTATATCATATTACATAAATAAGCTTCGGGATATTCATTTTGCAATTCTGCGGCAGTATATTTATCGTTTTCCCCTTATAACGAAAGCACGGTCCTGAAAATGTACGATTGACCGCATAAAACGCCCTGCCATATAATAATCTACGTAATATTCTTACTTCAAGTGCACTGTGAGGGACACCTGCATCATCCTGTGACTTTGTCGTGTTGACACGATTATGTCAGACCTGCATCTTGTGAAATTCCCTTTAACCGGACAGGAGCCCTGACCTGCAGGAAAGGAGTGCCGAAATGACAATTCAATCAGGTGGTTTCCAGGAATATCTGGCGGAAGAGATTAAACAATACGGCGGCATCATGATCCCTGTGAAAGCAGGCCTGATGGAGCGTCTTCTGGTGAAGGAAGTAGATATTGAAAAACTCCACCCCAACCCGGACGATGAATTCTGCATGCCCGGGATCGGACCGAATGACAGGATCATCTCTGACTATATAGCGCGTTATCAAAGATACGGCTCGATGAAAGACCCTGATTCGATGGAAGCGGATTCGCTGATCGTAGAGAAAGTCCACCCGGATGGCTACATTATCCTGAACGGGCATCACAGATGGGCTGCTTTCTGGAGACTGGGTATAAAAAAGGTACCTGTATCCATCGTCAATCTGACACAAAAATCTGATATCGAGGAGATGATCCACGCATCTGAACATGACAGACGCGTCACGCTGGATCTGGATGAGGTCGCATTCTGCCAGGGAGACGAGCCCTGGGAAAATCCGATCAAGGGATTTCCAGAAGAAAAATTCAAGGAGAGGCTGCGTCCCGGGATTCCCGCGCTTCTCCAATACCTCTCCGCAGAGGGCTATGACATCTGGGTCTATACGGCAGAATATTACTCGATTGAATATATCCGGGAGTATTTTCATTATTACAATGTGAAAATCGACGGAATCGTCACAGGAACCGGCCGCAAGAGTAAGGGCTTTGCGGAGGAAAGGAAAAACATAGAGCAGCTCGTAAGAGATCGCTACAAGCAGACCCTGCACATAGACCGCCGAACTGTTCTGCACACATTTGCCGGTTCAACCAATTTTGAGGAATATCCGGTGGAGGAAGGCACCTTCGGATGGGCCCAGACCGTGAAGTCGATCATTCGGAAGATAGAGAATAATGAATCATACAAATAACAGGATGCGGGTTTCCTTTGACCTGGACGAGGTATTGTTTGTCCCTCCGGAAACTCACAGGACAGAACCGGCACTCCGCTTTCCATTAAATATCATTTTTAAAGAGCGCCTGCGCTTCGGGACGCCGGATCTGATCCGGACCCTTCAGAGCATGGGCTTCGAGGTATGGATCTACACATCCTCTTTCCGTACCGAGGCCTATATAAAACGATTATTCCGCTGCTATGGCGTCGTCTTCGACGGAATCGTCAACGGAACCCGGCACCTGAAGGAAGTGCAGCAGGGGCATTCCGTAACGCTGCCCCAGAAACTGCCCAGCAGATACAGGATCTCCCTGCACATCGATGATGAGACCATCGTCTGCACATCAGCCCGTCAGTACGGATACAACGTGTATCAGCTTAATGCCCACGATGATGACTGGAAGGAAAAGATCATCGAACGGGCCTTGCAGATCAGAAAAAGGGAAAAGCATAGGTAAGTGCTTGTGCAGCCTTGCCGATCACATACGGCACAAGAAACCGCGCCGGGAAACAAAAGGTAAACTTTCTGTTTCCCGGCGCGGAATTTATGTCAGATGCAGATTGGTATGCGTGGTGAAAAACTGTTTTTAGGGGAAGATCATTTGTTAAATCCGCCAATGATAGTATTCGCAGCTATTGGGAGAAAGTGTCTGCGAATTTTGGGGAGGTTGTTTTTACTGTCACAAATCCCGTTCTCTGCACGACATGTCCTTATAAACTATTGTTATTGATCATTGTTTGAGGTCAGTGTTTATGCGAGCTTCCGGAACTTCCTGCTTGCGATATCGATGATAATATCCACAGCACCGTCGATCCCGAAAACACTTGTGTCGATCATAAAATCATGTCCGTCGCTTGAGCCCCAGGCCATATCCGAGTAATAATTGAAATAGTTCTGACGGATCTTGTCCACCTGCTCCATCTTCTTTCTGGCTTCCGTGTCGGAATCGAGGTGATAGAAGTCTTTGACGCGCGGAATCTTAAAGCTGTCGGAAGCATAAACATAGAGGCGGAGGGTGTTGGGATGATCGGCAAGGATGGCGTTTGCCGCGCGTCCAATGATGACAAAGGATTCTTTCGCAGCAAGATCCAGGATCAGATCTCTCTCCATCAGATACATCTTATCTGAATCCGTCATCTTATTCATGATCTCCCCGGTTCTCTCGGCGAATCCGTTCCTGCGGACCGGGAAAATGCCTGTTTTCACCTTTTCTTCCTTCTTTGCCAGAACATCCGGGTTCTGTCCCTTCTTCTCGGCAAGAAGTTCAATCAGGTTACGGTCATATAGGTTGATCCCATAGTGAGCCGCCAGTTTTTCGCCGATCTCATGTCCGCCGCTGCCGCATTCTCTTCCTATTGAAATGATGATCTGTCTGTCTGCCATGATATACTTCCTTTCCGGCCGCTTTTTGCAGCCTGCTGACTGATACTGACTGATAAACTAATATTTGAAGGTGTTTTTCGTTTTTTAATGCTCACAACAATGGGTGTGTTTTTTTCAAGTTCAGAGCAAATAGGCTCCCGGCTGGACTGCCAGGCAGCTATTCATGCAGCAGTCCGCTCATGCGCCGGCAAAGCACATGATACAAACGATGATCAGATAGAGCACGCACCAGAGAATGGTCTTGCGCATGATCGCTCCGTCCTGACCCGAAGCGGAAACAGCTGCCACGGCAACTGCGATTGACTGGGGAGAGATCATTTTGCCGGCGGTGGCGCCTGCAGAGTTGGCCGCCACCAGCCAGTAAGGATTGACGCCGAGCTGGGCGGCAACTTCGTTCTGCAGCTTTGCGAACATGATGCATGCCGATGTGGCACTGCCTGTCACGAAGCAGCCGATTCCTCCGATAATCGGCGCGATCAGAGGATAGACATTTCCAGCCATGGCGACAAGCCCGTTTGCCAGAGACAGGACCATGCCCGAATATCCCATGAGCTTGGCGATCGCAACAATGAAGACCACCGTAAGCATGGCTTTCCAGTAGCCCTGGAAGGTCTTTTTCATGACACGCAGCATATCCGCTGCGGATGCGCCCTGTATTGCTGAACCGATCAGGGCAGCGATAATCATCAGGACACCCGGTGTGTTGATCCAGGAAAGAGAAAGCGTTGCAGGGTTTTGGCCGCTGTAGACTGTCAGGCTGGATTTAAACTGACCGAGAAAAGCATTGACCGGAGGCACCAGCTTGGAGGCTCCCAGCAGGAAAACCAGGATCAGAATGTAGGGAAGCCAGGCAGCAGCAGCGCTCATCTTTCCTGCTGCAGCCTCCGATGATGCTGTCCCTTGTGCGCCTGCGCCTCTCTTTGCCGGTTTGGTCAGCAGATATTCCTCCGGAATATCCTCTTTTGAATTCCTGCCCATCAGAATAATGCAGATCAGGGTGACCAGAGAGCCGACTACGACCGAGAGCTCCGGACCGACAAAACGCGCGACCGCGTAAAAGGGAACATAGAAAGAAACCGCGCTGACAAGTGTAATGGGCAGAACTCCCTTCAGGGCTTTCCAGCTTCCACCGACCAGGTAGATGATAATAAAAGGACTGATCAGGTTCAAAATCAGCAGCAGGAAGGCTGTAGGCTCCGACAGTAAATTCGGATCAAGGCCTGCCGTATTCGCCGCACTGATCGTCGGTGTGCCGATCGCGCCGAATGCGGGCGACGCTGCGTTGCCGATCAGGCAGATCACAGCTGCGGAAATGGGGTCAAACCCAAGACCCACCATCATAGCCGCCGGAATCGCAACTGCCGTACCGAACCCGGCGATGCCTTCCATAAAGTTGGAAAATCCCCAGCCCAGGATCAGGGCCACGATACGCTTGTCATTGGACACCGACCCCAGCATTCCTTTGATAATGTCCATGGCGCCGGTATGCAGGCTCATATTATAAGTGAACATGGCCGCCACAATAATGATGCAGATGGGCCATAAGGCTGCAATCGCTCCCTCCTCAGCACCGGTGGCCACCTCCGATGCTCCCATTTTATACACAGCAAGACACTCTGCAACTGTAATTACCAGACCGATTCCGCAGGCCTTTACTCCTGACATTTTCAAAAGTGTCATGGCTATGATCAGCCAGGCAATCGGAATTATTGCAAACAATACTTGGGTCAACATACTCTCTCCTTTCCCGCTGCCGGCTCACTGACAGACTTTTGCCGTAGTGGTTTTTACAAATGCACGTGCACATGCATGTCGTCTATAGTCAATGACTATTTCCTTGTGTTTTCATCATATACCCTTGAATATAATAAGTAAAACAAATATAATTAATCCAAACATAAGCGTTGCTAATGTAATGAACAGTCCTTTTGTTTCTGTCCCTTTGATTTATAAAACAGGGGACGGAAACAAAAGGACCGTCCCCAGAAAGGCAGAAGACATATGAACCGCTACATCGCATTTCTAAAAGTACTGGATCTGAACAGCATAACCAAAGCCGCGCAGACATTAGGCTACACACAGTCTGCTGTCAGCCAGATGATACAGTCCCTGGAAAAGGAGCTGC
>CAMKEX010000231.1 GCA_946411695.1 uncultured Lachnospiraceae bacterium
ATGTAAGCTTCTGTACGATGTTTTCTTTCATCCCAATGCTCCTCCCAAATCCCGAATTCTTATTGCATGTCTATTTCGTAACAATCTTACGAATGCTCTCCCAATCGGCGCATCTTTGATAGTTTCCATTCGGAAAAGCACATTCTCTATTCCATGGTCTGTTAAGCACCAGGACCTTAAGTTCCGGCAAATGTTCGAAAAATCGGAACGCCTTTGGAGAATCCTCGACTGCGTAATCAAACTTCATCCTGTAATAGTCTTCAAGTTCAAGCGTGCTGTTGCTGTTTTTGATAAAGTGATCCCTTCCGTATTTATTGAGACAGTACAGTCTGGCGTTCTGAAGTCCGCGCCCATCCAGCCATATACGGGATGTCTCATAAACGCTTGACGGGCGGCCGGTAATGATCGATACCTCGTATCCGCGGGAAATTCATTCGTTTATGGTCTCCGCCGCTCCCGGCGTCGCATCATACGACAACAATACCTCTGGATCGTGCCCCCGAAGCATAAACCGCTCGTATTCTTCAGCATCCAGATCAAAAGACCTGTCCATTTCAAAATAATGCATCTGTTCATAAGGAACATGCTTACTGAACATTTCCAGCGCAAGCTTGGAGAAGGCCCTTCCTGTCTCGCACAAGCAATCGTCAAAATCAACATAGATATGCATGATTTCATGCCTTCGCTTTCTCAAATATCATCTCTTTTATAAGCTGTATTCCATCTGGATATCAAAGGGCTCCGCTGCTGCCAGTTCCGCATTGACCTCCTCCGCACGGGTGCAGCCTAGTGCCCGGTATGCCGCCTGTGACTCTTTTGAGGAATGAGCCGAAATATACAGTTTATCCGTACCCAGCCGCCGGGCCTCTTCGCAAACCATGGAAAAGAGCTTCCTGCCGATGCCCTGACGCCTGTATTCCTTTGATATCTGAAAACAAACCAGCTGCACATATCTTGCCGCAGTTCCAAATATACGGTGGGAGACGGTAGCAAAACCAATGATCCGCTCGCCATCGAACGCGCCAAAACCAGTCTGGCCAAAGTTTATATGATGTACCACGTCTTCTGCAATTTCACGGCACTGCAACTGCGACCAGTTTTCTTCATAGACATTCGGCACAAGCTTCCAATCGCCCGCTTTCTTTCTCCAACTCTCTGTAACCGACTGGTGACGGACAAAATCATCCAATGAATAACCGGTGAAATTGTCAGCATTCAATCTCTGATAATGTATTTCAGCGGACATTACGACATCCTCCCTCAAATGCAGCACGGATCATTCTCCCGATTCGGCTAAATCTATCCAATATACAAGAATCATACAGGGGTGCCTACTTCGATGAGGTTGCCGTCCGGGTTAAAGAATCTGACGACCCGCTGTCCCCAGCTGTGCGTCATAAGTTGATTCACATATTCCGTATCAGGATAGAGAGTCTCAAGCTTTTTTACGAAGCTGTCAATCTCCGGCTCTTCAAAATACAGCTCAGTCTGATTGCTTTGCAGAATAACGCGCCTCCCCGTAAACCGCTCCCAGTATGATTCTTCCTGGAGATACAGATTTCCGGACAGTTCCATATGACCGTCATTATCCCGAATCAAATCGAATCCAAACATGTCCTGATAAAACTTCAATGCTTCATTGCAGTCTTTTACGACGATAAGAGTTCCTTTGAATTTCATGGTCTTCTATTCCTCTCAATCCCGGCTCCGCATATCCCGAACTGCTATTCTCTTCCTGTTCTGATGAAATGGCCTTCCTGGATAGCGGCGAACGTTGCTGCCGCACAGACAATAACCGCAGAGTATTTCAGCCCAACAGCGGGAATCGTCAGCGGCATTAGAAACAGCATCGCTCCGGTCGCTTTGTTCATACCCGAATGAACAGCCACAAGCTTCTTCTGTACGGCATATCCGAAAATGATATTCACAACCTTTATAAGGGCAATGATTCCGATCCAAGCGTACAGCCATGCGGGAATATGCAGGACTGGAAGCAATTTGATCAGGCATATAACCACAAACGCAAAGTCTGCAATCGTATCCAGCCTTGCCCCAAGCTTGCTGACAGTATCTGTTTGTCTCGCCACAAATCCGTCAAGCATATCAGATAACCCGGCCGCTATGTAAAACACATAAAAGGCGGGAGAGAACACCGGACAGAAAAACAGAACAATACTGACAGCTATTCTGAAGAACGTGATTGTATTTGCCAAATCTTCTTCATTCCTCTTTCAATGGAATGCAGGTAAAAGAGACCTCTCCCTTTGCCCGATGGCCTGTTACAGAGATCTGATAGGAGCCTGTTTTCGGAATCGTCAGAATGAAGTCCGCATTCTCCTGCGCAGTCCCTTTGTATATCGGTTCTTCGCCCTTCTGGCCAACGATCATATCCACATTTCCCGCGGTATGTGAAATATGCACCTGCATTTGATCGTCTTTCGTCAGCTTCAGTTCGGCAGATTCTTCTTTATCCAGAATGCTGTATTCCATCCGGAATCCCGTCTCATCGGATGTCCTGGAGCCGTCGAAAGTGCTTTTCCCCCCACACCCTGACAGCAGAAGGCATATCACCAGCAGGATGGCAGAAAGAATGATTGTTATATGTGTTAAACCTCTTTTGATCAATGTCCGCGCCTCTTTTCCTTTTTCTTCGTCTGCTTCATTTCAAATCGGCGCCGGGCTTCCGCTTCTCGTTCCTCCCGGCTGATCTGCCTGCGTTCCGTTTTCATTTCCTCCCGCTGTCTTTGCAGAGCCTGCTGGGATTTCGTACCTATGCCGGTGTTCTCCAAATGCTTTCTGGCATTTCGGAGTCTTCTTTTCGGATTATCAGCCGTCTGCCTGGTTTCCGTTTCGATGGCCGGGCTGAAAGACAGTTCATAGTAGTGGCGCAGGACGAAATCCAGGATATCATAATCTTTTGGCTCCGCTCCGAAGGTCACTTTGCAGACAGACAGCTTTCCATCTTCGATACGTTCAAAGACGCCGACCCAGAAAGGATCCTCGAAGAATACGGTCAGACTCGCTTTCATTTTTCCGGGTTACACGCCGCTGTTTACGATGGCCGCATACTGGCCCTCGGGAATCATAGGGGAAGTGATCTCCGCCAGCAGAGAAGCCTCGATTTCTCCCTTTTCGGCGTACTGCCGTCCGGCCTGTTTGATCAGTTCCAGTCTTGGCACAGTCACGGCTGCCGCTTCCGGCGCATTGAACATAGGGCTTTCCGGGACGGTGATGATCGTGTGATTGCCCGGGAAACACAGCTTGAACTGCATGACCGCCGGTTCAAAGTTATGCCTGCTGTTTGGAAAACCGCAGCCGCAGATCATGAGGTATCTCAAATGGCTGAAATCAGCCTGCCCCACATGCTCGTACCTGTCACCCACCTTCTGCATCGCCATATTGGAAAGTGGAAGAGTGCGGTCCATCAGGGCTTTCAGCGACGCCGGCATTCCATAGCAATAAAGGGGGAAATTGAACAGCAGAAGATCTCTTTCCAGGATCTCCTCCAGAATGGCTTTCATGTCGTCATTATGGATGCAGGTGCCTCCGTTTCGCATGCAGGAAAAGCAGCCTGTGCAGTATTCGATATGCTGATCGACGGTGTGTATGATATGTATATCCTGCGGTGCCGCTTCCTTCATCCCGTCCAGAAATGCACGGGAGATATGCATGGTATCGCTTTTGTCTCGCTTGGGACTTCCATTCAAAACAAGAATCTTCATTGGTTTATCCTCCCAGAAGTATTTTCTATTTCACAGCCCATTTAATAAGCATTCCGCCGACCAATGCGAATACTGCTCCCAATACCTTCATGAGCACCGCATAGCTTTTAGACGGCTGGCTGCCATCTTTTGTTTTCCATTTTTCCGTAAGTGCCCACACCCTTGACGGCGGCACTGCCACCAGACTTAATCCGATAACACCCAGGATGATACCGGCAACAAGTTCCTGCTTCATTTCACGCCTGCTTTCCTTTCATGATCCAGTTATCCAGAAATCGCATCTGCTCATCCGTGTGGAACCAGTGCTCCCCCTCTTCCATCACGGTTAATTCAGCGCCATGAGTCTTTGTAAACGCACTTATCGTTTCAAAGGATGTCAGGTTATCCCGGCTGCCATACAGGATCCTGGTCGGGACAGTCCAGCAGACAGGGTGCTCACGGACATAACGCAGGTAATTCCAGGACAGGTCTTCGCCGAATGAAGTGGGGATCACGCCTTTCTCTTCCAGCTCCTTCTCCGTGACACCAGCCCAAGACATCATGTAAAGGATCAGCTTCTCCATATCAACAACAGGAGAAATGAAGTATGCGCGGCGGATCATCGCATTGATCCCGGCATTCATGCTGAAGAAAGCGCCGATACTGTTGGCAACCAGGATGATGCTGTCATATTCGGCATTCAGCTTTGTAACCGCCTCCCGGATTTCCTTCCCGGTTTCCCATGGGGTAAAGGTCTGATAATCCAGGCCAACGACTTCACATTCAGGAAACAGCGGCTTATAATGTTCACTCTCCCTGGCGCAGCCGTCCTTGCCGTGGATATACACTACCAGTTCTTTCATTACCGCTTCCTCAAATCGTTTATTTCTTTCTGCAGATTTCCCAGAAACCTGCCTGCATGTGCTCCATCCATTTGCGTGTGATGGAACTGGAAGGATACCGGTAAGTAATACCTGAAAAGCTTTTTTCTGTATTTACCCCAGATCATAAACGGATTGTTA
>CAMKEX010000232.1 GCA_946411695.1 uncultured Lachnospiraceae bacterium
TATAGGAGCCATCCGAGAATCCTGGCACGAAGAATATAACGGCAAGTGGGAAGAGATGGAGGTTGAGGTTGGACGTAATGGCTTCAACGATCTCTTTGGCCACATTCGGATGATCATCGCCAAGGTAAAGGCCAAGAAAGCGCTCCAGGACGAATTTTACAGCGTGGTGTTCCCCGATACGGACGGCAAGGATATCACCGAGCGGGATGCCACCGATTTTATTGATAATATCCTGAGCCCTTTCTCTGAAGCCTACCGTGTTGTCAAGAATAGCGAATATGTATCAACATCCGGCGCTGATCTAGTAAATGATATTTTGCGTTGGCTGAATCGCATTGACAATTCTGACTGGGTTCCGGTGGCCATGCTGTTTTACGCTAAGCATAAGGATGATGCGGCATTAATGAATAAGTTCTTGCGAAGGCTTGAGAGACTTGCCGCCTTTATGCGGGCAACTTCCTGGGATGTTACACACCGCATTGAGCGCTATGCAAAAGTGCTTTCTGATTTGGAAAACATGGCTGATGACGGCAGCTTCGGCAACTCCATTGAGCTGACGCAGGAAGAGATTAAAGAATTCCTTGACAGGTTGAATTCAGATATGTACAAGATGGTTTCAAATAAGCGCAATTACCTGATTCTGCGTCTGGATTCCTTTGTCTCTGACGGATCTGCAACCTATGATTCAAAAATCTTGACGATCGAGCATGTGCTGCCGCAGACGGTAAGTGCGGGCAGTCAGTGGGAAGAATGGTGGCCCGATCCAGATAAGCGAGCCGAGTGGGTACATAAAATCGGGAACCTTCTGCCGCTGGCAAAACGGACAAATTCTCAGGCACAGAATTATGATTTCAATTTGAAGAAGGAAAAGTACTTCAGAGGAAAAGCTGGAGTTGCTGCGTTTGCCCTTACGACCCAAGTGCTTCTTTACACGGAATGGAAGCCTGAAATCGTTAAGGCTCGACAGGAAGAACTGATTGGTGTTTACAAAAAGAACTGGGATCTTTGATTCTATTCTGTTGTGTACGGAGGTGACAGTATGAGCGAGCTTCCCATGAAGCCTCAGCCAGAAGAAATCACACCTTATTCGCCGGGGGAAAAACCGCTCCAACTGAAAAAAGACACCCCACGTGTCGACTTCCAGAAAACACTCGGTGATATCGTTCGCTGCCTTGATACCGCGAACGTTATTCAGAATGTAAAAAGGGGTATTGAATATGTTGTTCGTAAGCGTCTAAAGGTCGGTGTTCTATACAGATAGCCAGATCACTTGGTAAAATGGCTCATCCTGAAGAAGGGGTGAGCTACATTTGGATAGTCGGGTCATGAGCTTGAGAGCGCAACGGTGGAAGGAGATCATCGCCGCATGCAACACCAGTGGGATGAAAAAGGTCGACTGGATGCGGCTTCATGGGGTATCGGAAAAGAGTTTTTATCGTTGGCAGAATATATTACGGGATCAAGTTCTGGATGAAGTTGAAACCAGCTATCCAATCGTACCGGAATACAGAGCGGTTTCTGACAAGCGACAAGCAGGAGCTGTGCCAGAACTGGTCGATATGACCGCGATAATATCCCAGAAACCGGGTGGAAAGATTTCCACTGTGCAATCTGCTGTGCCGCAGAAGCAGATAACGCCGGAAATTATGATCCAGGTTGGTCCATACAATCTGTATATAGGAAGCGATGTGAGCGAAGCCACGCTGGCCACCGTGCTGAAGGTGATCGGGCATGCTTAGGGAAGGAGTTGGTTTTAAGAAGGTTATCCTGGTCTGCGGGAAAACAGACCTACGCAAGGGTTCAGCAGGCTTAGCAGCCGTGATTCAATACCATTACGGGCTCAATGCACTGGAGGAAGGGACGTTGTTTTTGTTCTGTGGAATCAACCGCAGCGTCATTAAGGGGCTGCTTTTCGAAGGCGACGGCTATCTGGTCTTGACTAAGCGGCTTTCATGGGGATTCTACCAATGGCCGCGCGACTCAACGGAAGCACGGCAGATTGATATGAATGCCTTTCTGCGGCTCATGGACGGTTTCCAGGTAGATTCCTCGATTCGGAGAATAGCACGTATTCCCTCATGTGAGTGACAGATAGCGAGATCCTTGCCGGGTCTTGCTTTTTCCTTTGGTTTCTTCCAAAATGGAAGGCGAAAAAGTGACAGAAAATTTAAAATAATTGTCACTTTTATATTGACACTCGTCACAACAAGTGATATAATAATTGCATAGGTTGTAACGAGCAACGAAACCGGAGGGAAAGCGGCCATGGCAATCATTAAGCAGTACCACAAGGACACCGATACCACGTATGTATATGATTCCACCAGCTACTGGGATGCCGAGAAGGGGCAATCTCGCTCCAAGCGGAAACTGCTGGGGAAACTGGATCCGCAGACCGGGGAAATCATTCCGACCGGCCAGCGGGGACGGAAGAAAAAGGAACGGCCGGTGGAAGATCCGGTGCAGGTGGAAGCACGGGTGGCGGCAGCGAGCGCTGGGTATCTTGAAAAGATTCAGCAGCAGGAACTGACGATTCGTCAGCAGCAGATACAGATTACAGAGCTGAACAAAAGAATCGCGCAGATGGAGGAAACGATTTCCAGAGCAGCAGCGATTCTGGGCAAGGAAAGAAAGTAATCTGACGGAGCTGAGACGATGAAAGCCACACTGGAAGCATTCCTGCAGAGCCTGCAAAAGCTCAGCCGGGAGCAATTGATTCAGAAACTCGTCCAAATGAAAGAGAACGAGATGAATCAATCTGTCATTCTGACGGAAATGCGGAATACTTCCACGGCAATGACCAGGGATTACAACAAAGTTCTGGAATCCAACAGAAAACTCCAGGCCGAGAACACGCAGCTGAAAAAAGACCACAAAACGGTCTGCGAGCTGAATGCTCAATTGCTTCGGAAAGTTTTCGGACGGCAGTCTGAGAAGATGATCTACATGGATGAAGAAGCCACGCCGGAAGATCCCCTGGCGGAAGATGCAGTGGATACAGAGGAACCTGAAGAAGGCCAATCTGCTGATCCGCCCAAAAGGAAAGAGGGCCTGATTGTCCTGCCTGGGAAAAAGGGAAGCAGGAAACCGCGTCAGGGAATGAACCTGGATAAACTGCCGGTGGATCATATTTTTGATGTGGATACAGCCAAACTGGACACCATGTTTGGAGAAGGCAACTGGAGCATCTATTCCTGGCATATCCGGAAAAAGGTGGAACGGATTCCTGAACTGGATTATGTGCAATACACTCATTCGCCGGTTGTGGCTGTCGGAGCAGAAGGAAAACTGGTTGCCATTCCATTCGGAGATGCTCTGCGGAATTACAGCATTGCGACCGCATCCCTCGTTGCGTCAATTATGTTTAAGAAGTTTGTTCTGGGCATCCCGCTTTACAGGCAGGAATGGGATCTGCAGATGAAGGATTTCCCACTGTCCCGGCAGGACATGGCGAACTGGATTGTGTATTTTGCGTTGAATCTGTTTGGCCCGGTATATGACTGGCTGTGGCAGGAACTGAAGAAATGCGGCTATATTCAGAATGACGAGACTACGCTGCAGGTGATTCATGATGGACGGAAAGCCGGAAGGCTCAGTTATATGTGGATCCACATGACCAGCGAACTGTGCGATGATGTCAATCCGATCGTCATCTTTTCCTACGAGATGACAAGAGCGGCGGACCATCTGCGGGAATACTTTTACGATTATGTCGGCACCATGATTAGCGACGCATTCAGCAGCTATTACACTTTTGCCGGAGAACATGAAGATGTGATTACTCCGGCAGGCTGCCTCATGCATGCCCGCCGGCCGATTGCATTGTCTGCCGCCGTGAAAGGCGCGGCCAGGCTCCCGGAAGAGGAACGAAAAGCCATGCCGGAATACCAGCTGCTCCAGCTGCTGGCCCGGATTTTTGATCTGGAAAAGAGCTTCCGCGAACTGTCTGCCGATGAGCGAAAAAACCGCAGGAACGAAAAGGTCCGTCCGTTGCTGGACGAATACTTCCAGATTGTCCACACGCTGGATCCGGACAATCCGGCATACAGCGACAAGATGAAGAAGGGCATCCACTACGCGCTGAATCACGAACCGGAACTGCGTCGGTTCCTGGATGACGGGCATATTCCCTGTGACAATGGAGCCTGTGAACGCCATATCCGGCCTTTTGCGACTGCCAGGAAGGTCTGGCTGTTCTGCAATACCATTGACGGAGCGAAAGCCACGGCCATTCTCTACACGCTGGTTGAAACAGCCAAAGCCAACGGCGTTGATCCTTACTACTATCTGAAATATCTACTGGACAGCATGCCGTCCCACATGGATGACCACGACAGAAGCTTCCTGTCGGACATGATGCCGTGGTCGGAAGCATTCAAGGCATATGCTGCAAAGGAAAAGACGGTACTGATTCAGAAATATCGTTTGAACACTTCTAATGAACCGCCATTACAGACCAGATGCCGATCTGGCCCGAACAAAAAGGCCAGTGCCTGATATTCTCTGAATAACCGAAAAAGTCCCGGGAGTTTCCGGAGTTTTGCGACTCCGCTGCCAAAAATCTCGAGAGTTTTGGCAGTCGAATCGTCAAGTGGTTGGGTGCGGTATTCCTATCTACACACCAACCATTTGTCGCTTACTGTTGTTCAAGTTCCTGCTGAATACCAAGCAGGGCTTGAAGCAGG
>CAMKEX010000233.1 GCA_946411695.1 uncultured Lachnospiraceae bacterium
GTTCTTCAAGGAAAAGGACAGCTTGATGAACTTATGAACTTTTCACTGTCCAGTACTTTATATGATCGTCTTTTTCTTTAGCGTCTTGTAACAGGAAAATAACGATCTCCGTCAGGTTCTCTCTGCACTTTTTCATGGCAAGTTCAGCCAGTTCGAAAGCTTTTCCCGAGTCAAAGTCTTTGTAATACTTGATCAATTCCCAATAAACACTTCCGTCTTTTCCAAGACATTTTTCCCGATACACGTAGTATTGTTCAGGTTTTCCGTTTTCCAGATAGATCTTTGCTGCTTCCTTCTTCATATATCCCGAACCGTGTTCAAAAATCATATCTGCATATAAGAGTTCTTCTTCCTTTGTCAGAACAAGTGCGTGCCGAAGGTCACGAATCGGGTCGCTCAAGCCATAGTGATCAAAATATTCTTCCTCAATAATTTCGTACAGAATCTTTTCCCTTACACTCCAGTCTTCCTCCGAAAGTTCTCCGCTGCCAATCATCTCTTCACATAAACCCCAGATCTCTGCTAATTCAATCTGATCATCGATATAAGGGGTCAAATCAATGATTTTGATAAGTCTTTTTATTTCTGCCCAATTCTCCTCAAGATAGGTTTTAGGAGCATTTTCTTCTTCCTCAATTATCTTACCAAGATACTGCATCAGGTATTTCTTTTCACCAAGTGTCATGGTGTCCAGGAGATCGTAAAATTCCGGGCGAATATCATACATAGAAAGACTCCTTGTCGCTGGATGGAATGTTTTCTTTCTGCAAACGCTTGTCCAGCTTAAATCACGTACTATTTACAGCCCCAACTTGGTCATAATCTGCTCCGGTGTGACTTTCTGGTGTGTCAGGTACATTCGGACGATCTGCTCTGCCAGTTCCGGGTCGATCCTGCGTCTGGCAGCAATCTCCTGCACGGTTCTCTCGCGGTCCACGTCCTCACATACCCTGCGGATTATATCTGTGGTGACAGCTCTTTTATAGGTGCGGCTTGATCGAAAGGGTCCGCCCTGACTGCTCTGTCCGGAACTTTGTCCAGAGCTTTGTCCGTAGTTTTGTCCGGGGTTTTGTCCGGAACCTGAGCTCACCCCCAGCGTTGTCCTCAGAACATTTTTCATGTCCTCCCCGCCCCTTGAGCCGCCTTTACTGTTGGGAGTTTCGTGGGGGATATCGATCCGCTCGACGAAGATTCCCTCTGCCATTTCCGGGGCCAGGATGTCCTCTTTGGCCTTTTCATCGTTCTTGTCATCCTCGTCTGTCAGAGTCAGGATGGCCATGGTGATTTCCTGATTGAACCTGCGAGGGCCGCAGCTGCCGGGGTTTAGGACGACAGCATCTCCGTCTTTTATGCAGGAATAGCGGTGGCTGTGGCCGTAGATGACCAGGTCCGCGTTGTGGTCCGGCGGGATGTTGCGCTTGATATGGGTCATGCAGACAGTGCGTCCGAAGAGGTCGAAGGTGAGGACCTGGGGCAGGTCGGACGCCCAGTCTCCCCTGTCGTTATTGCCCCGCACGATGTAGAGGGGTTTCAGTTCTTCCAGGCGGTCCAGGATGTCGAGTGTGGAGATATCGCCTGCATGGACGATGGCCTCGCAGGTCTTAATGATCTCGACCACCTCGGGGCGAAGGAGATTATGCGTATCGGAAATCACGGCAATTCGGTGCATTTTTACTTCCTCCCGGGTGTCACACTTTGGGATCGCTTAATTTCTGCATGTAGGCAGCGAACTGTTCCTGGTATTCCGATTCCTCTTTTCTGACAAGATCTCTGTAGTAGGAATCGTCAATAACCTTCTGCGCTCCGGTCCATCTCAGCTGCTGTAAAGCCTTCATGCTCTTTACTGCTGTCTGCGTAAATACAGGACCGATCTGCAGCAGAGCAAGAGCATCTTCCGGTTTCAGGAATCCGCTGCTGATGATCCCGAGGGTGTCATAGAGTGTGTCATTTGCGACAGGTCCGGTCACAATATCCGCCGTCAGGGTATCTTCAGACCGCCGATTTTTGAAAATATAGTCAAACCAGGCCCTTTCCCTGGAAAAACGGATGACATTTAAGCCGGTAAGATCCAGCTCGTATTCATTCACCGCATATCCTTTATATGCCCACCTGCAGGCGAATTCCCTGTCGGGCGTGAGATAGAATCCCTGCCCGAAATCAGCGTTTTTTCTTCCCCGGTGTAGATCCGGCTTCCTGATTTCCTCTTTTCCGGCATGGTAAAGCTTCATAGTGACCCCCTTTCTACAGGATCCTGAAAACTACAATGTCCTCCCCCTCATCCCGGAGGCGTCTGAGCACATTTTCCAGGATGGCTGCGGAGGCGGCCTCCATGGAGTCGTTTTTGGTTCCGGAAATATCTGCGGCTTCTGCCTTCTCTGCGATTGTCGCATTTTCTTCGGATTCTGCCTTTTCTGCGATTGTCACATTTTCTGCGGCTTTTGCAGCTTTCCTGCTTTTTTCAGGCTCCGCTTTCTGCAGGACGAGGCTGCCCTTGCTGCTCCCGCCGTCTGCCGGGATATTTTTCAGGAGGTCTTCCAGGAGTTTTTTCCCTTCCGGAAATTCGGCGCAGTCGATCATGAGTTTCCGCTCTGCGCCTTCTTCACCGGCAAAGAGGGTGAGTTGGAAGGCGCCCTGCCCTGCGCGCTCTATGGCGGGGAGCAGGAAGGAGACGGCCAGTTCCTCGACGGCCAGCTGGCAGTTCATAGCCTGGCGCCTGCCCAGGAACTGGTCCTTGCAGAACTTTTCCAGAGATCCGTTCATCTCGTGGAAGTCCCGACTGGAGGGCGACAGGGTGTAGGTCCAGTTGCGGATGCGGAAGATAAAGTTCCTTGTTCCCTCCCGCAGGGGATTCTCGAAGATCTGCTCCGGACTGCCCTCTTCGTAGATCTCTCCGTCTTTCATGAAAAAAACGCGGTCGGAGACGTGTCTTGCCAGGCGCATTTCGTGGGTCACGAGCAGCATGGTCAGGCCGGTGCCTGCCAGGTCGCGGATGACGGAGAGGACTTCGGATACCATGGTAGGATCCAGGGCACTGGTGGGCTCGTCAAAGAGCAGGATCTGAGGATGCATGGCCAGGGCTCTGGCGATGGCGACGCGCTGTTTCTGGCCGCCGGACAGTTCGTCCGGATACTGGCGGGCCTTGTCTGCAAGGCCGACTCTCTCCAGCTGTTTCATGGCTTCCTCATAGGCTTCACGGGCAGATCTGCCCAGAAGGCTCTGCTGGGGGAGCATGATGTTTTCCACCGCCATTTTGTGGGGAAAGAGGTTGAAGGACTGGAAGACCATTCCCAGGCTGCGGCGGAGTTTTGCCAGATCGGCGCCCGGGGCGCAGACGTCCACGCCGTCCACGATCACCTGGCCGGAGGTCGGGGTCTCCAGGCGGTTGATGCAGCGCAGCAGGGTCGATTTGCCGGTCCCGGAAGGGCCGATGATGCTGATCACTTCGCCCGCCTCTATGTCCGCAGTCACTCCCCTGAGGGGGACGACATCGGGCGAATATTCTTTTCTGAGATTTCTGATTTCGATCAGGCTCATGCGTCCACCCCCTTGATCTTTCTCTCCTGGCGTTTGCGCGCGCCGTATTTCTGCAGAAGGTCCTCCGCCTTTTCCAGGCATCGGATCAGGACAAAATAGATGAGCGCAATGGAGAGCAGGGGAAAGAAGGCCTCCATGGTCCTGCTTCGGATCAGGTCGCCTGCGCGGGTGAGTTCCACCACGGTGATGTAGCCCGCAATACTGGTCTCCTTGACAAGGGCGGTAAACTGGGCCGCGATGAGGGGGGTAAAGCCCCGCCTCGCCTGGGGCAGGATGATCTCCCGAAAGGCCCTCTCCTCTCCGTAGCCCAGGGCCAGGGCGGCTTCTCGCTGTCCGGGATCGATCGATTCCAGTGTGTTCCAGATGACGCCGAAGGCGCGGGCAGCGAAGATCAGGGAAAAACCGATCACAGCCACGATGATGGCGGAGAGAGATGTTTTTCCAAAGACAATGTAGTAGAGGACCATGAGGATGACGACCGCCGGGATTCCGGAGATCAGGCTCCGGTAGATCCCGATCAGGCGGTTGGCCACAGGGTTGTTCCTGTGCCGCAGGAAGACCAGTGCAAAGGCCAGAAGGAGGCCGAAAAAGCCGGAAAAGGCAGAGGTCACGATCGTTGTCCACAGTCCGGAGAGGACCATTCTGTAGCGGGAATCCTTGAGGAAGGTCCTGTGAAAGCTCCCTTTCAGCCTGGTGATCAGGCTTTCGTTAGCCTCTGCGGCCGCGGCGGAGCGGACAATCAGGATAAAGGAGGCGGGATAATAGTCGATGAAGTCCACGACCTCTTTTCTTTCATCGGAGACCACGATGGAGCCGCAGCCCAGAAGGGCTTTTCCGGATTCCACCGAGGGCATGACCGAGCCAAACTCCATGCCGTTGAATTCGACATGGACATCCAGCTGCTCTGCCATGCGCAGGATGATCTCATTGTCAAAACCCATGATCTGATTACCTTCTCCGCGGTAGCTCATGGGCGGCATGGTGTCGCAGCATGCGACCTGCACGGTCCCCTTGCTGCCGGGCCAGTCCTGCTCGGGCATGGTCTTGACCGATTCGTCCGCACCGGTCCACTTTTTCCAGATCTCTTCAATATCCTCCCG
>CAMKEX010000234.1 GCA_946411695.1 uncultured Lachnospiraceae bacterium
TCGACCTGGATGATCTCCTTCTTGTTGTAGGAGCCGCACTTTGCGCAAACCCTGTGGGGAACCATAAGGGCACCGCACTTGCTGCACTTAACCAGAGTGGGAGCGGTCATTTTCCAGTTTGCTCTCCTTTTGTCTCTGTGGCTTTTCGAAGATTTATTTTTAGGGCAGATCGACATGATTAACACCTCCTTCTTTCAAAGAATCACACGAAGCCTATTATATGGACGCTACGCCGATTTGTCAACAGGAAATTCTTTACAAACTACGCAATTGTCCTGTTTCTTTTCAGAGGCAGAAATCTATCATTCCCAAGCGCCCTGACTAAATCTCCGGTCAGAGCTCATGGCTCATGCCTTTACGAAAAAAGGCGCATACTTGGCTGCGAGCAGAATGGCCTCCGCCATGCTGATCTCGCTGACGATGCCTTTTCCGGCGATATCGAAGGCTGTGCCGTGGTCCACGGAAGTGCGCAGGATGGGCATACCGTTGGTGATGGAGATGGTGCGGTCAAAGTCGAGGGTCTTGGTCGCGATGTGGCCCTGGTCATGATACAGGGACAGGACGCTGTTGTAGCGGCCCAGGGCAGCCTGATGGAAGACAGAGTCCGCGCCGATGGGGCCGGTCACAGGATAACCTTCCGCCTTGAGCTCTTCCACAGCGGGAGTGATCTCGTTGACTTCCTCCCAGCCGAAAAGGCCGTGCTCACCGCAGTGGGGGTTGAGGCCGGCAATGGCCATAGTTCCCTCAGTGACGCCCAGGCGCCGGAGTGCTGCAAGGGACTCCTTGACGCAGGCTTTGATATTGTCTTTTGTAATGTCATCCAGCATGGCCCGCAGGGATTTGTGGCGGGTCAGGAAGAAGACACGCAGACCGTTTGTCTCGAACATGGTCAGCGGATCGGGTGTATTGGTCAGGGCACCGAAGATCTCGGTGTGGCCGATGAAGGGAACTTCCGCAGCGTGCAGAGCTTCCTTGTTGATCGGTGTTGTGGCGACTGCATCCGCCTCGCCGCTCATGGCGAGCTCGATGCTCTTCTTGATGTAGGCAAAAGCAGCCTTGCCGCACATAGCCTGAACAACGCCGTAGGAGAACCGGGACTGGTCGATATTGTCGAGGTCGATCAGGTTCAGAATGCCGGGGCGGTAATCGCCGTCCGCGGGTTTTTCGACAACATTGATCCTGAGGTCAGCGCCCACGATGCGGATCGCGTTTTCCATGACCCGGCGGTCACCGATGACGATCACATCTGCTGCATCATTGACTTTTTCCAGTGCGCAGGCCTTTGCCACAATCTCGGGGCCTACACCGGCGGGATCACCGATCGGTACTGCAATCATAGGTTTTTTCTCTGCCATTTTCATTCCTCCGTAATAAATCTACAGTTTTTCATGTCCATTGAATCAAGCTTCCGCAGAGGTCAGGCTTATCGTTACAGTACACGAACTTTAAAACAGCGTGTACATAGTTCGGCTTTTTTATTTTACCATGCCGGCGCCCGAACCGCGCAGTCTTTTTCAGAACAGATCAGATAAACAGTTTCTCCTTCAGGTAATTGACACAGACATTGAGCGCAGTCTTGTCACCCTGGCTTCCGCCCTTGGTGATAAAATCCAGGCCGTCGAACTCTCCTCCGCTGAACTGCCCGTAGGCGGCCAGGGGCAGGACTTCATCCTTGAGGTCAAGTCCCGCTGCGCCGAAGTGTCCGCAGAGAGCCTGTGTCACATCGCCGCCGCAGGCATACAGGCCCTGGAAACGGGGCTGCTGCCGAAGAAGGCGGACTGTGATCTCCGCCAGGGAATTGTTGATCATAGCCGTCACTTCCTCCATGGAGCAGTCGTATCTCTCCATATAAGGCCGGAAATCAATTCTGTTTTCAAGATAAATACCGTCACCCACGACAGAGGAAGTCGTATAGTTTTCCGCTTCTTTCAGGATCTCGCCGACAACACGGCCGATCTCCTTCTCCCTTCTCTCCTCTCCTTCGAGAAGTTCCCGGGTCCTGACCATCACGTTGTTGACTTCCTGTGTCAGCCAGAATTCCTCCAGCTGTGCAGTGGTGCTGGAGTTTACACTGCCCACGACGACCAGGATATGGTTCTGTCTGCGGTCCATCCTGGGTTTGATGATCTTTCTGGCCAGAGATGCGGTAAAAGCACCGGGATCCACAGCGATGATCTTCTCCCCGCTCTCTATGCAGGCGTCCGCGATCAGATCCAGATCCTCCTGCGATACACAGTCAAAAGTGATGATGCGGCTGCCCGCCTGATGGCAGACGCGGATCTTTTGGGCCAGGGCGTGCACGCCCTCCATCATTTCTCCCATGCGGATGGCTGTCACCTGATATTTGCTCTGTTCCCGGAACAGCCTGTCCACTTCGGAAATCCTGACCGGGCATTTGGGATCCAGAGCGATGTTGGTCCTGTGGAGGGGTGTGCCGTTCACCAGCATATAATTGCCGATGACGATCCTTCCGGAAGAAGGAAAGCAGGGAGCTGCCACTGCGATATATTCCTCTCCCAGGCTGTCCAGCATGGCATCTGTCTCACTTCCCAGATTTCCCCTGAGCGTGGAATCGATCCTCTTGCCGTAAACAAGTACATTGTCGTTTTTCAGAGCCTGAGCTGCCTCAAATACTCTCCTGTATGCCGTATCGGCATCTACGCCCCTGCTGTCGGTCGGATACAGAAGGCAGTCGCACTCCTGCATTTCTTCCGGATCATTGTTTTCCAGAGACATGATCGTTGCTGCCCGATACTGCATTTTTGTCAGAAGCACACCGGTCGCATTGGCGCCTGTCAAATCATCTGCCACTACTATACATGCAGCCATATTGCCTCCTATTATTTCTGGATAAGACTTTGTGCTTACAAACAATTTTATCGGCACATGAGCCCGTATTCCCAAATATCCCATGCCCGAAAAATAAGCCGGGCATGGGATTGGTCATATCGTCAGGCTGTGTGCCTGTATTTTGTATCTCGCGTGTTCCCGTTCTGATCAGTCTGTTTTCGTCAGATGTCTCAGTTCAACAGCGTTTCTGCAAAAAGGTAACTATGAAGTCGGAAGAACACGGAGGACAAAACCGTGATCAGTGCATGAAGATACTCAGGACGAGGATCTCTACAACACCGACTGCCCACGCGATGGTGGAAGTGATAGACCAGATCTGCAGCTGATCCTTGGCTTCGCTGACGCCCATTGTACGGTTGACGACCCAGAAATAGGAATCGTTGAAGTAACCGAAGAAGAGGGAGCCGACGCAGCATGCGATCGCGCCGAGTGTGGGGTTGACACCTGCCGCGATCAGGATGGGTGCGGAGATGGAGGCGGCTGTTGTCATGGCAACAGTACCGGAACCCTGGATGAAACGCATTGCAGTGGAGATAACCAGAGGCAGGATGATGATCGGGATGGCAGTGTGGGAAAGACCTTCTGCCATGAAGTTGCCGAGACCGGAATCCTTAATGATCTGGCCCAGGGCACCGCCGCCGCCGGTGACCAGCATGATGATACCTGCGGACATCATTCCCTTTTCCATCTCTGCCAGAGCGGTAGCACGGTCAAGACGGTTGCCGAGTGTGAAAATAGCTGCGATCAGGCCGAGGCCGACTGCGATGATGGGCTGGCCCAGGAAGATCAGGACACCCATAACACCGGTCTTCATGCCGAGTGCGGATGCAACAGTGTTGATGAGGATCAGGATGATGGGCAGGATCAGGGGCATGAAGGACTCGAGTGTTCCGGGAACACCGGTCATATCCATGCTGAAAGCGCCTTCATAATCGGGTTTCTGGTAAGGAGCCTCATGAGGCTCATCATTTTCATCCAGAAGCCAGTAATACTTCTTTGCAAGGACAAGGCGTGCGTAGACGATGCAGGCGATGGCCATGGGCAGTGCCAGAACGATCGCGAGAAGGATGAAGAAACCGACATCGATTCCGAAGATACCGCAGACGCCCAGGGGACCGGGTGTGGGCGGAACCAGGGAGTGGGTGATGACGAGGCCTGCTGCCAGGGAGACGCCCAGAGCGATGACAGACTTCTTGGTCGCCTTGGAAAGAGCCTTGGCGATGGGTGCGAGGACGACGAAACCGGAATCACAGAAGATCGGGATGGATACCAGGAAACCTGTGAATGCCAGGGCCTCTTCTTCACGTCCCTTGCCGAACAGCTTGAGGAAGGTGTAGGCCATTCGCTTTGCCGCGCCGGTAACTTCGAAGATCTGTCCCATCATGACGCCGAAGCCGATGATGATACCGATGCTTCCCAGCGTGCCGCCGAAGCCCGAGGTGATCGAATTGATGATACCGAAAGTCTTTCCGTCTTCCAGAGTGATGTTCAGGAGCGGCATGCCGCCGATGACACCGACCAGTACCGTCGTGGTGATCAGAGCCAGGAAGGCCTGGATCTTTGTTTTCAAAACCATGATGATCAGAAGAATAATGCCGATCGCCAGAGCGAGCAGCATTCTCTGTCCGCTTAATCCATTAATCATTTTGTACTCCCTTTCTGTAAATAGTTTTCAAGTCCCTTTATGAAATTCATAGATTCATTACTTGGCTGTGAGGACCTCGACCGCTTCGCGCAGTGT
>CAMKEX010000235.1 GCA_946411695.1 uncultured Lachnospiraceae bacterium
GTGCCTGACGCAGCGGCCTGACAAGAAAAGCCTGGTTGTCACGCTGATTGCGTTTGGGCAATATGGCCGGAACGGAGATCTTGATCCAGTCGTGGAATTCCTCCACCTTGACGCCAAGGATTTGTGCAGTTTCCGCATAAAACAGGGCTCTTTCACCTATCACCGTGCGCGCTGTCAGGTTTCGCAGCTGTACTGTACTCGACTCAGCGATCCGGCAAAGGCTGAGCAACTTGTTCTGCGGATTGTACCGGCTTACCGTTTCAAAATTGTGAGCGACTTTGAACAGTTCCTGACTGACACCGTCGTAATCTGAAGCGGTCCGACGCATAAGGTCGATGTATTTGGGGTTTTCCATATTTCCTCCTTCATATCGGGTAATAGTTTGCTTTGCCATCAGGAGCAACCAGCATAAGGTAGTCGTTTTCGTACCTTGGAAGCAGATCTTCTGCATCCCGCAGGTTTTTTACCACGATGAATCTGAGATTGTTTTCCGGCATGTTGTCAGCCTGAATATTGATCGCGGCCATGTTTGCCGGACTTCCGGGTATCAGGTCGCAATTCTTGTCCTCCGTGGCAAAAGTGAGAATAGAAGGCGGATCGCTGGCGCAGAAATCCTGAATCCGATCTCTCAAATGGATGAACGCCCAGAATGTCAGAACTGAATCCTGGCACTTTCCATAGTTCGCGGAGTATCTGCTGGTCGAAACGTATCTGCCGTCAGATGTGAAATAGGCCAGGCCCTCTCGCTTGAGAACATAGAAGAGCTTGCCGTAGTCATTGTCACTCATATAGCTGAAAAGCTGCCGAAGCTGGCACTGCTCCACAACGCCGAATATCGAAAGGATCTGGCCGATGACCGCCAATTCCCGCCCTTTGTAAATTTGAGAGAATGACATTTACGCCTCCTTTGT
The DNA here is from genome assembly GCA_946411695.1 of uncultured Lachnospiraceae bacterium. Taxonomy (GTDB): domain Bacteria; phylum Bacillota; class Clostridia; order Lachnospirales; family Lachnospiraceae; genus CAG-791. The sequence continues at coordinate 912 of CAMKEX010000235.1, forward strand.
GTAGTCCTGTGTCTACGCATTGTGTACCTCTGAAGCCTTGTTACATATAACGTAGAGCTAATGCAACGAGGCATATTGTTAGGTGTACTATTGATCTGCATTATGCGTAGATTGCTTTGCCCTCTCGGAAACGATCTGGGTCAACTCAAGTCTGTCGGTGGTGATCAGCTGCTTCTCCAGCGGAGAGGACTGAAACGCTACTGTGATGTGATTGGAATTCGTAGAGATCAGACCGTGGCCGCGTTCGAATCGGGTGATCGAAGTGATCTCAGCATCAGTCAGGTGCAGATTATCCTGGACACGTCTTGCCTCATCATCTTCCAGGTTCAGGATGATCTTGGTTTTGGCGACGTTGAGTATGCCTTTTCCCGTCCGACTTCGGTCGAGATCGCCGATATCCTGAGTGGCGGCAATGGCTGCACCGCCGTAGCCCCGGATCGTTTTGAATATCTCCTGAACCCACTCGCCGGCAAGAGCTTTTCCGCTGCTGGTCGGAGACGCGGAGTTCGCCTCGTCCGCGCCGATCAGTTCCCAGGCTTCGTCAATGAAGATTGCTTTCTCCTTTGTTCTGTCTTCCTTCGCTTTATCCCAAACGTAGTCAAGGGCGACGAACATGCCGACGGGAAGCAGTTCCCCAGTCAGCTCTGAGATGTCCAGAACGGTGTAGAGATTGTCCAGATTCACGTTCGTCTGCTGATTAAAGGTGCGGGCGGAGCCGTTGACGAGCCGGTTCAGGATATTGCCCATCCGCCTTGTGTCAGGAGCTTCCATAAGAATCTCATGAACATCTCCGAGCAGCGGCATCTCCCGGTATTGATCCGGGTGTTCTGGGTCAGCGAGGGAGTCGTTGCTGTGTGTGATCCCTTTTTTCGCATAGGCTTTGATCAATGCTTCGTCAAGCAGCTGCCGCTCTTCATGAGTTATATCCGGGATGAGCAGGGAGAAGAAGATGTGGAGCTGCTGGATCTTTCGTGCCAGGATCGAATTGTCATTTACCACGCCGTCGATGATCTCATTTGCCGTGAGATCCTGTTTCCGGATCTGCATGATATTGATGCACTGCCGGGAACCAGGGCTGATGGAGATGTACTCGCCGCCGATGTTGCGGCAAGCGCGCAGGAATTCGTGCCCCTTCAAAGGCGCGATAATGAAGACCTGTGTGCCTTTCCGCCGCATCCTGAGCGCAATCAGCTGAAGCGTGAAGGTCTTGCCCGCGCCGCTGGTGCCGAGCAGAACCATATTTGCATTCTTATAGGTTCGGCTGTTGAAGATGTCCACGATCACGAGACTGTTGTTGTGCTGGTTCACGCCGAGCAGGATTCCGTTTTCATCAGACATCTCATAACTGGTGAAAGGATAAGCACTGGCAGCTGCCGAGGTAAGAAGATTCCGCTTGCTGCCCTCAAAAATGCGCTTGTCGATCCGGCAGAGGGGGAGGATAGACAGAAGGGCCTGTTCCTGATTGAACCGGCACAGGCGCAGATCCATGTCCTGAGACACTACCAGACGGCGCAGCTCAGCGATCCGCCATTCCAGATTCTCCAAAGTGTCTGCAGTGACCGTTACCAGGGTGTTCATGTAGTAAAAATCCTCGTAATTTGCCAGGCCTTCTTTCAGGAAATAACCGGACTGGATCGCTCCTTCAAAGTCGTCGAAATCCGTGTTGGTGTCCGATGCGTCCTTGATACGGCTCCTATTGATTCGGATTTGCTGACCGAGTTTGGCCTGGATACGCTCCTTCGGTTCACGCTCAAAGAAAAAGTCGATGTCAATTCCTTCGCCTGCGTTTACCAGAAGGCTTGTCCAGCCGGCAGTCACTTTGGAGTTATAGCCGTCAGAAGGGACCATGAGATAAGCGTGATAAACACCGTCCATAATGACGTAGGAGCCGTGTGTCAGGTCAATGCTTTCTGGTGCCAGGGCCTTTCCGAGCCAGAACGGTCTTTGACCGTCTTCAGAAACCGCTTGAATCTCCCGGACGCGGTCCTCAAGGGACTTGATTTCGCTCGTTGAGCGCTGGAACACCGTGAAAAGGATCTCTGCCAGGAATGCATCCTCGTCATCGTGGGAAACAATGGCGTTGTCGCAATGGAGAAGGTATTGCTTCGCCGTCTGCGCTGCCGTCTCCAGGGTCGAGATTATCTCGGTATACTCCGCCTTCCTGTTGTTGACCGCCTCATATTCAAAGATCAGGAGGAATCTGCGCGTGATCGCCTCCCGAGAACCGATCGTCTGGATCAGGTGGTAATAGTCCTGCTGAAGCTCGCGACATTTTTCGTTCGTCTCCGCTTCCATATCCCTCTCGATTGCCTGCAGATGCTTACCGATGTCTGCCTTTTTCGTCAGGACTTTCATTTGAACTTTGACTGGGGATATCTTCATCCAGCTGCCGAAGGAGAGAATGATGTTCTTCTGCTCTCTGGCGCTGCGCAGGAGGAAGTTGATCGGTTCAACCTCCAGAATTTTGACGTATCGCCCGTCTGTTGTTTCGATGATCCCGTTGCGGATGTCCTTTACGGGGACGAAATCATCGGCTGTCTGCTGCGCTTTTTTGCCGGCCCTGCTGTCTGAGTTGGAACGCTCGGAAGCGGATGTTTTCATCAGCCGCTGCAGCCGAAGCGGGAGTCTGCTTTCCCGCGTCTTGACCTTGATTCCCATATCCTGCGGCGGTGCATGACGCTGCGTTTGTGATGTCCTATGCGCAGGTTTCCGTCTCGCAGTCCTGATTCGGATATCTGGTTCAGTATCCGTGCTGTACAGAATCCTGCGATGTGACAGCCACTTCACCCAGTTCATTGCGAACTCGGACAATGAAACGCCTTCAAAGCCCGCAATGCCCAGGATGCCAAGCGGCAGTGTGATAAGGCAAAGCAGAATGATCCTGGTCATCAGCGGGATGGGCAAACGAAAAAGCGGAATGCCGGTTATGAGAACGAGGAATCCCGCCTCAACCGCATTCCGCATCCGTATACTGCCTCCGAACAGACGGCCGCCTGTCAGGAAGTTTGGAGGGATGAAGTATACATCCCGTTCTTCATTCTTGTTTGCCATTACTCCATCCTCTATTTCTTTGTATTCTGTTCGTCGGGGGCTCCGGGCGCAGCGCCAAGATCCCCCGACGTCTGTTCATCCAGTTCATCCAAATGTGATGCCTGGCTGCTTACAGTAAACAGGCACATGGTCAGGACGCCGACAAAACCTCCGGCCAGAGCGCCGAGAGCAAAAAGAAGCATATGTTTCATCTCCTCTCAGTTTCCAATGATCCAGAACGGCGAACGATTCGCCGCATACTGGCTGGCTTCCTCCAGGAATATGGACAGGTCCCATTCCTCGTCTGACCGGCTGTAGCTGACCGGATCGGCCACCAGAATCTTTCCTTCGGAAGTCACGCCGCGAAGGACGATAAAATGTCCGCCGCGTGTAAAGTGTCCTGGGCCCATAATGGCAACCACCAGTTTTCCGGAAGCCAAGGCATCTACCAGCCTCTGCGGATCGTCGCGTGAACACGCCTCGCAACTGAGACCCCAGGCTGCTGCCGCTCCGGGTACGATGGAATGGTAGGACCCGCTTTTGCTGCACCAGTGGCCATTTTCATAAGCCCACTGTGCCATGTGCGGCGGATCGACGGTCTCGGAGGTCAGACTGGATACGA
>CAMKEX010000236.1 GCA_946411695.1 uncultured Lachnospiraceae bacterium
CATTTTGCCCGTTCTGTCAACCCTTTTCTGCAATTTTCTTAACAAAAAAAGAGACTGGAACCTTTTTCAGTTCCAGTTCTCTTTCCGTCATCCTTATCTGAATGACATTGCCGTGAAGGGTGGTGCCTTTGTTTGTTGAGCCCGGCAGGATTCGAAACGCAGCCTCAATCAGTGCGGCTCCACACCATGATCCTGCTCACTGTCGGCTTGTTGGTGCACCCATAGACTTTAGTTCTTTTTTTCGTTCATACATCATCCGATCCGCCCGTTCAAACACATCGCTCAGCTGTTGATCCTCCTGGTTCAGCACGGAGTAGCCGATCGAAATGACTACAGCGTTATCCTTTATGTTTTCTTCGACCTTACGATTCAACTTATTTATTACCTCAGACATTATATCGTAGCCTTTCCCCTGAAGGATGATGACAAACTCATCGCCGCCAACCCTGAATACTGCCCCATGAGTAAAATACTCGCAGATCAGGGAACAAGCGTCCTTGATTAACTGATCTCCGGCAGCATGTCCCTGTGTATCATTGACATATTTAAGGCCATTGATATCGCCCACGACAACAGCCAGCTTTTCAAGTTCTCCAGACTGAATTTTCTGGTTGATGGCTATTTCATTTTCAGAATAGGCGTGTTTATTTCTCACACCTGTCAGCGAATCTGTGTTCGCCATATTATGAAAAGTTCTGCTGGTTTCCTTCTCTACTTCGAGCTTATCTTTGGATATTATTCTGCTTTGGACTAAGAGAACTGCGGCAAGCAGCAGCACGGACACCAATGTGAAGATAACCTGATTTCTGCTTGCAGCAAGGTTTTTTGCACTGATGTCCCGGATTTGATCCTGAATAACATTCCCGCGAATCAGGACTGCCATCTCCCAGCCCGTGCCCTGAATCGGAACATAGCACAGTGTTTCTTCCGCTTCACCGGAGGCAAACGTCATGCTTCCCTCTGCTTTGTTTTCAAAATTCTCATGGTTTTCCTTTAAGACATCCTCCGATACAATACCCTTAATTGCATCAAAAAGATTATGATCCGAGATAATAGGCCCCAGTTCAGTGCCGGACAGATTCCCTCCGTTTTTTGAGTACAGGGCAAAATGAGTTCTTCCCTGATCGTCAAATGCCAGCAGGTCAACAATATCTTTGATATCTAATTGAACAAAGCAAGCCTTAAAAGGCTTTCCCATAATGGAGAGGTCAGGTGTCGGGATGGCCAGACACAGCTGTTTGGAAGATCCATAAAGAGAAACTGTGCTGATGGTCCGGCTTTTTATGACCTCTTCGGACAGGAATGCATGTCTGGTTCTCCCGGTATAAGTCGTGTATCGTGTATACACGATATTGTCATTGTCTACCAATGCAAATCGACTAAGCCCCAGTAATGATTTGATCCTCCCGATTGTGTCCCGTAATTCTTCCTGCGAATCGATCTTTTCATGATCAATATAATCGACCGCTTTCTCCATCTCATCGAAGTTGTTGTTGATCAGGTTTGTGATAATCTTCGCGCGGCGATCTGCCATTGCCTCAAGGTAAAAGGAGCTGACTGCGGAAACTGCCTCGTTTGTCGCATCGCTGCTCTGTTTTGAGACCCATAGTGTATTGGCAATCACCATTGCCATGATCAGTAAGCTGCCTATGATCGCTGTCAATACAAGTGTTTTATCCGTTATCTTTTTCTTCTGTGTCATTATATATCACCATACAGCAGCTCAAGCATCATAGCCGCGTCTTTCTGATAGATAACTGTAGTAATCTCATCTGTCTTTTCCGGAAACAATTCACCGGCAGGATTGCCGTCCGCAATTTTAACGGCAGTTTGAATCGTGTCAAAACCAATCGAATAACAATCCTGGACGCCCAGGCAATAGATTACGCCGTCATTCAAATAGTGCAGTGCTTCCTCATCGTGATCCATGCCTACAATAACAGCATTGCTTTTCGTCTCCTTGATCGCTCTGGCAGCACCGACGGGATTACTCATGTTACAGCAAATAATACCGTCAAGGTCCGGGCAATCATTCAGAATCTGCTTAGTAAGATCATAAGCCAGATCTACGGAATCCATATCATACTCTGTCGCAACGATCTCCATATCTCCGTATTTAGCAATGGTGTCCCTGGCTCCTCTTGCCCGGTCTTCATGGCAGGGGGCTCCAACACTTCCTACAAGAATCGCAACCTTTCCTTTGTATCCCAGCTTTTCACAGAGTGCTTCTGTCAGATCTGCGCCATCCTGATAATTATGCGTATTGCCGACATAGGCAAGTCTTTTGCAGCCATCAGCGGCATCAGAGCTTGAGAAAGTCATGACTTTTATCCCTGAATCCACCATCTTATCCAGAAGGGGGGATATGATCTCCTCATCTGCGACATCTACGCCGATAACATCGTAGTCCTTTTGTTGTGCCATAAGCAGTCTTTTGGTCTGATCCTCAGCGGACGCCCCTTCCGGTGCCATGTACTCGTAGCTGATTGTTATTCCCTTATCCAGATATTGTCTCTGGGCTTCTTCCATCCCAAGCGCTACAGCATCCCACCAAGGGTGCACAGTTTTGTACGTAAAATAGAAATTGTAATAGTCTTTATGGGGCTCATAGGAATCCAGTTCATGATCGAAGTTCACCGCACTGCGCACGGAATCATCCGATGCGGATGCTTTGGGTCCTTTGGCAGCTATGTCCGAATTACCTGAGAACACACTCCCATCCGACCCATCTGCAGGGGAGGCCGAAGAACAGACAGCAAAAATGAGCAATGCTGCCAATACGATTGTCAATATATTCAATAGCTTTGCGTATTTCTTCATCCAATCAACCCCAATTCTAAGCTAATAAAGATCTCGCCTGACATCACTCGTCGCCCGATTTCCCTTGCTTTTTCCCGGAAGTCAGCTCCACGTCATAGCCAAGCTCATCCATCATCTTTATAAAAGGCTTGTTCACATCCCTTGGTGATACGGTTCGCAAAGAAGGGATGAGATGAATTCAAGACCTTTGGCAATGATCAATTCCTTATGCACAGGATCTCCACCTCTTTTACCGAAGTCGAGGATACGGAGGCAGCCAAGGATACGGCATATCCTGTCTTTTTCCGCCAGCTCCTTTTTATTCATTTCGGAATAATAGCGGGAAAGTGTCTGCTCCCATATGTACCTGGCATCCTCCACCGAAATGCCCAGGAATGAGGTTGCGGCATCAGATGCCATCTTCGGGAACGTATAATAAGAGTTTGATATCGTGGCAAGGTCAAAGCAGGGATCACCAAAGCACAGGGTATCCATATCTATGAGCATGGGTTCACCCTTGCAGATTATGATATTTTTCATATGATAATCACCGTGGAGAAGGGTTCCGGAATCCGGAACTTCTTCTATCATGCGCTTAAGTTTACCAGCCTTTTCATCCCCCAGCAAATCCCTTACATTTTCGACCCATTCCAGATGGTCGGCCTTCATGTCATTAATCTCTGCTCCTTCTGCTTTAATCGAGTGAATGTATTTAAGAAGCTCTACAGACATCGAGATATACCTGTCCAGATTCTCCCTGCTCCTGCCTATGAACCCGGCTGTGGACTCAGCATCGATCAACTCATATACAGCACCGTAGCAGCTGCCGACCTTCACTATATCGAAGGAAATGGCCGTCGGGAGGCCGAGAATAAGGGCCCTTCTTGATTTTTCCTTTTCCAGTTGAATTTTTGAGAACGGTATATCCTCTCTGTAGACTTTGACGATCTCATCGGGAGCGATCCTGTAAACCTTGCTATGAGCCCCGCTTCCTATCATCTTACAGCCTTCGATGCTTATCTGTCTCAGGTTTTCTTTGTCAAACACAGTATCCTTCCTTTCTGCCGGGAAAACAGCAAAACCAGCTAAGCTCATCCATCATCTTTACAAACGTCTTATTCACAATCTGCTCCCGGCCTTTGATGATACGGTTTATAAAGGAAAGAGATACACCGGGCTTTTCTGCAGCCTCCGTCCTGTGCTGGCCGCTCTCAGGCAGGCGCATCTTTAAATCCATCTCCACGTTATGCTGAAGCATCGGACTTCTTCTCTCAAAAATCAGTTTATGTCTGGATAAGAATAGCACAGGTTGCTGCACATTTCTACCCCGCAAAATAATAATGGAGCTTTCCTCACCTCCGCCTTCATCTGTCCCCGTTTGTTTTCATTGGCTTCGGGGAAGTGAGCCCGGCGGGATTCATCCGTTCGCTCAATCGTCGTACAGACGCCTTGGAGCGGCGTCTGTACTCGTTTCGCGCTAACAAACTCAGGTCGCTTGCCTGCGGCACTCCCCACTGGGGAGACGCTTCCTTCGTTTGCCCGCTCCCTTACAGGTCGTGGATTCGGATCCTCGCGTTTCATACAAACAAAAGCACCACCCGTAAAGGCCTTTCCCCTGTTTCGGGCGATGCAAAGCCGGCGTCGCCTTTTTCATTTTGTTCCCCTTGAAAGCACAATTATTTTG
>CAMKEX010000237.1 GCA_946411695.1 uncultured Lachnospiraceae bacterium
CTCCGGAAAGGTGATCTCCGCCAGAATCTTTCCGTTTTCGTCTTTTCGCTTGATGCTGTGGGGAAGTCTGATATAATCACTCATTTTTTCCTCCTTCACAGGAGCTCCTCGTTATAGACCGCACGACTTCCTCCGACGAACTTCGGCCGGCGGCGGGCACAGATGATGGAAGCCTCACCGATTTTCCGGAGAGAAATGCGCAGGGGCACGACGACAGGGCGGATATGCATGCCGATCAGTGTTCCGCCGATATCAATACCTGCAGATGCCTGCTGCTGCAGCGATTCCACCGCAACAGGATCGCGAAAGCTCCTGTAGGCAGTGGTTCCGAAGGAACCGCCCGCCTTGGGCTGGGGAATCACATTCACTTCCTCGAGGCGGTAGCGGATACATGCCTCGCGTTCTACGATCAGAGCCCTGCCAAGATGCTCGCAGCACTGGGCGGCAAGAAAAACGCCCCGCTCCTGAAGCGCCTGATAAATCCCCGCGAAAAGAGCTCCCGCCGCATCCAGGCTGGAATGTGTACCGATCTTCTCTCCCAGCACTTCGCTGGTCGAGCATCCGACCACGAAGAGGTCTCCCTCCCGGAGCTTTGCGCCCTCACACACCTCCGAGGCGGCCTGATAGGCCTGTCTCCGGATTTCCTCCAGTTCCTCTCCCTGTACATGAACAAGTTCCATGATCGTCCTCCTTCAAAATGATGTCATCGTCTTTTGCCTTGAAGACTTGTAAATAGAATGCCTCAGCAAATTCAGTCCTGCATGATTCTGCGGAAAGAGTCCAGCAGTCCGCCGCGGAAGCAAAGGGCAAGTGAACCGATGATCCCGAGCAGTGCCTGCGCGATCTCATAGGGCAGTTTGATCATCGCGTATTCAAAGGTGCTGTAGACATAGATCTTGCCAAGGGTATAGAGGGTGACCATGATCACGGCACCGATCACAAGACTGATCGCTGCGGCAAGCCTGCGGTGATGCGGAAACAGGTTTCTGAACAGGATCGAGATCGCTGCAGCCTGAAGGCCGTGGGCAGCCAGCGATACAAACATGGGGAGGGGATAAAAGATAAAATCGCCCAGAAAAGCGCCTATGCCCCCCACAATAAAAGCTCCGACAGGGTCCAGCAGCAGCGATGCTGTGCAGATCAGTACATCGTTCAGATACAGATGTCCTCCCGGAACAGGGATTCCGAAAGCGCACAGAGCAATATTCATTCCCATAAAGATCGCTGTCATCGTGATCCATTTGACCTTATTCGTTTCTCTCAATGTCACATTTCTCTTTTTTTCGGCTGTAATTCCATTCATGACACGCCTCCATAGAAATAATAGTTGATAGTGTGTAGTATAGCATCGACTGGCCTTATAAAAAGTGCCAATTTGATAGTTTTCGTCCAGTCCACTTTTCAAGCGCCGAAAAAGCCGGGACAGACAGTCCGGAACAAATCTCCCGGAATGTCCTGTCACCGGTTTTCCTGCGCAGCGGGCAGCTTCCCGCCCATGTTCTTTCTGTTAATCCTTTTTTTCCATAAAGATCTTTCGGGTAATAAAATTATAGACCATGACAATGCCGGTCGCACCGATCTTGGCCAGGATCTCTGCCGCACGCGGGTGCATCAGCGCCTGCAGCTGTGTCCAGTTCCCGTAGATCAGGTCTACACAGACATAGAGGATCAGCTCATTGAGTCCCAGACCGATGATGCTCAGGATCAGATAGATCGTAAATTCCTTTTTTCTGGAGAGATCATCCCTGCGCACAAAGACATATTTCATGCTGAGCAGGTAGTTGACGACGACAGAGACGGAAAAGCCGATCACACCCGAGATAAGGTAGGGGATTCCGATAAAGTTGCAGATTGTATACAGTCCCGTGTCGATCACAAAGCACAGTGCACCCACTACGCCGAATTTCAGGAACTGCTGTATGATTTTACCCAATGTTTATCACCTGTTATTTTTTACTTGTCAGAAAAAGACTGCCCCGGCAGCCGTCTGCATCACCTAAATGCCGTAATTGCCGGGGACAGATCAGTTATTATCGGTGTCAATCCTCCGATCCGATCCCGGCGCCGGCTCTGCGGAACCTCTTGACGGGCTCCATAATCGTCACCAGCATAATGGTATTGATCGGGATCATGATGATTTCCTTTACAAATCTTGCCGTCAGGACGGGGATAAAGCCGTTTCCGTACAGCATGGACAGCCAGAGGCTGTTGAGCAGCACCCCGCAGATGATCGTATAGACGATCTGACTCATCAGAATGCGCATAGGAGCGGGCTTCTGTCTGTAGAGCATGAATCCGAAAATCACGCCTGACACCATGGAAGTGATCGTGAAGCCCGGAAAAAAAGGCCCGGTGGGCTTGACAAGATAGCCGCCGATATCCGCGACCATGCCCACGATCCCGCCGACGACCGGTCCGAACAGACATCCCGAAACAGCGATGGGAAGCATGGCAAACCGGATCTCAATCACCTGTGTCACCGGAATCTTGAAAAATCCAAGGATAATGGCAATGGCGGAAAGAAGGGCTGCACTGGTCATCACACGCACGTCGCGGAGCGGTGCAAAAATATCAGATCTGTTTTTCAACATAAAAACACCTCCTTTGCAGTTTTTCTCCATTACTACATCGGAGGCGTTTTGTACGCTTGAGACGTAGCAGCGGGATGCGGCAGCGGAACCGCAAGGAGAACATTCCCGAAACTCTCCTTTTCGTCCCGGCGGCAACTCCCTGTCCGCCAGGCACTTAACGCTCCGCAGCCTACTCTGCACGAACTATTTGATTGTAAACAGGGTCCGCAGACCTCTCTGCATGCTTATTATACTGTCAGAGCAGTGAAAATAAAACATACAATCTGTGTATTTTGTGTTATTTTCACTGGTACTGCTGCTGGTTACTGTTCCCGGTTCTGCTGCAATCAGAAAAGCAAAGCCTTATTTCTCTGTTCCTCTGCTCTCTCTCTGGATGACATCGTGGGCGCCGCCCTCGACAATACTGGTCGCGGAGACGAGAGTAAGCTTGGCTTTCTCCTGGAACTCGGGGATGGTGAGCGCACCGCAGTTGCACATGGTGGACTTGACCTTGAGGATGGTCTTGGCCACGTTCTCTTTCAGAGGACCTGCGTAAGGGACATAGGAATCAACGCCTTCTTCAAAGGTGAGCTTCTTATCGCCGCCCAGGTCATAGCGCTGCCAGTTGCGGGCACGGTTGGAGCCTTCGCCCCAGTACTCCTTGACGAAGGTGCCGCCTACCAGGAGCTTCTCGGTCGGGCTCTCGTCAAAACGGGCGAAGTAGCGGCCCAGCATGACGAAATCTGCACCCATGGCCAGAGCCAGCGCAATGTGGTGGTCATAGACGATCCCGCCGTCGGAGCAGACAGGGATGTAGACGCCGGTCTTTTCATAATACTCATCGCGGGCCTTGCAGACCTCGATCAGAGCAGTCGCCTGGCCGCGGCCGATACCCTTGGTCTCGCGGGTGATGCAGATGGAACCGCCGCCGATACCGACCTTGATGAAGTCCGCGCCGCACTCAGCCAGGAAGAGGAAGCCTTCCTTATCGACAACATTGCCTGCGCCGACCTTGACTGTGTCGCCGTATTTTTCACGGATCCAGCCGAGAGTCAGCTTCTGCCACTCGGAGAAGCCTTCGGAGGAGTCGATGCAGAGGACGTCTGCACCGGCCTCGACCAGGGCGGGAACACGCTCCGCGTAGTCTCTTGTATTGATACCGGCGCCAACGACATAGCGCTTGTTGGCATCGAGCATCTCACCGGGGTTTTCCTTGTGCGCGTCGTAGTCCTTGCGGAAGACAAAGGAGACAAGACGTCCGTCCCTGCTGATCACAGGAAGGGCATTGATCTTGTTGTCCCAGAGCATATCGTTTGCTTCACTTAAGGTCATACCCTCCCAGCCGTGGACAATCTTCTCGATGGGTGTCATAAATGTCTCCACCTTTGTGTCGAGAGGCATGCGGCTGATACGGTAATCGCGGCTGGTGACGATGCCGACGAACTTTCCTCTGGATGTGCCGTCTTCCGTGACTGCTACAGTAGAGTGTCCGGTCTTTTCTTTCAGAGCGAGAATGTCCGCGAGTGTGGCGCTGGGGCAGATGTTGGAATCACTGGGAACAAATCCCGCCTTGTAGCCCTTGGCCCGCCTGACCATAGCTGCCTCACTCTCGATCGTCTGTGAACCATATATAAAGGAAACACCGCCGCTCTGGGCAAGCGCCACTGCAAGGCGGTCTCCGGATACGGACTGCATGATTGCAGATACCATGGGGATGGTCAGCTCGATCGCAGGCTTCTCTCCCTTATTATATTTCACGAGGGGAGTTTTCAATGATACGTTTGCCGGCATGCATTCACAGGATGAAAATCCCGGGATCAGAAGATATTCGTTAAAGGTGTGCGAAGGTTCGTTGAT
>CAMKEX010000238.1 GCA_946411695.1 uncultured Lachnospiraceae bacterium
GGAAGCGCTTGTTCAGCGACACCGGCGCTGCGAATCTGGACGAGTACAACCACGGCCAGAAGAAACCGTTGCCCCGGTATATCCTTGCCTGCGATGAGATCGCGGAGATGCTGGACAAGACCGGCCTCACGAAAGAGCAGAAGGAACTGGTTGCCAGAATCGAGAGCAGACTGTCGCTGATCGCCAGGCAGGGCCGGGCATTCGGCATCCACCTGATCCTGGCAACCCAGCGCCCCGACGCCAACATCCTGTCGGGCCAGATCCGGAACAACATCAACTGCCGCATCTGCGGCAGGGCGGACAATGTGCTGTCCCAGATCATCCTGGACAGCACCGCCGCCGCGGACAAGATCCCGAAGCACGCCAGAGGTCTGTTCCTGCTGCATGACGGAACGCTGTTCAAGGGATTCATGCTGGACGAATCCGCAATTTGATTAGAACAACAGTTTCCCGGAGACGCATACCGTCTCCGGGAAGGACAGAGAAGGAGAACAGAAATGAAAAGAGAGAATAAGTATGAAAATCTGCCGCTTGCGCTTTGCGTGGACGATCTGATGTCCGTTCTGGGGATCGGACGGAACTCTGCCTACGCGCTGGTCCGCTCCGGCCAGATCCGCAGCATTCGGATCGGAAATCAGATCCGGATCCCCAGAGACGCCTTGAAGGACTTCCTTCAGGGAGACCCTCGCTAAACCCTTTGCTTTGAGCTGCCCAGAATGATATTGTATACCCATGGTATGTTTATCCTTCGCGGCGGAAAGGAGGAAAAATGCCGCGTACCAAGCAATCGGGCCGGGCTGCCAAGGGCACCGGCTCCATACGGAAAACGACCAAGACCAACAATGGGAAAGAATACTCCTACTGGCAGGGGCGCTATACCGATCCCGCCACCGGGCTGCAGCATTCCGTCACAGGTCACACGCAAAAGGAAGTCGCACAGAAACTGATCGAAAAGCTGAACGACATCAATCAGGGGAGCTATGTGGCGCCTTCCAAACAGACCCTCGGGCAGTGGCTGGACGTTTGGCTGGACACCTATGTGTCTCATTCGGTGAAGCCCTACACGGAGGATTCCTACCGTTCCACCTGCAAGGTTCACATCAAGCCTGCCTTGGGTTCGATCCGGTTATCCACGCTGACCACGCTACAGATCCAGCGGTTTTATAACCGGCTGCTGGAGCAGGGGATGTCCCCCAAATCCATCAAGAACATCAACGGCGTGCTGCATAAGGCGCTGGGTCAGGCGGTACGGATCGGGGAACTGAAATACAATCCGACGGAAGCCTGCGATCTGCCGAAGGTCTATAAGAAAGAGATCGAGCCTCTGGAGCAGGACGACATTCGGAAGTTCCTCGCAGCCCTTCGGGGACACCGCTATGAGACGCTTTATACGGTCACCGTCTTCACAGGTCTGCGCCAGGGAGAGGTCCTCGGCCTGACCTGGGACTGCGTGGATTTTGAGCGCTGTTCGCTGTATATCAACAAACAGCTGACGAAAACGCGAAAGGTGGGCGGAGAGTATATCCTTGCGCCGACCAAGACCGGAAGAGCAAGGTACATCACCGTCGCGCCGTACGTCATCCAGCTTCTGCGCGCCAGACTGGAGCAACAGGAGGCGGATCGCATGATCGCCGGGGAAGCCTGGAGCAATCCATCAAGGCTGGTTTTCACCAACGCACTTGGCGGGCACCTCGTCCACGTCACCGTTTATAAGGATTTCAAGGACATCGCCCGGTCCCTCGGTTATGAAAATGCCCGCTTTCATGATTTGCGCCACAGCTATGCCGTGGCCGCCATTGAAAGCGGGGACGATATCAAGACCGTGCAATCCAATCTGGGTCATACCACCGCCAGTTTTACTCTGGACGTCTATGGTCATGCCTCCCGGCGGATGCGTCAGCAGTCTGCCGACCGGATGGAACGGTATATCCGGGATGTTCTTGACCCGTAAAGCGATAAAGGCCGAATAAAGGCCGACAGACAGAAGGAAACCCCTGAAACCGTTGCAGTTTCAGGGGTTCCCGTGGCGGAGAAGGAGGGATTCGAACTCGTTGATGACTTCGCAACGCCTTCTCCCAAAGTGCCACAAAGCCTTATGTATCAACGCTTTCCAAGCTTTTCGGTTTTTGCCTCTTCCCTTCAACTACCAACAAAAACCTTCCCAGTTAGGCTTGCAATTAGGCTAATATTGCGCTTGGCTGGCCAATCAACTAGAGTCTTTTCATGATATATCATATCACAACAGCCAAAGAGATGCCAGCCCTTTTATTGGCATCTCTTTGGCTGTTTTTATTCACTGCTGACTTCCGTCTGCATCCACAGAAAGTCAGGCCAGAAGCGTTGAAGGGTAGTCGCCACGCTCTTGTGACTTGACTACCAATACCGATCCCGGTCATAATTAAGAGGAACTGCACGTCGCAGTTCCTCTGTCGTGTTATTTGCCTTTCTAAGCCTTGATTGCTCATAATTCATGTAGTATAATTGATACACGATTACTGAAGGAGGCTTTCGACCATGCCCAGAGGAAAGAAGACCATTATTCCGGAGAATATTGAGGAAAAAATAGCAGAAGTCGAAAAGGAGCTTGCCGATCTTACCGCCAAAGCTAAGGCCAAGAAAGTTGAACTGAAAAAACTGGTCAAGGCAAAAGAACAAGCTCTGAAGGTCGCGGCAGAGAAGAAAGCCGCTGAGGATAAAGAGAAACTCATGAAAGCAGTTGCTGACAGTGGCAAAACTGTTGAAGAAGTCCTCGAATTTCTGAAGAAAAAGTGAAAATGGCCCGCTGAGGAGCACTCCCCAGCGGGCTATCTCATCTAAGGTTGAATTTCAGATTCTGAACTGCCAAAGCGAAGGGAAGATTTCGCATGAAAGACAAGGAAACTCCATTGAAACTGGTTCGCTTATGGCCCAAAATGCTGCCCGGGTGCTACGAAACGCTCGATTATCTGAAAGACGCAAAGCCTGAAGGTCAAGTCGACTGGCCAGCTTATTGCGAACTTCCTATCAACGCTGCTTTTACCTATCTGGTTGAAACCGGGGAATCTGAGAATATTGCGGCTGCTGGAGCTCCAGAATTGACGGCGTGTTATCTATGGCGGAAAAACAAAATCATCTTCGCATTTGACCCAGATCTTACAGCCACCTTGGAGGAGCAGGCCAAAGAAACAGAGGAGACGGACATCCTCCCGGCCGATCTGCTGCTTCATCCGCCATATCCGATAATATACGTCAAAGCTCCGGGGCTGGTGGAGGACATAGATGGCTTTTTCTATTGGGTAGACTATGACACAAACCACGGCACTATTGAGCTTCGGATTCAATGGGTAATCTCCGACTTCAAGATGTCATTTGGCCAGGTAATGCATCTTTTGCCCGGTTCCACCATACACGATTGCGTTTGGGATACCATTGAGCGTACAAAAGAAAACCTTGGTGAACCGGCGATAATTGAGGCGAAACCAGTTACAGAAATCGCGGGAATGGTGATCACAGCCCTTCAGTTCGTTCTTTACCTGTGCGCGTCGAATGCGGACATCCGAGAAGACCCTCCTGAAGTGCATATCCCTGACAGCGAAAGGCACAAAAAGGTCATGACCATCCAAGACAAAGCGCGTGAGGTCAAGTCATTTTCAGTAGGAATCCGTATCGGAGCGGCAATAAGGAAGGCACAGAGAAAACCTCCGGCTGATCCTGATGCAGAGAAAGGAACCGGAAGTGCCAAACGTCCGCATTCCAGAAGAGGACACTGGCATCATTATTGGACGGGACCAAAGGACGGAGATCGGAAACTCGTTCTGAAATGGACCGCTCCGACATTCATCCATGCAGATGATATAGACGACAACATCATCACCATCCATCCGGTAAAAGAGTAAGAAACGGTATATCAAATACTGACGCCACCGTGGACGTCTTGAGCGTCTGCGGTGGCGTTTTGCTTTTGCACACTGATTGTATTCTATCAGCTCACTGTGTTTCTCGCGGAATTCAGACTTATTCATAACTGTCCTTTCTAAGCGACCGCGATCCTCATTCCCTTACGTCCATATGCGATTATGTCAGATAATGATGTATTTCTTCTCTCTGGGCGTGGCTGCCGGGGCCTCCGCGGGCTCGCCCAGGGAGATGCCGAAGGCGACGGAATAGCCCTCCGGCACGCCCAGCTTTCTCAGGAAGGCCTTGCCCTCCTCATTTCCCAGGGCCATGGTGACGCTCCCCAAGACGCAGGTACCCAGGCCTAGGCTCTCCGCCGCCAGCACCATGTTCTCCCCCAGGAGGCAGGCGTCGATGTCGTGGCCGCCGTCCTGCTTGCAGACGATCAGCAGCACCGGGGCTCCGAAGGTGGGAGAAAAGTCCGGCGCATTCATCTTCTCCGTCATGGAGG
>CAMKEX010000239.1 GCA_946411695.1 uncultured Lachnospiraceae bacterium
CTCGGAAAGTGAGGAAAACACTATGGATTACAACGTATCAACTGTCACCTGGGTATTGATTGCAACGGCTCTGATCTATTTTATGCAGGCCGGCTTTGCGCTCTGCGAGGCAGGTCTGACCAGGGCCAAGAACACGGGCAATATTCTGATGAAAAACATGATGGACTTCTGTATCGGAACGCCCTGTTACTGGCTGGTCGGCTTCGGTCTCATGTTCGGCAGCACCTCTCCGCTGATCGGCCGTCTGGACCCTATGATCCGGGGGCTCTACGGGGCGGAAAACACGGTCGTGCCGCAGACCATGCCGCTCTGGTGTTATGTGATTTTCCAGACGGTTTTCTGTGCGACGGCGGCGACCATTGTTTCGGGCTCCATGGCAGAGCGGACCAATTTCAAGGCCTACTGCTTCTATTCCGCGGCCATTTCCCTTTTGGTCTATCCGATCGGCGGACACTGGGCCTGGGGCGGAGGCTGGCTTTCCGGGCTGGGCTTTCACGACTTCGCCGGAAGTGCCGTTGTGCACAACGTAGGCGGTGCCATTGCCTGTCTGGGTGCCTGGATGCTGGGCCCCCGTATCGGCAAGTATGACCGGGAGGGAAAAGTCAAGGCCATACCCGGCCACAACATGATGGCTGTGGCCCTGGGCGTCTTCATCCTCTGGTTCTGCTGGTTCGGCTTCAACGGCGGATCCACCGCCTCCATGGCAGACGGCGCGGATGCCCTCCACGCCTCCCTGGCCTTTATGAACACCAACCTGGCGGCGGCGGTGGCGACCGTTGTGACCATGCTCCTTACATGGCTGCGCTACGGAAAACCGGACGTCTCCATGACTCTCAACGCCGCGCTTGCGGGCCTCGTGGCCATTACGGCGGGATGTGACTGCGTAACTCCCTTCGGAGCATTCGTGATCGGCCTGATCGCCGGTATTCTGGTCGTCTTTTCCGTAGAGTTTTTTGACAACGTCGCTAAGATCGACGATCCTGTCGGTGCCGTGTCCGTCCACATGGTCAACGGTATCTGGGGCACCATCGCGGTCGGCCTTTTCTCCAACGGCGAGGACGGCGTCATGAAGGGCCTCTTCTATGGGGGCGGCGCCAGACTCCTGGGCGTCCAGGCCCTGGGCATCCTGGCCATCGACGCCTATGTTCTGGTCATCATGTTCATCGTCTTCAAGATCATTGATGCCGTCATCGGCCTGCGCGTCCCTGCTCAGGTGGAAATCGATGGACTGGACCTGCATGAACACGGCCTTACCAGCGCCTATTCCGGCTTTGCCATCAGCGACGTCACCAACATGGTCATGGATGTCAACGAGAACACGGACCTGGGAGAGGGCGAGTATGGAAAAGCCTCCGCAGCCCAGATTCATGCGGCTGTCAAGGTCGTGGACGGAAGCGGCATCACAGCAGGTACTGCAGCTTCACCTGTTTCCGGCCTCGAATCCGGATATTCGCCTGCCGGTCCTTCAGAAGGTCTGCCTGTCCCGGCAGGCGCGATCCCGGATTCCGGCATGTACCGCCTGTCCATCATCTGCCGCCTCAACAAGTTTGATGAACTCAAGCAGAAACTCAACGAGCTGGGCGTGACCGGTATGACCATGACCCAGGTCATGGGCTGCGGCATCCAGAGAGGATCCAGCGAGCGCTACAGAGGCGCCGTCGTCGACGCAACCCTCCTGCCCAAGGTCAAAGTTGAAGTCGTCGTCGCAAAGATTTCTGTGGACAGGGTCATCGAGGCCGCCCGCAAAGCCCTTTACACCGGCCACATCGGCGACGGCAAGATCTTTGTCTACAACGTCCTCCACGTCGTTAAAGTCCGCACCGGCGAAGAAGACTTTGCCGCCCTTCAGGACGTGGAATAAGGTGAAAAAGCGAAGAACTCCAGTCGGAAAAGAGCTCAAAACCCTAAGAAAAAATTTGTATAATTGTATACAAAACTGTTGACAGATACACCTTCGTGTGTATAATAAGAGTTCATAAAGCAAAGGCGCTTGAAGAAACGGCATGAGCCCGTCTCTTCAGGTGCCTTTTCTTTTTACCCGGAAACAGCATACGGATCTGTCAGGAAACAGCATACACATCTGCCTTTGTACTTGTCCCGGAACCTGTTCCGGCACAAGTTATCCAGGACAGAACCAGGTATGATCAGGAGGAAAAAAGAGATGATGGATAGCAATGTAAAAGTTCCCGAAATCTATGCCAGCATGGTCTTTAATGACAAGGTCATGCGGGAGCGCCTTCCCAAGGATGTCTACAAAGCAGTCCGCAAGACCAGCAAAAAGGGCACGCATCTGGAACTGGATGTGGCAAATACGGTAGCTGCCGTAATGAAAGAGTGGGCACTGGAAAAGGGTGCGACGCATTTCACACACTGGTTCCAGCCTATGACCGGGCTGACAGCGGAAAAGCATGACGGATTTATCTCTCCGACCTCGGACGGCGGTGTGATCATGGAGTTCTCCGGTAAGGAACTGGTCAAGGGCGAGCCCGATGCTTCCAGTTTTCCGTCCGGCGGCCTGCGCGCAACCTTTGAAGCCCGCGGTTATACAGCCTGGGATCCCAGTTCCCCCGCTTTCGTCAAGGACGGCTCTCTGTATATCCCGACAGCCTTCTGTTCCTACGGCGGAGAGGCACTGGACAAAAAGACTCCCCTCCTGCGTTCTATGGAGGCACTCTCCGACGCAGCCGTCAAGGTCCTGCACCTTCTGGGAAATACCGATGTCACGCATGTAGACACAACGGTAGGTTCCGAGCAGGAATACTTCCTGATTGACAAGGAACTCTATAAAAAGAGAAAAGATCTCCTTCTCACAGGCCGCACCCTGATGGGAGCTCCGGCGCCCAAGGGACAGGAGATGGAAGATCATTACTTCGGCGTCCTCAAGCCCAAGGTATCCGAGTACATGCACGCTCTTGACCGCGAGCTCTGGGAGCTGGGCGTTCCTACCAAGACCAAACACAACGAGGTCGCTCCCTCCCAGCATGAACTGGCGCCGGTCTTTGAGACCGCCAACATCGCAGTCGATCACAACCAGCTGACCATGGAGGTCATGAAAAAAGTCGCCGACAGGTTCGGCTACGCCTGCCTCCTGCACGAAAAGCCTTTTGAGGGGATCAACGGATCCGGCAAGCACAACAACTGGTCCATCAGCACCGATACCGGAGAAAACCTCCTGGATCCGGGAAAAACCCCTGCGGAAAACCAGCAGTTTCTCGTCTTTTTACTGGCGGTAATCGCGGCCGTGGACCAATATCAGGAAGTGCTCCGCGTCTCGGTCGCCACGGCAGGCAATGACCACCGCCTTGGAGGAAACGAGGCGCCGCCGGCGATCATCTCCATTTTCGTCGGTGACGAACTGGAACAGGTCCTGCAGTCGATTGAATCCGACACTGCCTTTGCGGGCAGGGGAAAGACCCAGATGGGCATGGGCGCCCATGTCCTGCCCCACATCACCAGGGACACGACAGACCGCAACAGGACCTCTCCCTTTGCATTTACCGGCAACAAGTTCGAGTTCCGCATGCCGGGCAGCGCCCTCTCCGTGGCAAACCCCAACATCGTGCTCAACACCGCTGTTGCTGAAATCCTGACACAGATTTATGACAGGCTCAAAGACGTTCCTGCCGCAGAACTGGATGCCGCCATCCACACCATGCTCAAGGATCTGCTGGCGCAGCACAAGAGGGTCCTCTTTAACGGCAACGGCTACACAGATGAATGGGTCGAGGAAGCTCACCGCCGCGGCCTTGCGGATCTTAAGGCTCTCCCGGATGCCATGCCCCACTTTATTGCGGACAAGAGTATTGAACTCTTCACAAAGCACAGCATTTTCACAAAAGAGGAGATCCTCTCCCGTTATGATATCCTTCTGGAAAACTACGCAAAGACCATCCACATCGAGTCCCTGACCCTTCAGGAGATGGTCCGCAAGGACTTCACCGCCGGACTGGTCCGCTACATGAAAGACATTACCAACGAGGCTTTGAAGAAAAAAGAACTGCTGCCGGACAGCCTCTGCAGCTATGAGAACCGCATCCTGAAGAAGCTGGATGAGACCAGTGAGCAGATCATCACGGCGCTCGACAAACTGCAGGCAGATACGCTCAAGGCCGAGAAGATCGGGGATATCCTGGAGCAGGCTGCTTACTATCAGGAGACCATCCTCTCCGAGATGGAGACCCTCCGCAGCTGGACCGACCAGGCAGAGGCGATCATTCCCGACGAATACCTGCCTTATCCCACCTACGAGCATATGCTGTTCTCGCTGAGATAAAAACGGGTTTGCCTCGCCCTCAGGAAGTCGCCTTCAAGGTATACCTCCTGCGTCGATCAGGTTTTTTCGCA
>CAMKEX010000240.1 GCA_946411695.1 uncultured Lachnospiraceae bacterium
TAAAGAGCCCTGCAATAAAGAACTATGAATAAAAAAAGAAGTACCCGGCGGCTGCTGTGCCGTCAGGTACTTTTTTTACTTTAGTTCAGTTCCTCGTCCGGACCGGTCAGATCGAAGCTGAGACGGACGGGATCATGCGTGACCCTCTTTTCGACAGGAGGGAGTTCCATATAATTTTTTCCGTAGATGTGTTCCAGGATATACAGGTAATCACAGGGAGCGTCATACTCACGGTCTTCAAACTTCAGACGGACCGGTTCTCCGAAATGCTTTTTGGCGATCGTCTGCTTCCGGATGTTGTATTTGCTTCCCAGATTGATATAGTAGCCTGCCTTGTCGTTTTTGTTGAGTGTGGCAATACCGTGCCGGATCCGCCACAGCCCCTTCCGGGTGAAGAGAGCGGCCGGGATCCTGGCCGCTTTGGGCAGGTCGGGACGCAGCCCGCATTTCAGGAAATAAAGGACCGTGAACTTTTCTACCAGAAACTTCTGGGCCTGCTGGATCCCTTTCTCCTTTTTGGCGTTGTCAAGAGGGAAGATATCGACGAAGATGCCCATGTCGGTCTGATCCTGAAGGGAATCGAGATATCCCTCCACGAACACAGTGTTTTTTGCCCGCACCTTGGCAAAGTTGTTGGTCAGGTAATTGCAGTTGTACCGGCTCTGGCAGTAGAAGCGCGGAGAGATCTTGTCATTGCAGATCTTCAGGAACTTTTCATAATCCGTCCGCGGCATGACGATATCCAGATCGTCGTCCCAGGGGATGAAGCCTCCGTGACGCACAGCGCCCAGCAGCGTTCCTGCGGTAATGTAATACCGGAGATTATTCTCATGACAGACACGGTCGATCTCGTCAAGTATTTCCAGTTCAAAACGGTGAAGTTTGTCCAGTGTTTCCTTTTTCAAATCAACCTCCTGTACAGCATGAAAAAGCAAAGAAACCCTTCTGCGGTCTTTTTCAGATCATTCGTCTTCCGATTCTTCCTTGAGTGTGTACAGCACTTCGGACAGAAGCGTCGAGGACACACCTTCTGTGTGAGGCAGAAATACGACATCAACACCGACTTTGGAGAACTGCTCGATCATGTTGTTGTACATGTCGGAACCCTTCCAGTCGGAACCGTGAAAGAGAGCGTCGAAATGATATTTTTTCCATGCCTCCATCTTATCCATTGACACCTGGGGGACAGCCTGGTCCACGCAGCGAAGTTCGCGGACGATCGCGATCCTCTCCTCAAAGGGAATGATCGGCGCCCTGTGTTTGTAGCTCTCCACAACTTCATCTGTGCTGACGCCGACGATCAGATAGTCGCAGCGCTCCTTGGCTTTTTTCAGAATATTCAAATGTCCGATGTGGAACATGTCATATACACCGGTCGTATATCCAACTTTATATTTCTTTTCGCTCATTCATAAACTCCTTCGGGTAATTTGAAGCATACCTGCATTTCCGGACAGACAGATGATCGGAAACGCATGAAATAATGCCTGTATTTCTCTGAATTATAACCCAGGGTGAGGATGGTTTTCAATAGACAAACGCTTCCTCTTCCGGATCGGACAGACAGGACGGAGAGGAGGCTGCGCGGCTTTCATTTGTGTAATCACATATGTTTGCATAATATTTTATACATTTTGTCTGAATTGAACATTGAAAATTCATAAAAAAGTGTTTGTCAAGAAGATTTTCATGGATTTTTTTAAAATCCCTGTTTATAATGAGGGGTGGCAAATTTTAAGTTAAAAGGAGCATAACGGCGTTTGACCGGAAACAGCAACAGAAGCCCGGTTATCGCAGGATATGTTTGGCGGAAGTGTGTTGCCGCCAGAGAGGAGAGTAAATGCCCCAGAGAACTGACATCCACAAGGTATTGATCATCGGCTCCGGCCCGATCGTGATCGGCCAGGCCTGTGAATTTGACTACTCGGGGACGCAGGCATGCAAGGCTTTGCGCAGCCTGGGATATGAGATCGTGCTGGTGAATTCCAATCCGGCTACCATCATGACCGACCCTGAAATGGCAGACAGGACCTATATCGAGCCTCTGAATGTCGACAGGGTTACGCAGATCATCAAAAAAGAGCGTCCCGATGCCCTGCTTCCGAACCTGGGAGGACAGTCCGGACTGAACCTTTGCGCCGAACTCTACAAGGAAGGCGTTCTGGATAAATACGGTGTCAAAGTCATCGGCGTTCAGGCAGATGCCATCGAGCGAGGCGAGGACCGTATCGAATTCAAGAAGACCATGGATATGCTGGGTATCGAGATGGCCCGCAGCGAAGTATCCTACAGTGTGGAAGAGGCACTGGCGATCGCCGACAAGCTGGGCTATCCCGTAGTCCTTCGTCCCGCCTATACCATGGGCGGCGCCGGCGGCGGCCTGGTTTACAATAAAGAAGAACTGAAAACTGTCTGTGCCCGCGGTCTGCAGGCTTCCCTGATCGGTCAGGTCCTGGTAGAGGAATCCATCCTCGGCTGGGAGGAGCTCGAGCTGGAAGTCGTCCGCGACAAGGACAACAACATGATCACTGTCTGCTTCATCGAGAACGTCGACCCCGTCGGCGTCCACACCGGTGATTCCTTCTGCACGGCCCCCATGCTGACTATCGATGAGGACCTTCAGAAAAAGCTGCAGGAGCAGGCTTACAAGATCGTCGAGCACATCGGCGTCATCGGCGGCACCAATGTCCAGTTCGCCCATGACCCCAAGAGCGGCCGCGTGATCGTCATCGAGATCAACCCCCGCACCTCCCGCTCCTCCGCCCTGGCCTCCAAGGCGACCGGCTTCCCGATCGCGCTGGTCTCCGCAAAGCTGGCGACAGGCCTGACCCTGGCGGATCTGACGGACTCCCGTTTCGGGACCCTGGACAAATACGTCCCCACCGGCGATTTCGTCGTCGTTAAATTTGCCCGCTGGGCATTCGAAAAGTTCAAAGGCGTCGAGGACAAGCTGGGCACGCAGATGCGCGCCGTCGGCGAAGTCATGAGCATCGGCAAGACCTACAAGGAAGCTTTCCAGAAGGCCATCCGCTCCCTGGAGAAGGGACGCTATGGTCTGGGCCATGTCAACGGCTATGACAAAATGTCTCTCGACGAGCTCAGAAAGCTCCTGGTCAGCGTCTCCTCCGAGCGTCACTTCATTATGTATGAGGCCCTCCGCAAGGGTATGACTGTGGATGAAATCTTTGACATCACCAAGGTCAAACATTATTTCATTCAGGAGATGAAGGAACTCGTGGAAGAGGAAGAGGCCCTGGTAAGGGAATTCAAGGGCCGTGTTCCCTCTGATGAGGCCCTGCTCCGGGCAAAGAAAGACGGTTTCTCGGATCACTATCTTGCACAGATCCTGGACGTCAAGCAGGATGACATCCGCAGCGCCCGCGAAGCTCTCGGATGCACCGAGAACTGGGAAGGCGTCCATGTCAGCGGCACCCAGGACAGCGCCTACTACTATTCGACCTATATCGGCGAGGACAAGAACCCGATCAACACCGACAGGCCCAAGATCATGATCCTGGGCGGCGGCCCCAACCGCATCGGCCAGGGTATCGAGTTCGACTATTGCTGTGTCCATGCCGCACAGTCCCTGCGCAAACTTGGCTTTGAGACCATCATTGTCAACTGCAACCCCGAGACTGTCTCCACAGACTATGACACCTCCGACAAGCTCTATTTCGAGCCTCTGACCCTGGAGGACGTCCTCTCGATCTACAGAAAAGAAAAGCCCGTCGGCGTCATCGCCCAGTTCGGCGGCCAGACACCTCTCAACCTGGCTTCCAAGCTGGAAAAAGAGGGAGTCAAGATCCTGGGAACCTCCCCTGCGGTCATTGACCTGGCTGAGGACCGCGATCACTTCCGCGCCATGATGGACAAGCTGGGCATTCCCATGCCCGAGGCCGGCATGGCCACCACAGTGGAAGAGGCCCAGGAGATCGCCGGCAAGATCGGCTATCCCGTCATGGTCCGTCCTTCTTATGTTCTGGGCGGACGCGGCATGGAAGTCGTCCACGACGATGAGCAGATGGCAGACTATATGGCGGCTGCAGTCGGCGTCACGCCCGACCGTCCCATCCTGATCGACCGCTTCCTCCACAACGCCATGGAGTGCGAGGCAGACGCGATCTGCGACGGAACCCACGCCTTTGTGCCCGCAGTCATGGAGCACATCGAACTGGCCGGTATCCACTCCGGTGACTCCGCCTGCATCATTCCTTCCGCCCATATTTCCGAGAAGCACCTGCAGACAATCCGCGAGTACACCAGAAAGATCGCCGAGGAGATGCATGTTGTCGGCCTGATGAACATGCAGTACGCCAT
>CAMKEX010000241.1 GCA_946411695.1 uncultured Lachnospiraceae bacterium
TAAAGTTGTAGAACATGCCCATGGCATTGCTCCCGCCGCCCACACAGGCCAGGACAGCGTCCGGAAGCTTTCCGTCCGCCTCCAGGATCTGGGCGCGGGCTTCCTTTGAGATCACCGACTGGAAATCGCGGACTATGGTGGGGAAGGGATGGGGTCCCATGACGGAGCCAAGGACGTAATGGGTATCGTCCACGCGTCCCGCCCACTCGCGCATGGTCTCGTTGACCGCATCCTTGAGGACCCTGGAGCCGCTCTCCACGGGATGGACCTTGGCGCCCAGGAGCTCCATGCGGTAGACATTGAGCTTCTGACGCTCACAGTCGACGGCCCCCATGAAGACCTCGCACTCCATGCCCAGGAGAGCCGCGGCGGTAGCGGCAGCCACACCGTGCTGGCCGGCGCCGGTCTCCGCGATGACGCGGGTCTTGCCCATCTTCTTTGCCAGAAGCACCTGCCCGAGGACGTTGTTGATCTTGTGGGAACCCGTGTGGTTGAGATCCTCGCGCTTGATGAAGACCTTGGCCCCGCCCAGGTCCTCCGTCATTTTTTCCGCATAATACAGAAGGGAAGGACGGCCCGCGTAATTGTTCAAAAGTCCCTTCAGTTCCTCTGTAAAGGCAGGGTCCTTCCGGTAATACTCATATGCCGCCTCCAGGCGGATCAGTTCATTCATCAGCGTCTCGGGAACATACTGCCCGCCAAAATCTCCGAATCTTCCTTTTCTCACTTTTCTGCCTCCCTCGTCTTTTTCTGCCGGCTCTGCTCCGTATTTTTATCTGTCTCCTGTCTTCTTCACATCTCTTCCGCACTTACATCTTCCGCACTTACATTCTGGCCGCCGCCGCAAAAGCGGCCATTTTTGCGGGATCCTTGAAACCGTCGGTCTCCACTTTGCTGCTGACATCGACAGCGGTGGGATGAAAGCGCCGGACCGCCTCGCGGACGTTTTCCGCAGACAGTCCCCCTGCCAGAAGCCAGGGATGTCCGCCGGGAAAAAGGGGATCTGCTGCCCTTTCCTGCAAAAAACTCTCCAGCAGGTCCCAGTCAAAGCATTTTCCCGTCCCGGTCCCGCTGTCCAGCAGGATCCATTCCGCGCTGCTGGCGGCCGCCTCCTCCAGGTCCCTTTTTTCATGGATCCGAAAAGCCTTGATGAGGGGCAGATCCGTCAGTTCCGACAATTTCCGGATATAGGCCTCATCCTCTTTTCCGTGCAGCTGGATCATGTCGATCCATCCGCCCTCTGCCGCCTGCAGAATCTCGTCGAAGGGAGCGTCCACAAAGACGCCGACCGTCCTGATATCGGGAGTAAGGATTCGACGCAGCCTTTGTGCCTGTTCAGGACCGATCGACCTTCTGAAACCGGGGGAAAGGATAAATCCCGCCAGATCCGGTTTCAGACGATTCGCCGCCAGGGCGTCCTCCGGCCGGCGCAGTCCGCAGATCTTGACCATGGTCTTTTTCATTTTTTCTTCAGACATGGTTCCTTCAACCTCTTCTCAGGTGTTTTCCTGAATACATTTACTTGCCAGTTCCCGGAGGCGGGCTCCTTTGTCAGAGCTGCGCATCAGGGTCTCTCCGATCAGGACAGCATTCGTGTCGTTCCGGTAGAGAACGCCGACATCCTCGGCGTTTCGGATGCCGCTCTCGGATACATAGATGCGGTCCGCGGGAATGAGGCTGCGCAGTCGGACGGAATTGTTGATGTCTACCTCGAAGGTATGCAGGTCGCGGTTGTTGACCCCGATGATGCGGGCGCCCGCCGCAAGCGCCCGGCGGACCTCGGTCTCGTCATGGGCTTCCACCAGGGCGGAAAGCCCCAGGGCATGGGCTGTCTCCAGGTATTCCGCAAGCTGCCCATCATCCAGAATGGCACAGATCAGAAGGACTGCGGAGGCACCCAGAAGCTTTGCCTCATAGATCATGTAGGGATCCACTGTGAAATCCTTGCGCAGGCAGGGGATCCTGACCTCCCGGGCAATCTCCCTCAGAAAACGATCCTCCCCCTGAAACCATTTGGGTTCGGTGAGAACGGAAATGGCGGAGGCACCGGCCGCTTCGTAGGAACGGGCAATTTCCACATGCGGAAAATCCGGCGCGATCAGGCCTTTGGAGGGAGAAGCCTTTTTGCACTCGCAGATAAAATGGATTCCCTCGCCGGACAGGGACCTTTCAAAGGCAAAGGCCGCATCCGGGGCCTCCTCCCTGTGACGGGCAAAAGCTCTTTCCCGCATCTCTTGCAGGGAAATTGTTTTCTTTTTTTCCGCAGCGCGTTCCGCGGCATGGGCTGCCAGCTTTTCCAGAATTGTCGCCATTTTTCTTCCTTTCGAAGTTCTCCTGCGGGCCTGTCCTTTTTCCTGTTTCCGGTTTGAATGTATGACTGATCTGCGGGCCTGTCCTTTTTCCTGTTTTCGGTTTGAATGTTTGACTGATCTAGTGTGCTCAGGCTCCCTGGTTGGACACTTTGATGACTGCATCAAGGGTCCTGAGAGCCTTGCCGCTGTCGATCATCTGCGCCGCGAGCTTTACGCCTTCCGCGATGGAAGGGGCGGCGTAGGAGGCATAGAGGGCGCAGCCGGCATTGAGCAGGACAGATGTGCGGCGGGCGTCCCGGATCTGACCGGAGAGGATCCCCCGGGTCGTCTGCGCGTTTTCCTCCGGGCTGCCGCCCTGGAGCTCATCCTTGCTGCAGCGCTCAAATCCGAAGTCTTCGGGGCGGATCGTGGTCGTCCGGTAGAAGCCTTCTTTCAGTTCACAGACTGTCGTGGGGGCCGAAACAGAGACTTCGTCCATCTTGTCCTGACCGTAGACCACCAGGGCGTGGCGGACGCCGAGTGATGCCAGGACCTTGGCAACCGGCTCCACCAGATATTCGTCGTAGACGCCGAGCAGGAAATATTCCGGCTTTGCGGGATTGGTGAGGGGGCCTAGGATGTTGAAAACTGTCCTGAAACCCAGCTCCCTGCGGATCGAACCGACGTACTTCATGGCGGAATGATATTTCTGGGCGAACATGAAACAGAAACCTGCCTCGGCCAGGAGTTTCCTGCACAGATCCGGGTCCTGCTGGATGTTGACGCCGAGGGCCTCGAGGCAGTCCGCCGTTCCGCTCTGGGAAGAGGCCGCGCGGTTGCCGTGCTTGGCAACCTTGACCCCTGCCGCGGCAGCTACCATGGCGGAGGTAGTCGAGATATTGAAGGTATTGGCGTTGTCACCGCCGGTGCCCACAATCTCAAGCACTTCCATACCGGGATGCTCAACCGGCGTCGCATGACTGCGCATGGACACGGCGCAGCCGGAAATCTCGTCGATAGTCTCCGCTTTGGTGCTCTTGGTCGAGAGCGCCGACAGAAAAGCCGCGTTCTGTGTCGGGGTCGTCTCCCCGTTCATGATCTCATTCATAACGGTCTCTGCTTCCTTGAAAGTCAGGTCCTGCTTTGTGACAATCTTGATGATGGCTTCTTTGATCATTATCTGCTCCTCTCTGTCTCTTTACGGACAAATCAGTTTTCTGTTCCGCCATGCTCCCGGGAAGATCTCTCTTTGTCCGACGGACCATGATCTTCCGCATGGCTTTTCACCTTTTTTCTGCCGGAAACCTTCAAAAAAATCCCCGGCAGGGTGAACCCAAACGGATCCACTCTGCCGGGGACGAAGCATTCAAAGTTTGTATGCCCGCGGTGCCACCCCGCTTCGTGTGCTCTTCAGACGGATGAATCGGCCCGGACTCTTTTCCGGTTTTTCCGAATCTTTCCATAAAAAAATCCCCTGCAGTTCAGGGAATTCCTTTGCCAAAATCCTTCTCCGCCGAAATTTCCCCCTTTTCCGGTTTCAGCCCGGGGGAACTCTCATCCGGCGCAGGATCTGCGGACGAGCGCACGCTCTTTCTCAGGAATTCCAACAAATTCCCGGCAACTGACGTATGCCTTCACGTCATGTCATATTCGGCAGACTCCTCTCCGCTTATCAACGCTGCAGCCCTTGTAGAGAAAGACCCCACGCAGCTGATGATTCAGGAAGCCGCGCCTTTCAACATGCCCTCCGCGGACCATTTTTCGTGTCAGCATACCATCCGGCTCTCACCTGCCCGGACTCTCTGTGGGTGCCCCTCACGTTTTACTTCCGCATCAACGGTTTGTTTTATTATTTAATTTAGTATATTAAAGCGTAAAATCAACGCTTTGTCAAGCAATTACCGCCTGTTTTTCGATTATTTCAAGGTATGGGATGAGTCAAGGGGGACGGTTCTGAAAAACTCATTGCGTGCAATGAGTTTTTCAGAACCGTCCCC
>CAMKEX010000242.1 GCA_946411695.1 uncultured Lachnospiraceae bacterium
GAGGGATGATTTTTGGACGATACAAAACTGAAAAAGATCGGTGCGGAGCTTTCCAAAGCCCGTGCCAAACGGGACGAATGGGACAGGAAGGTAAAGGATCTGGAGCGCAGGTACCGGGAGGCGGAGAACACCTGCATCCATGACATGGTGCATGCGGCAAACCTGTCCCCGGAAGACCTTGCGGAACTGATCAAAAAAGCATTTCAGGCAGCTCCCGTCGGGGACGGTGCAGCTGTGATCCATCAGAACGAGGAGGATGAATAAGACATGAGAAAGAAAATGAGACTGATCGCAATGCTGTCAGCGATGATTTTAAGTGCCGGAACCATGAGCGTTCCGGCATTTGCAAATACTGGGGAAAATACAGGCGGTACCACAGAGGAAACAGTTATCTACGCTGAGGAGTTCGACGATGCAGATGGAGTAATCCCGGCAGAGGAGATCGGAAGCCCGGATAATAATATCCAGGCAGAAGAAAGGAAAACTTCACCATCTGATCATTCTGATTCTGGAACAACGGGAGAACCGGAAGAACCTGCCAATCCTGTCGAGGATATTACGGGAACAAAGCAGCCGGAAGGAACGATCGACCGGTCGGTGACCATCACGGATGACACCGGCAGTGAGCTTACCATTCCGGTTTCCAATGTGGAAATGCTTCTGACCCTGATGGAAAAGCTGCAGGGCAAGGGGGAAGGAAAGCAGACCGGGACTGTCACCACGAACGGCGATGTCCTGAATGTCCGTACCGGTAGCAGCACAGATTATGACATCATCGACCAGCTGCGCAACGGCTCCATCGTGGAGGTCCTCGGTGAGGAGAACGGCTGGTACAAGATCCGGATCCCGGACAGCACGGGATTTGTCTGCGGCGATTATCTGTCCGTCAGTACAGCCCAGGAGGAACTGATTTCCAGGGATGATCTGAAAAACCTGCTGGAGATGGTGATGTCACAGGAAGGAGCTGGAAAGTCTCTGGCCCTCACTCCGGAAGGAAACCTGACACTGGTGGATGACGTGGGAAAGACGACCGGAGCGGGAAAACAGTTTGTCACGATGGTTACGAAGAACGGGAATTACTTTTACCTGGTCATCGACCGCGACGATAAGGGCGAAAGCACTGTGCATTTCCTGAACCAGGTGGATGAAAGAGACCTCTTCTCCCTGATGGATGAAGATGAAGCGGCAGCCATGAAGGAGGAACTGGCGGCAGAGGAAGCTGCAAAGCAGGCAGCGGAAAATCCTCCGGTTGCTACCCCGTCCGAAACGGAAACTGAAGTGCAGGAGCCTGAGAAAAAGCCTGCAGGCAGCATGCTTCCGGCACTGATCGTCCTCCTTCTGGTCCTCGGCGGAGGTGGAGCCTTCTTCTTCCTCCAGCTGACAAAGAAAAAGAAAGCGGAAGCGGTCAGACCGGATCCGGATGCGGATTACGAGGAAGAGGATGACAGCGATTTTGACTATCCCATGAATGATGAGGAAACCGGCGAAGATGACAGCGATTACTATGACGAGTCCGGGGACGACGAGACTGTCTGACAAAAAGGACATCGCCGCTGAAAAAAATGGATCAGTCATGAACATCCGGGCAGGGGTCTTTTCCCTGCCCGGGGAAAGGAGCAGCAATGGAAAAGCAGGAAATGACGATTGAGGAACTCAGGGAGTATATAAAAACACTTCCTGATAACGTGATCGTCCGGGTAACGGTGACGGAGGGTGACGATGGCAGCTCAGAGCGGGAAGCAATATGAACTGAAGGAAGTGGTCCTTCGGCTGGCGGAAGGGAGGAGCCTGTATTCTGACCAGGCAATCTCCAATGCTGATGCAGGCGTCGATGTGATGCGGAAGGAACTGATGCAGCAGGATCGGGAAGTGCTTTGCGTGGTCAACCTGAATGCAAAGATGAAGCCGATCAACTTCAATATCGTGAGTGTCGGAAATCTGACCCAAACGGTCGCGGATATCCCGTTTATCACAAAAAGTGCAATCTGTTCCGGAGCGGCGTCGACGATCCTTCTTCATACCCATCCAAGTGGCGATCCGACCCCGAGCAGGGAGGATGTGGAACTCACAAAGCGTGTTGTGGAAGCCGGGAAACTGATCGGGATCAGCTGCGTAGACCATGTGATTGTCGGGTGCGGCACCGGACACACCTTCAGCATGAGGGAACAGGGAACGGTCGATTTTGACCCGACATATCGCGGCATTGCAGCGGAAAGCATTATGAACGTTGCCGAAGAAAGCGGCAGCTATCACGGAAAGGAGCAGAACATGGATAACAGGACGGAAAAGAAGATGGAGGAAATCAGCATCAAGTTCGGAAAGGGACTGGCAGAGCCGTTTACAGGTAAAGACGGCAAGGAATATATGCGCATTCTGATCCCGAATCAGGACAAAGGCGACCATACGCCCTGGGCGTCCTTCGTACTGCCGGCCAAGTCCGTGCATGAGAACAAGTACGGGAAAGGCCTCTGGGCGAAGATCCCGGCTGATGGAACCACGACGGTCACGAAAGCGGTGCAGGTGGGCGAGCAGGATGGCAAACGGATCTGGGAGAATCAGAAAACCGCAGTCCCGAACAGGGAGCTGAAGGCCAGAGTGGAAGCTTACAAGAGCAGAGATCGTGAATCTGCACGCGGAAAGCTGGAACAGCTGACAGCGCAGGTGGCGGAAAAGCTCTCTCCAAACACTGACAGACCCAGAGCGAGGGCGGCAGGGATGGAGAAGTGATCAAAAAGGGCGGCCAGTGCCGCCCGGTACATATGAGCAACACGAAATGAGAAGTTAAAGACGAATAGAAAACTTTTTAAGAACGAGAGGAACACAAAATAAAAACATTATTTGTTGACGCAACAGATGCAAGCTGATATAATGGACGCTGGAAAGGAGGCGAGCAAGATGGTTGACTTGAGCAAATTTAAAACCTTCGATTTCAGTGAGGGAGTTCCCTACGTGTCTGTGACAAGCAACGGACTCACATTTAACAAGTCGGTAATCATGAAAATGAATTATCCACCGTATGTGCAGCTGTTAATCAATGAAGAAGATAAGCAAATTGCATTACAGACATGTCAGGAAAACGATGAAAAGGCTGTATCCTTCTATAGGGAAAAAGCCAATGGCGTTCTATCCGTTCGTTGGAATTCAAAGGACTTGATCCAGACGGTTGCAAGACTGTGTGGATGGGACTTAAAGAATAAGTCATACCGAGTTCCGGGAATTATGATTCCGGATGCATCATTGATGTTGTTTGATATGACAGATGCAACCGAGATGGTCTAACACTTGCTATGCTTCCGATTTTTCGCAAAAAAAATTTACCTGAGATGGGCGTCTCAGATAAATTTTTTTGAAAAGTAGCGGAGACAAGAGTCACCTACTAATTTTCGATAGTCAAAGATATTTTAGTGTTTGTCTCTGCTCTTTTCCATAGTATTTCGGATTCGTCCGGAAAAAATCTTGTGGAAAGGAGGATGCTCGTATGAAAAAAGAGATCGAGTATGATCTTGTTTTTTCTCCGTATATTACGCTGAAAAACGGACGTCGCATTTATGCTCGTCAGTACGGCAAGAAGGCATTCTGTTTCAGACGTAAACGAGAAAAAGAAGAAGCGAATAAACACTGATACTGTTGGAACTTATTAACTTGGGTGTTTGGTGACGGCATTCAATAATCTTTACATAGCGCTCTTGCTTGTACGCAAGGGCGCTTCTTTTTTGCTTAATAATAGAAAGGAGCGTGTATTTATGGGATATCGTTTGGCCCTGGCGGAGAAGCCATCTGTTGCCAAGGCGATCGCAAAGGTGCTTGGTGCTACAAAACGATGTGATGGATATCTGGAGGGGAATGGCTGGCTGGTCAGCTGGTGCGTAGGGCATCTGGTAGAACTGGCCGAACCGGAAAGTTATGATGAGAAGTATAGCAGATGGAGATATGAAGACCTTCCCATCTTTCCAGAGAAATGGAAGTACGAGGTTTCTGCCTCAACCAGAAAGCAGTTTGCCATTGTCAAGCAGCTGATGAACCGGGAGGATGTCACAGAGATCGCGGAGTGTACCGACTCAGGACGGGAAGGGGAGCTTATCTACCGGCTTGTTTATCACAAGTGCGGCTGCAGGAAGTCATTCCGCCGACTGTGGATCTCTTCCATGGAGGATGCAGCAATCCGGGAGGGATTTGCAGACCTGAGGCCATCCAATGAGTATGACAACTTATATGAAGCAGCCCTTTGCCGGGAGCGTGCCGACTGGATCGTCGGAATGAACGCCACCCGGC
>CAMKEX010000243.1 GCA_946411695.1 uncultured Lachnospiraceae bacterium
CGGACAGCTTCTTGGTGGTGTCGATGCCGCCCTTTTTCTCCTCTGCTGCTTCTGCAGCTGCAGGAGCAGCATCGAGAGACCCCTGTGTCGGGACTTCAGAACCGTCAGCAACATCGACTGACGTCGCTGGGATGATGTTGGCATTGGTGACGCCGGAGACATAGATGTCTTCCTTGATGAACTGGGCCAGGGGGCCTGCCTTGCCTACGGGGTTGATGTTGATGGTGGGGATGCGCTTCTTGGGATAGAGGCCGCAGCGGAGGGTGCCGCCGCAGTCGATGATGACGAGCGCGAGCTCATCTTCGGGGGCGCTGGTCTTGAAGCCGTTGACGGGCTCGAGGCCTGTCAGTTCCACGATCCTGGGAAGGATCTCGGGGGCGACACCGCCGCCGGTGATGTACATGACTTTATTTCTCTTTTCTGTTCCCTGGATGGTCAGGGGGCCGCCGAAGCCGCCGGATCCTTTTTCTACGCGGATTGCTCTGTATTCTGCCATTTGATTTTCCTCCCTTTACAATTGAATGCTTGATTTGATCGTTTAATAAGTGTTCTTTGTTTTACGGTTTGCAGTGCCGTGTTGTTTACGCTTTTTCTCAGCCCTTTTGGCTGTGTTTTTCTTTGATGATTGCATGATATCGTAAAAATACCGGAGTCTTAATTCCACGATTGCCGGGCGGATGGAAATCGATTTGTTCAATGAATTTCCGCTGTGTGGAAAAAGCCTGCATGATTTTGCCGTGCGCTTAAAGGCAGTGATAAAACGTGATACAATTACATAACAGACAAATATATTTTGATAACTACGCGTCTTAACGCATGACGGCGGAGGAATAGAGATGAGGATGAAAGATGCGATCGCATCGCTTCAGCTTGGAAAAAAGAAACAGACACAGGTGCATCAGCTGTCTACAATCTGGAGCAGATTTGCAGAAGACGGGCCGGATGCGGTTCCGCTGGCTGAGTATCCGCGGCCGCAGCTTCAGCGTTCCGGATGGCGGTGTCTGAACGGCTGGTGGGACTATGCTTTTCGTATGCCGGGCGAGTCTATGGGAATAGCGGATGGGAAGATCCTGGTCCCGTTTTCGCCCGAGACTGTGCGGTCCGGAGTCGGCCGCACGCTTTTACCCGGTGAACTTCTCTGGTATAGAAGATCAATAGATGATTTTCATCTTCCGAAAGGAAAAAGGGCAATTTTGCATTTCGGCGCAGTGGATGAGAGATGTTCTGTCTGGTGGAACGGGACAAAGGTCGGCGCCCACCGCAACGGTTACCTTTCCTTTTCCTTCGATGTGACAGATTATGTGCGCGAGGGCAGGAACAGGCTGGAAGTCTGTGTCCGGGACGATACCGACCGGGGGACAGCCTGCCGCGGCAAGCAGACACTGAAGCCGGGCGGAATGTACTATCACGGGCAGAGCGGCATCTGGCAGACAGTCTGGCTGGAATTTGTCCCGGAGATTTATCTCAAGGGTTTGAAAATCACACCTCTTTTGGAAGAAGAGGCCGTGGAACTGAGATTAACCTTTTCCGATGACCCTGAATACGGAAGAATGGGGACCGCAAATCACACAGAGTGCAGAGATTCCCGGGTCAGGATCACCGTTTTTTCACAGGCTCTGTACAATTCTGAAGATGAACTGGACCATGCTCCCGAACCGGCAGGGCCCGTTTTCGAGTATGAGCCCGAAGGGAAAGAGGCCGAAGGAAAAGAGCCTGCAAGGACATTTGATTTCCCCTGCAAAAGAAGGATAAAAGTGCGGATTCCGGTTCCGGAGCCAATCCTCTGGAGCCCCGAAAATCCTGTCCTCTACGCTTTCCGCATCGAAGCAGGGGAGGATGTTGTGGACTCTTATTTCGCCATGCGCTCTTTCGGTGTGGGAAAAGATGAGGCCGGCAGAGCCCGCCTCCTGTTAAACGGGGTTCCTTATTTCTTCCACGGTGTACTGGATCAGGGATACTGGCCGGAGAGCCTGATGACGGCACCGTCAGACCAGGCCATGATCTTCGATATTACCCAGATGAAGGAACTGGGCTTCAACATGCTGCGCAAGCACGTGAAGATCGAACCGGCCAGATGGTACTGGCACTGTGACCGCATAGGTATGGTGGTCTGGCAGGACATGGTCAACGGCGGAGGCCCCGTGCACAAGATCCTGGAGACCTATGGTCCCACGGTCTTTCCGCCCCTGGGTACACACCTGAGGGACAATCACTACGGACTTTTGTCCAGACAGGACGCAGATGCCAGGCGCCGGTTTGAAAAAGATCTCAGGAGGATGATCCGCCGGCTTTATAATTGTCCCTGCATCGGCATGTGGGTCCCTTTCAACGAGGGATGGGGGCAGTTTGATGCCCTTCGGATCGCCGAAGATGTCAAAAAAGCAGATCCTACAAGGCCGGTCGACCACGCCAGCGGCTGGTTTGACCAGGGAGGCGGAGACGTGCGCAGCGTTCACAATTATTTCCGGCCTCTCACTGTGGAGCAGGACCAAAGAGCTTTTGTCATCTCTGAATACGGAGGTGCCAACTGCAATGTCGCCGGTCATTCCATGAGTGAAGAGGTATACGGTTATCAGACAGTGAAGGAGGCGGACTTCCCGGACGCTTTCCGCAGTCTCATGGAAAAGGTCCATGCCCTGGTCAAAGACGGCCTTTCCGGAGCTGTCTATACACAGGTCTCTGATATCGAAGAGGAGACGAACGGCCTGCTCACCTACGACCGCAGCGTGAGGAAAGCAAAGGCGCTGTAATACACCGGTCCTGCCCGGAAAAAGCGTACAGAACATCTTTAGGGATTTAGAGTTATAAGCTGTACTTCCATTTAGTCAAAAAAAGGCTCTGCAGCGCGTGCAGAGCCTTTTTTCGGGGATAATAAGGGGTAATAGGGGTATGGTAATGGTGATGATTGATATGATCGATGACCCGATTCAGTTATTGCTATAGCTTTCTATTACTATAGATTATATTATTTCTCAGATTATATTATTTCTCGACGATCTGGATCTTTGTTCCGATCCTGACCTCAGGCATGGGCTTGGCCTCGACATAGATGGTGCCGGGAAGTTCGGCCTCAGTCGCTCCGCTGAAGTTGAATGTGCAGTGGCCCAGACCCTTGAGGGTGATGGGAGCTTCGTAGCCGACGCAGGTGATCTTGAATTCCGCACCGTCGATCACGACGTACTGTCCGGGAGCGATCTCGCCGTTGATGGGATTTACGCTGACACTGTAGCAGTAATCCTTGATCTCATCGGGAGCATTCTCGCCGAAGATGATGAACATTCCTGCATCCTTGAACTCTTCTACACACTCGCCTGCTGCCTTGACCTGATTTTCATAGATAACCTTCATTTGTATTCTCCTCCTTGAGCTTGTTTACATCCTTTATCGTTTTTCTTTTTTTCGTTTCTTTCGGATTCCCTTTTTCTGCGGCTTCCTTTGATGTTTAGAGGATAGCCGAAAGTGAACACTTCTTTAATGCAGTGATTTTCCTTTGTATGGAAATTCTCTATATATAGATCCTGATTACGGCGGCTGGAGACTTATGTCTGCCGCAGGATATTATTTCTCGACGATCTGGATCTTTGTTCCGATCCTGACTTCAGGCATGGGCTTGGCCTCGACATAGATGGTGCCGGGAAGTTCGGCTTCTGTTGCGCCGCTGAAGTTGAATGTGCAGTGGCCCAGACCCTTGAGGGTGATGGGTGCCTCGTAACCGACACAGGTGATCTTGAATTCCGCACCGTCGATCACGACGTACTGTCCGGGAGCGATCTCGCCGTTGATGGGATTTACGCTGACACTGTAGCAGTAATCCTTGATCTCATCGGGAGCATTCTCGCCGAAGATGATGAACATTCCTGCATCCTTGAACTCTTCTACACACTCGCCTGCTGCCTTGACCTGATTTTCATAAACGACCTTCATTCTGATTTCCTCCTGATTAATGATGTTTGTCCTTCTGGATCTTGAAAAAACTTTTCATTACGTATTTTCTGTTCTGTAAACCTTTTCGCAGGTTTTATTTCCGTTCCTTTGATGATCTGATGATACCTGAAAAAAGAAAACTATTTAATGCAGTGAATTTCCCTGTCAGTGGAAATGCAGTGATTTTTTTTAAGGAAGATTTCAGACATAGAGACCAATGCTGAAGACGACAGCGATCACGATCCGGATCCACCCGGTCGCGAAGCGGGAGAGGGTGACAGCGGGGATGCCCAGCTGCATGGTCTCGGGTTTTGCCTCCATCATGCCCA
>CAMKEX010000244.1 GCA_946411695.1 uncultured Lachnospiraceae bacterium
GTATCTTTGTACCGATGCTCTGCGGACGGACACTCCGACCCCCGCGCGGCATACGGTGAATGAATATCACAGGAGGAAAAACAGATGATTTCCAAAGAAAAGAAAACCGCGATCATGCAGGAATACGGCCGCAAGGAAGGCGACACTGGTTCACCCGAAGTCCAGATCGCTGTTCTGACAGAGCGCATCCGTGAGCTCACCGAGCACATCAAGCAGCACCCGAAGGATCATCATTCAGGCCGCGGCCTTCAGAAGATGGTCGGTAAGCGCAGAGGCCTTCTCGATTATGTCAAGAAGAATGACATCGAAGAGTACCGTGCATTGATCAAGAGGCTCGGCATCAGAAAGTAATCCGATGCTTACCTGCATCCGGATGCCGAAATACAGGCCTTGAGTACGTATAGGGCGGCAGGAGCCGGCAATCCGGTTCCTGCCGTTTTTACACACTCATATAAGGTTTTCGAACGAAGAAGAAGAGAAGGAGCGTAAGGAGAAATATCACATGTTTAAGACCTATTCACTGGAAGTCGGCGGACGTACACTGAGCGTCGACATCGACCGCGTCGGCAAGCAGGCCGGCGGCTGCGCGTTCATGCACTACGGCGACACAACTGTTTTCTGTGCCGCAACGGCTTCTGAGAAACCCCGCGACGGGATCGACTTTTTCCCGCTCAGCGTGGAGTACACCGAGAAATTCTATGCAGTAGGCAAGTTCCCCGGCGGCTTTAACAAGCGCGAGGGAAGACCCAGCGAGAATGCCATCCTGACCAGCCGTGTCATCGACCGTCCCATGCGCCCTCTGTTCCCCAAGGACATGCGCAATGATGTCACTCTCGAGTGCCTGGTCATGAGCGTCGAGCCTGCCTGCAGACCCGAGCTTGTCGCTATGAACGGCGCCGCTCTGGCCACCGAGATTTCCGATATCCCCTTCGA
The DNA here is from genome assembly GCA_946411695.1 of uncultured Lachnospiraceae bacterium. Lineage (GTDB taxonomy): Bacteria > Bacillota > Clostridia > Lachnospirales > Lachnospiraceae > CAG-791. Next base: position 934 of record CAMKEX010000244.1, read on the forward strand.
CGGACCCGTCGCCATGACCCAGATCGGCATGGTTAACGGCGAAGTCATCATCAATCCTTCCCAGGAGCAGTGGGACAAGGGCGACCTTCAGCTTACCGTTGCTTCCAGAGAAGAGAAGATCATGATGATCGAGGCAGGCGCCAACGAGATCCCCGATGAAGAAATGATCCGCTGCATCTACATCGCAGATGAGCAGAACAAGAAGATCATCGAGTGGGTCAAGGGTATTGTCGCCGACTGCGGCAAGCAGAAGCGCGAGTACGAGAGCTGCGCCATTCCCGAAGAGTTCTTCGCAGCTATCAAAGAGATCGTTCCTCCCGCACAGATGGAAGAAGCGGTCTTCACAGACGACAAGCAGACCCGCGAAGCCAATGTCTCCGCATTCAAGGAAAAACTCCGCGAGGCATTTGCCGACAAGGAGGAGTGGCTTGCCATCCTCGACGAGGCAGTTTACCAGTATGAAAAGAAGACCGTCCGCAAGATGATCCTCAAGGACAACAAGCGTCCCGACGGCCGCGCCCTGGATCAGATCCGTCCTCTGGCAGCAGAAGTCGACATCATCCCCCGCGTCCATGGCTCCGCCATGTTCACCCGCGGCCAGACCCAGATCTGCGACATCGTCACACTGGCACCCCTTTCCGAGGCACAGCGCGTTGAGGGCCTGGACCCCAACATCACCGAGAAGCGCTATGTCCACCACTACAATTTCCCGTCCTATTCCGTAGGCGAGACCAGAGTCTCCAGAGGCCCCGGCCGCCGCGAGATCGGACACGGCGCTCTGGCAGAGCGTGCGCTCATGCCCGTCCTGCCTTCCATCGATGAGTTCCCCTATGCGATCCGTGCGGTCTCCGAGACCTTCGAATCCAACGGTTCCACATCCATGGCTTCCACCTGCGCGTCCTGCATGGCCCTCATGGCAGCAGGCGTTCCGATCAAGAAGCCCGTCGCAGGCATCAGCTGCGGCCTGGTCACAGGCGAGACCGACGATGATTTCGTCCTCCTCACCGACATCCAGGGTCTCGAAGACTTCTTCGGCGACATGGACTTCAAGGTTACCGGCACAAAGGACGGCATCACAGCCATCCAGATGGATATCAAGATCCACGGCCTGACAAAGGATATCGTCACAGGCGCTATCGCACGCTGCCGTGAAGCCAGAATGTTCATCATGAACGGCGTTATGCACGACGCTATCGCCGAGCCCCGTCCCACCGTCAACGAGTACGCTCCCAAGATCGACTTCATGCAGATCGATCCCGAGAAGATCGGTGATGTTGTCGGCCAGCGCGGCAAGACCATCAACGAGATCATCAAGCGCACCGGTGTCCAGATCGACATCAACGACGACGGCAGCGTCTCCATCTGCGGCAGCGAGCAGAAGGGCATGGATGAAGCCAAGCGCATGATCCAGATCATCACCACCGAGTTTGAAGAAGGCCAGATCCTGGACGGCGTAGTCGTCAGCATCAAGGAATTCGGCGCTTTCATCGAGTTCGCACCCGGCAAAGAGGGCATGGTCCACATCTCCAAGATCGCCCCTCACCGCATCGAGCATGTTGAGGACGTACTCACACTCGGCGACAAGGTCCGCGTAGTCTGCCTGGGCAAGGACCGCATGGGAAGACTTTCCTTCTCCATCAAGGACGCAGCCAAAAACGGCGGACGCGACCGCTCCGACCGCGGCGACAGAAAACGCAGATAATCACCTGAACATAATAAGGACAAAGAGGCAGCTCTCCGGAACTGCCTCTTTGTGACGTACAGACCTGATTACGAATTGACCTGACACTTTCAATATTACGTTTTAAAAAGCAAACTGAGAAATACTGAAGAGAGGAATTTATGGCATCGATCAAAGAGGAAGTGGCGCGCCGCCGCACATTTGCCATCATATCGCACCCCGACGCAGGTAAGACGACCCTGACAGAGAAGTTTCTGCTCTACGGCGGAGCCATCAACCTGGCGGGCAGCGTCAAGGGCAAGGCGACCGCGAGGCACGCGGTTTCCGACTGGATGGAAATCGAAAAACAGAGAGGTATCTCGGTCACCAGCAGTGTACTGCAGTTCGAATATGACGGATGCTGCGTCAACCTTCTGGACACCCCCGGACACCAGGACTTTTCCGAGGATACCTACCGGACACTGATGGCAGCGGACTCCGCAGTCATGGTCATCGACGCCTCCAAGGGCGTTGAGGCGCAGACCAGGAAGCTCTTCCAGGTATGTACCATGCGCCATATCCCGATTTTTACATTCATCAACAAGATGGACCGCGACGCACTCGATACCTTTGAGCTTCTGGACGATATCGAGAAAAATCTCGGCATCGATACCTGCCCCATGAACTGGCCCATTGGATCCGGCAAGGCCTTCCGCGGTGTTTACGAGCGCAGGACCAGCGAAGTCATCCTCTACTCCGACACCGAAAAGGGCACAAAAGAGGGAAAACAGGAGCGCATTCCCGTCAGCGACGAGGAACGCCTGATCGGGGCCATCGGCCAAGAACCCTTTGAGACCCTTACGGGCGAAGTAGAACTCCTCGACGGCGCCAGCGCGGATTTTGACCTGGACGCTGTCCGGTCCGGAATGCTGACCCCCGTCTTTTTCGGATCCGCTCTCAACAACTTCGGCGTTGAGATCTTCCTGCAGAATTTCCTGGATATGGCCCTTCCGCCTTCAGCCAGAAACTCCGACCAGGGTCCCATCGACCCCGTGGAAGAGGGCTTCTCCGCCTTCATCTTCAAGATCCAGGCCAACATGAACAAGGCACACAGGGACCGCATTGCATTTATGCGTATCTGCTCCGGCCGCTACGAGATCGGCATGGACGTCCGCCACGTGCAGTCCGGCCGCGTACAGCGCCTGTCCCAGCCCCAGCAGCTCATGGCCAGCGACCGCAAAATCCTCGACGAAGCCTTTGCAGGCGACATCATCGGTGTCTTTGATCCCGGCCTCTACTCCATAGGCGATACCTTCTGCCTGCCCAAAAAGAACTTCCGCTACGAAGGAATCCCGACTTTCGCGCCCGAGCACTTTGCCCGCGTCCGCCAGGTCGACACCATGAAGCGCGACCAGTTCGTCAAGGGTATCAGCCAGATTGCCCAGGAGGGCGCCATCCAGATCTTCCAGGAATACAACACCGGTATGGAAGAGATCATCTGCGGCGTCGT
>CAMKEX010000245.1 GCA_946411695.1 uncultured Lachnospiraceae bacterium
GCAACAGGCGGTGTGATATCCGCCACGATACCGAAGTAGAATACGAAGAAGTGGGCTGCCAGGATCGGAACGCCCATACGGGTCAGGATCGGAGCGCAGGTCGCCGCCATGATGCAGTAGGTCGCTGTTGTCGGAACACCCATGCCCAGGACGATGCAGCAGAGCATGGTCAGGAACAGAGCGATGAAAAGCTTGTCGCCTGCAACAGCGACGATGGCGTTGATCATCTCGTTTGCCAGACCGGTCATGGTGATGGTACCGGAGATAATGCCGGCGACACCGCATGCCGCGCCGACGGTGATGGTGCCCTTGCCGCCCGCCTCGAGGGAGTCAAAGAACTTCCTGACGGTAAAGCAGTTGCCGGTGTCCTCGTTGTTGCCGATGAGGGCATCTGCCACGGGGCTTTTGGAGCCTTCGCTCTTCAGGTCGCTGATGGCCTGGCGATAGCTGCCGTCAAGAATACCGTCTATGATACCGACGGCGATCGCCGCGACGATGGAAAAGGCAGCTGCGCGCTGCATGGTCATCATGTTTTTGGAAACCCAGATGACAAGGAGTACCAGCGGGGTCAGCAGATAAATCTTGCGGATGAGTTTTCCGAATTTTGGAAGCTTCTCAGTGGGGATACCCGTGAGTCCGTACTTCTTGGCTTCCAGATGGACTGCGATGAAAATACCTGTGAAGTAGAGGATAGCGGGCAGGATCGCGCGGATCAGGATATCCGAATAGGGCACACCGATGATATCCGCCATCAGGAATGCGGCAGCACCCATGATGGGAGGCATGATCTGGCCGCCCGTGGATGCAGCAGCCTCAACGGCACCTGCGAAATCCGCCTTGTAGCCGGTCTCCTTCATCATAGGGATCGTGACGGAACCGGTCGTGACTGTGTTGCCGACGGAGGATCCGCTGACCATACCGCACAGAGCGGAGGAAATAACCGCGACCTTTGCGGGGCCGCCTGCGTAGCGTCCTGCCGCGCAGTTTGCCATGTTGATGAAGAACTCGGAAATACCCGTCCTCTCAAGGAAGGCACCGAAAATAATGAACACGACGATATATTTCGAACACACATTGATCGGCGTCGACAAAATACCCGTCTTTGCGTAGAAAAGGTTTCTCACCAGATAACGAAGTCTTCCGGCGATGGAAGGGTTCGTCAGTCCGTATACGATGGCGTACACGATGAAGAACAGAGCCACGATCAGGATAGGCCAGCCGACGCTTCGGCGGGTCACCTCAAGAAGAGCCGCAACACCGATGATCGCAATGATGATCTGCGGTACCGTAAAGCGTGTACCCTGCTGGATGATCTGCTCCGCGCTGAAGGTGTAGTACAGGAAGGCTCCTGTCCCGAGCACCATGGCGACAATGTCATACCAGGGAATATAATTGACCTTCTGCTCTCCTTTTTTGGCGGGATAAGTGAGGAATCCCAGAAGGATGATAAGTCCCATGAAGGAGGTCAGACGGATTTCCTCAAGGAAAGTCGCAAACAGTGTCACCCAGATGCAGAACAGCGAAAAGCCGATCAGAACCGCTTTGACGACAAGCGCGGGCCTGCCTGTCCAAACGCGGACATTGGACTCTCTGTCATATTTTCGCATGACCTCCTCGAGGTCTTCCTGATGAAGTTCGTATGCCGGATCTTTTACTTTATCATTACTCATGGACAGTCCCCCCTTATCAATCAGCAGTTTCCACTGTCACACCGTGCTCGGCAAAATACCTTGCCGCACCGGCGTGGAAAGGCACTGCGATACCGGAAGTAGCGTTCTCTACAGAGAGCTCTGCTCCCTTGGCGTTCTCAGCCGTGATCTCCTCTGCGTGGTCAAAAATCGCAGCGGTCAGCTGATAGACGACTTCTTCATCCAGATCCGCGTCTACGACCATGGTTGCCTTGATCGTGATCGTCTCGATTGGATCAGGCTGTCCGGGATAGGTATCCGCAGGGATCACCAGAGGTGCATAATAAGGGCAGATATCCATGATCTTGTCCCTGAGTTCCCCCTCGATCGGGATCAGGAAAACGCCGTTGGTCGTCGCCAGCTCGGTGATGGCCGACGTGGGCGCACCTGCAACGATGAAAGCCGCGTCGATCTGACCGTCCTTGAGGGCCTCTTTACTGTCATCGAAACTCTGGTACTGGGGCTTGATATCATCAACAGTCAGGCCGGCTCCCTCCAGGACGTCCACCGCGTTGAAATAAACACCGGAGCCGGGGGCACCGATGGAGACGCTCCTGCCCTTGAGGTCAGCGACTGTCTTGATGTCTTCTTTCATTGTAATCAGCTGCACAGTCTCTGCATACAGGGCGCCGAGTACACGGAAATCCCTGCAGGGGCCGTCGGTCTCAAAGGACTTGCTGCCCTCCCATGCATAGGTCATAACGTCAGACTGGGTAAATCCCATCTGATAATCTCCGTCACCGATACTCTGTATGTTTGCCTTTGAAGCAGCCGTAGATACTGCCGTTACACTGTAGCCAGTATAATTCTTCATATACTGGGCGAGCACGCCGCCGAACGCATAATAGGTTCCTGCCGTTCCGCCGGTTCCCATCATCATTCTCTGACCTCCGCAGCCGGACAAAGCCAGCATGCAAACAGCCAGAAGAACGCTGACAACTGCTCTGCGCATTTGTTTCCGCATGGATTACTCCCTCCTTTTACCAAGGCGCCCTGGCGCCGATATTTCCGATGATTGAATCCCCGTATACAATCATACACCGAATGATTGTACCACATATGCTTCATCCAGGCAAACAGGTGAAGTGATAAACTGTATTTCGATTGCCGTTTTTTTATATTCCGGTATAAAAGCACCGTGATCATACTGTTTTGACAAGGAAAAAGACTGTGTAAAAAGGCCTCAGAACCGATGCATGTCGACTGATCACGATTATATCTTGTAAGAATCCGGCTTTTGTATTAAAATTTGCATGTCAGTTCAGGGCAGACCGTCCGGTTTTACCGATGCGGCCATGCCCGATAAACACAAGACGGAGACAGGCATAACCACATTGATGTAACAATTTTTCATATGGTTGTTTGTGTCGGAGCGTCACAAACATCTCTGGCGGCGAAGAAACAATCATCTTCGCGATTCCCGTCATCCCCTCGTTTGAAGCGCTCCGGAATGGAGATTAAAATGCCCGAAAAAGAAACAGGATTCATCCCTATGGAAAAATGCCCGGTCATCACGATCAGCAGAGAATACGGTGCTCTCGGAAGAACACTGGCCTCCAAACTGTCGGAAAGACTCGGAATCCCTTATTATGACAAAGATTTCGTAAATAAGACTGCCGAGCAGAGCGGTTATGAGGTGGAAGAAGTCAAACGGGACAGCGAGGACCTCAAGCCCTCCAGCAAAGTTCTCAACTCCATCCTGAACAGCGCTGTTTCCTACAGCAGCTCCCACGACGCGATTTTCAAGGCTCAGAAGGAAGTCGTCCTGGAGCTTGCCAAGTCCCCCTGCATCATCGTCGGACGCTGTGCAGATGATATTCTTCGTAAGTCAGGCATAGAAGCATTCAGCATCTATCTCTACGCCGATGTAAAGAGCCGCGCCAAACGCGCCGTGGAGCTCGCCGAGAACGGTACCACCAGCATCGAGAAATACATCGAAAAGCGCGATAAACTCCGCAAGACCTACTACAAGCAGTACACCGGACATGAGATGGGCAATGCCAACAACTACACCATCTGCTTCGACACCGGACGTATCAATATCGATACCTGCGCGGATGTCATCGTTGATATCCTCAGCAGAGAACAGTAAAAAGAGACAAGGGACGGTTCTCTGTCTCCGAATAAACTTCACAAAAAGCGAACTGCCGCACAGCATGATCATCACGCTGCGCGGCAGTTTTTATCTGATGAGTAAAGAGGACGGTTCAGAAAAACTCATTGCATGCAATGAGTTTTTCTGAACCGTCCCTTTTGACTCATTCTTCTTCGGAGATCACATCCGCAACATACACGCCGCTGGCGGAGGCGTGGGAGAGGGAATGTGTCACGCCGCTGCCGTCTCCGATGACGTACAGGCCGGGGTGATTGGTCTCGAGATTTTCATCGAGGCTGACTTCCATGTTGTAGAA
>CAMKEX010000246.1 GCA_946411695.1 uncultured Lachnospiraceae bacterium
GCTTCTCAAACAGGTCCAGCTCGTCCAGAATGAACTTCATCGTGTATTCCGGAAATACAGGCGCGCCGCGGTTGACAGAGGACTGGTTTCCGACCAGTACTGTCTCGTCCTCAATGTAGATATCCATCTTTGCCAGAATATTCTGCAGCATCAGCGCTCTCTTCATGACCGCCGGCTGATTCAGATTCTGTTTATAGGCTTCCGTAGCAAGGACAGCGCGCTGTGCGTCGATGTAGGGTTTCTGATCCAGGACACTCTCGCGATATGCCTGCATTCTGGAAGTCAGGGATCCGAAATGCGCTTTGTTTTCCATAATACACTCCTATAATGCCAATAATATTTCTTTTGAAATTTATTTTTGTTCCGTTCGTAGTTTAATTATAACATCTTCCTTCTATTTGTCAATATAGATTTCGTAAATAATTTTATTAGTTTCATATGAAACTTATTATTTACATTTTCAACTGCTGATGCTATGATAAGAACATGCAGCACAGACCAGGTATCAGAATGATCCTTCCTGTGAATGGAATGATTATTTATTATGAAGTTTTTTATGCAAGGGGTTTTTATTATGGAGACGAAAGGAATCATCTTTAATATACAGAAGTTTTCTATTCACGACGGGCCGGGCGTCAGGACCACGGTTTTCCTGAAGGGGTGCCCCCTTCGCTGTAAATGGTGTTCCAATCCGGAGTCCCAGCTCTCCGGAGTCCAGATCATGTACCACAGTGACAACTGCCGGCACTGTCAGAAATGTGTGCATACCTGTCCCGATCAGGCGGTCACTGCCGCAGCAGACGGAAGGATCCATGTCGATTTTCATAAATGTACAGGCTGCCTTGCCTGTGTGCAGGCCTGTCCCGGCCGGGCACTGACCAATGAGGGAGAATATAAGACTGTCGGCGAGGTTATGGAAGTGTGCATGCAGGATAAAGATTTCTATGAAGAATCCGGCGGCGGAGTGACCGTCTCCGGCGGTGAAGGTATGGCCCAGCCGGACTTTGCGGAAGCATTGATTCTGTGCCTCAAAAAAAACGGCATCCACACAGCAATCGAGACCACCGGCTGTGTGAGCCCTGAAATCTTTCACAGACTCGCCCCCCTCTTTGATCTCCTGCTCTTTGATGTCAAGCAGTATGATTCAGAGAAGCATAAAAAAGGAACCGGCGTCGGGACAGAGCTGATCCACAGCAACCTTCGATGGGCACATGAACAAGGGCTTAATGTTCTGCCCCGCATCCCCGTGATCCCGGGCTTCAATGCGGAGCTGTCGGATGCAGAGGGAATAGCGGCACTCCTGAGCGGGATTGGACTTGCGCGCGTGCAGCTCCTGCCCTTCCACCAGATGGGCGAACGTAAATATGAATTTCTCAACAGGGATTACGAAATGGCTGACGTGAAGGCGCTGCATCCGGAAGACCTCACTGAATATCAGAAGGTCTTCCTGGAGCAGGGCATAGAATGCTTTTTCTGAGAGCGAGTCATACAGCCGCCGGAGAATCTGTATTATTACTTATGAACGTAAGGAAAAACAGCATAATACTGTTTAGTTATGCTATAATTCCATTTATAGATGAAGCTTCAAGACTCGCCCGCGCTTATCCCGCGGCTGAAGCCGCGGATATTGCGCGATGAAGAATAAACCTTTTGAAAGGGGCTCAGTATGCGAAAAAAGGAGGACCGTACCAATCAGATTCTGGAACTTCTGGTAAAAGAGAAGAAGCTGGAGGTTGCCGAGCTCTCGGCCCATCTGGGGGTCTCCCAGGTCACTGTCCGCAAGGATCTGGATGCCATGGAGGCACAGGGACTGATCACCAGAGAGCACGGATCTGCCGTCCTGTCCAGTACGGATGACATCAAGGGACGCCTCGCCTATCATTATGAAGAGAAGCGAGCGATCGCACTGCGCGCCGCGGAACTTGTAAAGGATGGCGACACGATCATGGTCGAGAGCGGCAGCTGCTGCGCGCTGCTGGCCGCGGCGCTGGCAGAGCTCCGAAGCGGTATAACCCTGATCACAAACAGTGCCTTCATCGCTGACTATATCCGCCGCTCCTCCGATTTCCAGATCATTCTTCTGGGCGGCATCTACCAGCAGGATGCCCAGGTCATGGTAGGTCCCATGGTGAGGCAGTGCGCGGAGAACTTCTGGGTCGATCAGTTCTTCATCGGCGTGGACGGCTGGTCTGACAGGGCAGGCTTCACCAATCAGGATCAGATGCGGGCCCAGGCCGTCCGGGATATGGCGCGGCAGGCGGATCAGGTCATTATCCTGACAGAGTCCGAGAAGTTTTCAAAACACGGTACTGTCCCCCTCAACCTCAAAGACCAGGTAAAAAAGGTCATTACGGATCAGAAGATTGAGGGGCAGACCCTCACTGAGCTCACTGCACGGGGAATAGAAGTCCTGACCAGCTGAGTTGCCGGCAGGACTGCATCATTATTAATTAAAAGCTCTTAAAAACTCTTTCAATCATGCCGGAGCACGTCTGTGCGCAGGCATGGTCAGTGCGCAGGCTTTGTCAGATTTTCCTCAGCAGTAATCACAATCGCATAGGCTGCTTCCGCTGCAAGTAAAATGACAAACAGGATCAGATGAACGATCGAGGAGATCGAGGCCTGCTCCACAAAGATGCTGTTGGTGTAGTCAATCAGGAAATGCACGATCACTATCTGTAAAAGGCTTCCGTTTTTGAGATAAACAGCCGCCAGGACCAATCCTATGACAAAGGAATAACCAAACTGCACCAAAACACCGGTCATACCCATGCCAACAATATTTGTCAGATGAAGCAAGGCAAACACAGCTGCTGTGACAAACAGACAATATCTGTCACTCCTGTTATTCTTCCTGAGATTGGAGATAAAGATCCCTCTGAAGATCACTTCCTCAAAAAGGGCCGGAGCCAATGCCGTAAGAATGCCCTCGGCAAAGAAAGGGATGCCGCCGATCGTCATTCCGGAGCTGAGATTGTAAAAGATATTCCAGGCAGGAAAGAGCAATGCCGGAAGTACGATCAGAGGGTTTGTAAAAACACTGCTGCCCCTGAGAACTCCCCTATAAATAATCAGCAAAGCTCCTGCCACAATAATTCGCCCAACAGAAGTTCCGAAATCAGGATGCAGATTAAACACATTTCCTGCCACAGAAAACAGAGCTGCTGCGGCAAAGGAAATTACAATTAGAATAAATTCAAAAGCAACCGGATGATTTTCACCAAATTTCAACATTCATATTCTCCATACCAACTATTCTTACGACTTCGCCTTCATCTCTGAAGGATTGCCGCGGTTTTCCCCGTAATCCCACAACATCCTCTTTACATGTCCGCCGAGGTTTTTTCGAAGGCCAGGCGGGGATAGTCGTCCTCTTCCACATAGATGGTGCCGCAGTGAATGAAACCCAGTTTTTTCAGCAGGTTCTGCATAACGACGTTGTCACCGTGCGTATCGATCCGCAGATGGCCGCACTGTTCAAAGGCCCAGTTGATGCAGAAGGCCCCGATGCCCCTTTCAGACCCGTCCCCGGCGACTCGATGCACGACACCATAGGGGCTGTCGTTCAGCCAGACGCCGTCTGTGATATTCCGGTAGGTCGGTTCGATGTCCTTCCCGTGGATAAAGAAGAAAGTACCGATGACCATGTCATGGTCATTGAGGCAGACATAGCTGCTGCCGCTCTGGATATCTCTGCGGATCAACGCCTCCGGGGGCCAGCCGGTCGGTCCCCACTGATTGGGATTTCCGTGCTCTGCCATATATTTTCTGGCAAAGCTGTAGATTTCCATCATTTTGCCGATGTCGAGTTCGGTCGAATGCCTGATCTTCATGAATTTCCTGTCTCCTTTATCTGTCCAGTCGACCTTTTTAGAGTTCTCCGTTTAACGCGGCGTCAATCACAATACTGGATGCGTCAAACAAATTGTGCATGGCCGGTTCAAAGATATCCAGGGTCTCCGTATTGTCATTCTCCACCTTTTCATTGAAACTTTTGTATTCACCCCAGGTACTCTCCGGGGTCTCATCATTCAGGAACACATCCATATTTACGATGACGCGCAGTGAAATGATCCGGTCCAGCAGATCA
>CAMKEX010000247.1 GCA_946411695.1 uncultured Lachnospiraceae bacterium
CAGAGGAGTTGTCCGAACAGAGGGAGAAAAGACGTGATGACATGATCGAAATCTATTTCGAGAGTGATGTCCCTGTCACGCAGGAACTGAAAACCCGGTATCGTGATTTTCTGATCGAGACAATGAAGAAAGCGCAATACACAGTCGGAGAGGCGGTCAAAACAGACGATGGCTTCGAAGTACCGGTCACTATTGAGCCAATCACTTCCCTGGAACATGGTGATTTCGTCCTACTGGATATGCAGCTGAATGATGAATTGTCCAATGCCGATCTGAATGAACGGGTCTATACCAGGGAACTGGAGCTGATGACACAGCTGATGCAAAACCCGGCATATGGAGACCCGCAGGAGATCATCATCCACATTACAAAGGGTGAGGACGGTTATGTTTTTTCAGAGGATGATGAGCAGAAGATTCTGGATCTCTACCTCCAGCGCGACAGGCATTGGACAAAGGAACGTGCAGGACAGGCGGTAGAGGCAGTCCTCGGAGGCGTGTACCGCGAAAACTATGCGGAGATGTCCGAATGGACCGTCGCCACTCAGGAGGAAATTGAGGAGGTCCTCGGCGCTGTTTTCTCCAAAGAGGCGGAGAAAGAAGTGATCGAGAATAATACGAAGGAAATCATTGACGAATGGGGAGCAGATATCACGTATGAAGTATCAGACGAACTGGCACAAACAGTTTCTGAAACAGAAAAAGCTCTTCTGGCAGGCACAAAATATGAAGTCGTTTCTGTAGACGGCGATCAGGACATTTACACAGTTACAGTGCGGATCACGCCATATGATACGACTTCTTTTGACGATGGATATATTAAAAGGCTGGAAAAAGAGGCAGAAACAATTACGGATCCGGGGAAGCTTCTCGACAGAATCTGGGAGATATCCGTGGAGATGGCCAGGGATTTGATCGAGGATGCTCCGTATGGGGAGCCCCTTGAACGTCAGCTTCACCTGACATATAACAACAATCGATCCTACGAAATGGATTACGAAGAAATCAACGCTCTTTATGATATTTATGGCGATGAACTGGGTGCTATGGGCAATGAGGAAGCCTCGGGATCAGAAGTTGAAGGAAGCGGGGAGTCAGTAGCTGCAGATGAAAAAGATAACGAAAGTAATGGATCTGAAGAAGGATCAGACGATTCGATGACAGAACCGGCAGCCGGGACTTTCACTGATGGAAAAGACATTCCTGTAATTGCAGGCGGGCTGAAGATCGAACTGGGAAAGACTACTTTGCAGGATGTTCTGGACAAAACCGGATATACAACCAGTGAATCAGATAAAGTTATCCCTCCGGATGAACTGGATATTATAGGAATTGACACAGGAAATTCAGATGTCTATTTTGATGTATCAGTAGAAAACTATTCTTCCAAAGAGGAAAAGAAGGCAAGTGAGTGCCCTATATACGGAATATCCTTCAGTGATTATTCAGACACAGAAAAGGATATGGCACGCACTATGTCTGTCGGAGGAATAACAGCAGGAAGCAAAAAAGAGGATGTGATCGCAGCTTTTGGGGCTCCTGAGACAACAGACGAAGAATATATTTCTTATTTATTGAACGATGGGAAGTATACGATATTCTTTGGACTTCAAGGAAATATTGTGAATTATATAGTGTCTGCTGAATAAGTGTTATTTGTTACCAAACCCCTGATAATAAGCGCTTCTCTACGAATTGTAGTATAATAAAACTGCAAGGTTCCAGAAAAATACCCGCAAAAAGTTTGCAGTTATCATTACGTGATATTCGATGGAGAGTGCAAAATGTACCACAGGCGAGCAGAAAAACAGATGACTTTCTTTGACTTTGACCAGGGATTCGGGTTCCCCATTGACCAAAACAACCGTTGGGTCGAACTGTCCCGACAAATCCCATGGGATGAGGCAGAGGAATCCTACGCCAAAAACTTTGCCTCAAAAGGGAGCTTTGAAACAGGAAATGTTGCCCTTTCATTCCGGATCGCGCTGGGATCTCTGATCATCAAAGAAGTACTGCACCAGTCTGACCGCGGGACTGTAAAAGCGATACAGGAAAACCCGTACCTGCAGTATTTCCTCGGGGTTGAAAAATATACGAGTGAACCTCTCTTTGATCCCAGTATGATGACGCATTTCAGGAAACGTCTCGATCTGGAATCAATGAAAGAGATCAACGACCTTGTCATAAAGTTTAAAAAAAAAATTACCGACGCTGCTGAAAACACTTCCAGCGTTCAGGAGACCCCGGATGTACAGGATGGAAGCCCTGATAAACCTGCTGACGGCTTTCCGTGCAGGATGTCTGAAAAAGAGATACGCGACTCCATTTCAGAAGCTGCGGAAGCTGTCGCAGCCGGCGTGATCCTTGGAGCGAAAACGCTGTGGGATGCCCTGACGCTGGGGTATAACGCCGGATCCAATAAAGGGACACTGATCCTTGATGCCACATGCTGTCCGGTAAAGATCAGGTATCCGCAGGACTTCTCACTTCTCAACGAAGCCCGTGAAAAACTGGAAGCGGTCATCAACCGAATCTGCAGGGACTGCGGTCTGTACAAGCCGAGGACATACTGCAGAAAACTTCGCGAAGTATTCCTGGACCTGTCCAAAAAGAAACGCCGTAAAAAGAAGGAGATCCGCAGCGTCATCCGCAGGATGCTCCATGCCGTAAAGCGGAATCTTGACCATATCGAAAACTTTCAGGAATACGGGTATTGTACCGAGCCGAAAGAAGACGAAATGATCAAAGTCATCCGGGAGCTGTACCAGCAGCAGAAGGAGATGTTTGATTCCAAAAGCAACAGGTGTGACCACCGCATCGTAAGCCTGCAGATGCCGTTCATCCGTCCGATCGTCCGTGGAAAAGTACCTGTCCCCACGGAATTCGGGCCTAAAATAGACCTCGGTGTGGACGAGGAAGGGAACTCCCGGGTGGAATTCTTTTCCTATGAGGCGTACAACGAATCCGGCCATCTGATCGAGGCGATCGAAGCCTATAAAGAGAGGAGCGGGCACTATCCAATGCGTGTCCTTGCGGACCGGATATACCGCAACAGTGAGAACATCGCCTTCTGCAAAAAGAACAACATCCTGTTATCCGGTCCTAAACTCGGGCGTCCAAGTAAGGACCCTGATGTTTCCCGCGATCAAAAACTGCTTGAAAAGCAGGATATGATTGACCGGATCGAAGTGGAGCGAAAGTTCTCAAGGGCAAAGCGTGTTTTCTGTTTTGACGATATACCTGAAAAAACAGAGGAAACAATTGGAAGCGTGATCGGCCTGAGTGTTTTGCTGGACAATCTGATTCCTGTCGGCTTCTGATCCAGACAATTCAATTCCCAAAAGCACAGATCATCTGTGCTGCGGTTTGTTTGCTGACCCCGTTTTCAGGCATAGTTTCAATCGCAAAAAAGTAAAAACAATTGTTAACGTCAATGGTCGGAACATTGAACTGCATTTGACGTTTATTTGATCTCGTCTGCAATTATTATCGCGTGAAAAACGACTTATTCAGCAGACACTAAGTAAAAAAACTTGAAAAAGAAATCTGCAGAATAGGATGACAAAAAAATGAGTGATTTGGGAAGCTTTGTAAAACGACTTAGAGACATCATGCGTAACGATGCCGGCATTAACGGCGACGCACAGCGCATTGAGCAGATTGCATGGATGCTCTTTTTGAAGGTATACGATGCCCAGGAAGAAAACTGGGAGTTTGACGATGAGGATTATGTTTCCATTATCCCGGAGGAATGCCGGTGGCAGAATTGGGCTCATGATGATGGTAAGGGGACAGCTCTTACTGGTGATCAGCTGTTGGAATTCGTTAATAATACCTTGTTCCCTACACTAAAAGGTCTGAACGTTGATGCTGATACTCCGATTAAAAAGGCTATTGTGAAGTCTACCTTCGAGGATGCCAACCAGTATATGAAGGACGGTGTTCTTCTTCGCCAGGTTCTCAATATTATTGACAGTGTTGATTTTGGTGACTATGAAGAAAGCCATGCCTTTGGAGATATTTATGAAGCAATCTTAAAGGAACTGCAGAGTGCTGGATCCGCCGGTGAGT
>CAMKEX010000248.1 GCA_946411695.1 uncultured Lachnospiraceae bacterium
CCGTCTGATACACAGAGATTTTCACCGTCTGATACCCAGAGATTTTCGCCGTCCGGCGCAGAAATCATTGCCGCCTGACGCAGAGAAAGAGAAAATATCCTGACAGACAGGACAAAAAAGGATCTCTGATGAAGGGGATATAAAAGAACGGCCTGACAGACAGAATACAAAAGCATGTGTGCAGCGGAACAGCTGCGTTGATTTTAGTTTTCACCGAGGAGCAGCAGATGGGCAGGGTTTTGACAGTGACCGGCAGGCTTGCCGATACGCCGTACAGAATACGCAAAATAGAGCGGAATGTGTATTCCGCTGAGGAACTGTGCTATTCACTCGCGCAGTGCGCCGACTTCATGGACGAAGAGATCATGGATCCGGAACTGGCGGAATGGCTCTCGGAATCCTGCGGCCTCCATGAACTGGCCAGGATCCTGCAGGGCCTCCTGCGGGGCCGCCATACACCTAAGGACTTCGTCGGCACGATCCTGCGGGAATGTGCCTGCCTTCCCCCGGGGGAGACTGCAAAAGTTCTGGCCCGTATGGAAGCGGGAAGGGGAATGGAGTCAATTTCCAGGGATCTGTCCCGGGCCCAGTCGCTTGCCGGCCGGGGACATATGCGCCAGGCACAGAATACCTACACAGAGCTCCTTGACAAGCTTCCCGACATGGAACGCGGGACCAGGGCGCAGATCTGGAAGGAAAAGGGGTTCCACTATGCGGACAGCTTTATGTTTGAGCGCGCGGCGGACTGTTTCCGGCAGGCTTATGAACTTTCGCCGGTCCCCGAGCACGCATTCTGGTATGTTGCTTCTTTATATATGAGCATGGACGGAGAGGACTACAGGCATTTCCTGGAAGAGCACCCCGCATTCTACGAGAGCGCCTACCAGGTGGAGCAGCGCGCCGCCAAGGCGGAGAGCCGGTTCAAATCCGGCAGTGAGAGCCGGCAGCTTCGAAGACTCCGGCAGCTCAGGCGCGAGAAACAGGAGGAGGCCTTTTCCTCCAGGCTCGGCCACACACTCAAGGGCATGCAGGAGGATTATCGCCAGCGCGTGTCAGCATCTGTCTGATCTGTCTGATACAGCCTGACTCCCTGCTTTTTCAGTTGACGAATGAATTTGACTGGGGTATTCTATTTTGCGTGTTTTTTGTTGCAGATAAAAGAGAACCTGTATTTTTACGGCTGATGAATGCCGGACTTATTCCTGAGAGGAGAAATTCATGGCGACAGACAGATATTCGAGCCCGCTTTCCGAGCGTTATGCGAGCAGGGAGATGCAGTATATTTTTTCACAGGACATGAAATTCCGTACCTGGAGGAAGCTGTGGATCGCACTGGCTGAGATCGAACAGGAACTCGGCCTTCCAATCACGGACGAGCAGATCGCGGAATTGAAGGCACATGCGGAAGACATTAATTATGAAGATGCCCGCGCCCGCGAGAAGGTGGTCCGCCACGATGTCATGAGCCATGTATATGCCTATGGGCTGCAGTGCCCCAGGGCAAAGGGCATCATCCACCTCGGCGCGACCAGCTGCTATGTCGGCGATAATACGGATATCATCATAATGCGCGAGGCCCTCAGGCTTGTGCGCAAAAAGCTGATCAATGTCCTGGCCAAGCTTGCCGCTTTTGCGGATGAGTACAAGTCCCTTCCCACCCTGGGATTCACGCATTTCCAGCCGGCACAGCCCACAACGGTAGGCAAGAGGGCGACCCTGTGGATGCAGGAATTCGAACTTGCACTGGCAGAAGTGGAGCATGCGGCTTCCAGCCTGCGTCTTCTGGGCAGCAAGGGTACGACCGGCACACAGGCATCCTTCCTTGAACTTTTTGACGGTGATCTGGACAAGGTGGACCGCCTTGATCCCATGCTTGCGGAGAAGATGGGCTTTGACCGCTGCTTTGCGGTTTCCGGTCAGACCTACCCCCGTCTCCTCGATACGATCGTGGTGAACGCCCTGGCTATTACGGCTTCCGCCGCCATGAAGATGGCCACGGATATCCGGATCCTGCAGCATCTCAAGGAAGTGGAAGAGCCTTTTGAAAAGACACAGATCGGTTCTTCCGCAATGGCCTACAAGCGCAATCCCATGCGCAGCGAGCGCATCTGCTCTCTGGCGCGCTATGTGATGGCGGATGTTCTCAATCCTGCTGTGACCGCCGGCACCCAGTGGTTTGAGCGGACGCTGGACGACTCCGCCAACAAGCGGATCTCCGTTCCGGAAGGCTTCCTTGCCCTGGACGGTATCCTTGACCTCTGCCTGAATGTTACAGACGGCCTCAAGGTCTATCCCAAAGTCATTGAGAAGCGCCTGCGCAGCGAACTGCCCTTTATGGCGACAGAGAATATCATGATGGATGCTGTCAAGGCAGGCGGCGACCGCCAGGAACTTCACGAGCGTATCCGCACTCTGTCCATGCAGGCCGGACGACGCGTCAAGGAAGAAGGACTGGACAACAATCTTCTCGAACTCATCGCTGCAGACCCTGCTTTCGGCATGTCCCTGGAGGATCTGGAGAAGACCATGGAGCCTTCCCGCTATATCGGCTGTGCACCCCACCAGGTTGAGCGTTATCTTAATGAAGTGATCCGACCGATCCTGGATGCCAACAAAGACATCCTCGGCGTCGAGGCACAGATCAACGTCTGATCTGTCTGATCATAATGGACGGAGCGACAGTTTATTTCCAGATTCACCACGGAGGAAAAGAAAGAATTATGGTAAAAGCAGTAGTAGGTGCGAACTGGGGAGACGAGGGCAAGGGAAAGATCACAGATACGCTTGCCGACGGCGCGGATGTCGTCATTCGTTTCCAGGGCGGTGCGAACGCGGGACATACCATCGTCAATGAATACGGTAAATTTGCCCTGCACACACTTCCTTCCGGCGTTTTTCATCAGAGTGTCATGAACATCATCGGAAACGGTGTGGCACTCAACATCCCGATCCTGATGAATGAGCTCAGGAGCATCGAGGACCGCGGCGTACCTGCTCCGCAGCTGATGATCTCCGACCGCTGCCAGGTCGTCATGCCCTATCACATCCTTTTCGACAAATGCGAGGAGGAGCGCCTGGCGGGCAAATCCTTCGGGTCCACTCAGTCCGGCATTGCGCCTTTTTATTCCGACAAATACGCCAAGGTCGGCTGGCAGGTCAACGAGCTCTTTATGAGCGACGATGAATTGATGGAAAAAATCGAGCGCATCTGCGTGCAGAAAGACATCCTTCTGACACACCTGTATCACACAGATCCGATTGACCGCGCGGAACTGATCGAGACCATCCACAGCTACCGCGACATGATCGCTCCCTATGTGGGAAATGTGAGTGAGTACCTTGAAAACGCGATCAAAGAGGACAAGACCATTCTGCTGGAAGGCCAGCTCGGAACCCTCAAGGATCCCGACCACGGAATCTATCCCATGGTCACCTCCTCCTCGACCCTGGCTGCTTTCGGCGCCATCGGAGCGGGGATTCCTCCCTATGAGATCCGCCAGGTCGTCGTGGTCAACAAGGCATACTCCTCCGCAGTCGGCGCGGGCGAATTCGTCTCTGAAATCTTCGGAGAAGAAGCAGACGAACTGCGCAGACGCGGCGGCGACGGAGGCGAGTACGGTGCCACCACCGGCAGACCCCGCCGCATGGGATGGTATGACTGTGTCGCTTCCCGCTATGGCTGCCGCCTGCAGGGCGCGACCGATGTCGCATTTACCGTCCTTGATGTCCTGGGTTATCTCGATGAGATCCCGGTCTGTGTCGCCTATGAGATTGACGGCGTACAGACAAAGGAATTCCCTGTGACCAGACTGCTCGCGAAAGCAAAACCCGTCTACGTCACCCTTCCGGGCTGGAAGTGCGACATTCGCGGCATCAAAAAGTACGAGGATCTTCCCGAGAACTGCCGCAATTACATCGAATTCATCGAAAAAGAAATCGGTTATCCCATTTCGATCGTGTCCAACGGACCCGAAAGACATGACATCATCTACCGTTAAAGCCGATCAAGCGGACGTACGCCGGGATGTGCCTGCACATCCCGGCGCACGGACATTTGA
>CAMKEX010000249.1 GCA_946411695.1 uncultured Lachnospiraceae bacterium
TCGAAGACCTTCTTGATTCCGAACATCAGGTTGATGGATGTCTCGCCCAGGCACTCACGCAGATATTTCATCTTGCCGCGGCCGATGCCGTGCTCGCCGGATACAAGTCCGCCGATCTCGGTAGCGCGTTTGTACAGTACGTTGAAGTACTTATCGACACGTTTCTTGAACTCTTCCTCCTCCAGGTCATTGCTGCACTGGTAGATGTGGAGGTTGCCGTCGCCGGCGTGGCCAAAGCTCTTGATCTCCAGGCCGCACTCTTCACCGAACTCTTTGGAGAAGGTGAGGAACTCGGCGATCTTGTTGATCGGAACAACGACGTCGCACTCGTCAAGAAGCTTGGTCTCGGACTCGATTGCCTCAAGGAAGCTGGAACGTGCTGCCCATGCATCTTTGATCTTGGTGGATGTGTCAGCGACGAGAACGTCAATTGCGCCTGCCTCGAGAACCAGCTCACAGGCCTGCTCAACAACGTTGTTCAGCTCTTCTTCATCTTTTCCGTCGAAGGTAACCAGCAGATATGCGCCGATATCCTGTCCGCCGAGGGACTTGGGGAAAGTCTCTCTGCCGATGAAACGCTCACTGGAGAGGATGATCTCTCTCTCCATGAACTCCAGAGCCTGGGGATCCAGCTGAGCCATCTTGATCTTGGGAACTGTGGAGATAGCGGTCTCCAGATCCTCGAAGGGGATGATCAGGGATACGACTGCCTTGGGAGCAGGGATGATCTTGAGGGTCAGCTCGGTGATAACGCCGAGTGTGCCTTCGGAACCGACCATCAGGTTGATCAGGCTGTAGCCTGTGGAGGTCTTGCTGACCTGTGCGCCGAAGTCTACGACTTCACCGTTTGCCAGGACAACTTTCATTGCGCGGACATAGTCACGTGTTGCGCCGTATTTAACTGCGCGCATGCCGCCCGCATTGGTGGAGACGTTGCCGCCCAGGCATGCAAACTTCTCACCGGGATCCGGGGGATACAGAAGTCCCTGACGTACGCAGTCCTCAGCGAGGTCGTTGAGCAGAACGCCGGGCTGTACACGGACTACCATGTTCTCGTAATCATACTCGAGAATCTGGTTCATCTTCTGGGTGTCGAGCATAACGCCGCCGAGAACGGCAACGCTGGCGCCGACCAGGCCTGTACCTGCGCCGCGGGGGGTAACAGGGATCAGATTGTCATTGCAGATCTTCATGACTGCGGAGACTTCCTCTGTGGTCAGAGGCTGGATCAGAACATCGGGCATCTTCTTGCCGTAAATCGGCATCTCGTCACGCATGTAGTCTTCGTTGATGTCTTCTCCGACATACACATGTCCGTTAGCCGCAACCTTCAGCTGCTCGATGATTTCGGGGGTCACCTGATTGTATTGAGCCATTTGCATTCTCCTTTATTGATAAATGTTAATAGTTTCAGATTACACCTTGTGATACTACCCCATATATGTCTTTCATAACATGCCATTCAATTATTTCAGAGCAGCTCTTTCCGTCTGCACTGGATCTGATTATGCATAAGGCAGTGCTTCCGGATTGATACCCATCGCAATCGCAATGAACATTACAACTACGACAAGGATGCAGAATACTGCGCAGGGGATAATGTTGGCTCTGATGATACGGCCTTCATTTCCGTTTGTACCGGTTGTTGCACATGCGGATACTACGTTGTTGACGCAGATCATGTTGCCGATTGCGCCGCCGTTATTCTGCAGGGCAACGATCAGAACATAAGGAAGACCTACGATACCGGCAGTAGTAAACTGCAGGGAGCTGAACAGTGTGTTCGAAACGGTGTTGGAACCGGACATATAGGAACCCAGAACACCGATGAAAGGAGCGATGACCAGATAGCCGCGTCCGGCAATATCAGCCAGTCCCTTAGCCATTGCATACAGCATGGAGTAGGAGACGCCCTCTGCAACACCGGCAGGAATACGGTCTGCGGGCATGGAAGTGAAGCGGAAGATATTGACCATTGCCACGCCGAAGAGCAGTGCGATTGCCGCGCCGCTGACCTGCTTCAGAGCACCCTGCCATGCCATCTTGACGCGCTCGCCGCTCATGCCGTGCAGGCCGATCGTGATCAGGGCTACGATGATGAATACAATACCGGGGCTCCAGCAGATCGCCCAGTTCCAGTTTGCACCGAGGATGATGTTGCTCTGTCCGGTACCGATTGTGATGGTTTTGAGCTTGTCAGCCCAGCCGGAATTGCCGGCGTTTGCTTCAAATCTCTGAGCAACACGTGTGACCACGAGAATAGCTGCGATCAGAACATAAGGAGTCCATGCCTTGACCAGGTTCATGTCACTCTGCTTGGGCTCGGGAACCTTGGTAGTGGAGAGCCATGTGCTGTCCCAGGTTTCCTTCTTGTCGAATGTCCATACTTCCTTGGGAACCAGGAAGCCCTTCTTGGTTGTGAACATAACGACGAACAGAGAAATGATGGCTGCCAGCAGGGAGACCAGCTCCGGGCCGATGAATGCAGCGATCAGCAGATAGAATACGTCAAATACCAGTGTTACAAAGATGATGTAAGGGATTACAGGGAAGACATCGCTGAACTTTCTGTCCTTGCCGTAGAATTTGCAGACAAAGCCGACACCGATGATCATGATGATGGCAGCGCCGATTGCAAGAGGAAGGGCGGACCAGAAAGTCAGTGCCATTTTCCATGCATCTCCATTGCCGCCGAGTCCGGTTACGGCATCCTTAACAGTCGCAAACGCGGTGTTGGTAGGTGTACCTACAGCGCCGAAACATACAGGAACGGAGTTGAAGATCAGAGCGACCATTGCCGCGCAGAGAGGCGGGAAGCCGACGGAGATCATGAGGGGGCCTGCCAGAGCGGCGGGTGTACCGAATCCTGCAGCACCTTCAATGAATGCACCGAAGATGAAGCCGATGATAATAGCCTGCAGTCTTGCGTCAGGAGTAATACTCTTGAACATGCCGTTGATTGCGGCCATCGCGCCTGACTGTGAAAGAGTGTTCATGATCAGGATCGCGCCGAAGATGATGACAAGGACCTCAAACGCGCTGAGGAAACCTGTCAGTGTCTGTCCTACTGCACTGGTTCCGTCTGTGCTGAAAAAGGGCATTTTCCAGACGGCGACGCCGATGATAACGGCGAGGATCCATGCAAGGGGCAGAGCCCTTTTTGCGGGCCAGTTGAAACCGACCATCAGGACGATCGTCACAACAATCGGTATGAACGAGATAATTGCATACATATCAACACCTCCCCAAATAGGAACCGTACTTTCTCCCCCGTACGGTATATATAAATTAGTGACATTAACATTATAATCCCAATATTGCACAAATACAATTCTCGACTTTTAGATTATTTTTACAAATATTGCATAAAATGAAGACCATTTTTATTTTCATATAGTACGATTTGTCAGTTAGCACGCTCACTGTTTTGATATTTTTGTAACAATGGCACAATACACAAGGACGTCTGTGCAAATCAGTCCTTCTACACTGATTATCGAAATCACAACAGAGAAAACATAATTCACAGAACAATTTCGGACTCAGTCGCAGGTCCTGCGCCCGTCCCGTGCCTGAAGCAGCGGGCATTATGCGATAAAAAAACCTGTCCTCCGTGCAGAGAACAGGTTTTTTTCTGTCATATTTGTTTTTTGGATCTTATCTTTCAGCGGCTCCTCAGGGCAGGCTTGTCCGTGACAGCAGGTCCTTTTCTGCGGAAGCCTGCCGTCGTGCGCATGATCAGTCCGTCGAAAGTGATAAACATGGCGGGCATCAGCAGAATGACCGAGGCCATACTGACCAGGGCGCCCCTTGCCAGCAGTGTGCAGATGGAACCGATCATGTCCACGCGCGAATAGACAGAGACACCGAAAGTCGCCACGAAGAAACTCATTCCGCTGGTGATGATGGACAGGATACAGGTCCTGTGGGCAATGGAAACGGACTCCATTTTTGTCCTGCCGGCCATGCGCTCCGACAGGTAGCGGCTGGTCATCAGGATCGCGTAGTCAACCGTCGCGCCCAGCTGGATCGTGCCGATGACAATGCTGGCGACAAA
>CAMKEX010000250.1 GCA_946411695.1 uncultured Lachnospiraceae bacterium
ACGATGAAGATGCAAGACTCGCTCGCAAGTCCTGTACGATGAAGATGCAAGACTCGCTCGCAAGTCCTGCACGATGAAGAATAAACAGGGATGGTTTTGTAAAAAAAGACAGTCTGTCCCTATTATTGTTTCTTTTTTACAAGCGCCTTTCCCAGGAGCCTGGCCTGCGCCCGCAGGATCTTCCGGGCCGGGCCGGCCTTTTTCCGGGGCTCAGCTGAAACGGCGGCAGCAGAAGCCTCTTTCTGTTTCAGTGCTTTCCTGGCTGCCTTCAGCTTCAAAGAGTCATTCGAAGCTTTTCCGCCCAGGGCGTGATAAAGCGCTTCATCCAAAACAGGCTTTTTCACCCTCGCCTGCAGAGCACTGCGTCCGCCCTCTGCCCTGGCAGCAGCACGCTTCTGCTCCTTTTTTATGATCCGTTTTTCCAATATAATACGGGCAGCCAGACCTGCACCTGTCAGCAACAATGATTTTTTCTTCTTTTTTCGAGCCATAACTTCACTTCCTCCCTGAACTGCCTGTACAACCCTTCCACTAATCAGTATATAATAATTTATACAGGATTTTTAAAAAATATCATAAAAAGTCCCGTCACTATAAACCAGTATGCCTCTCCCTGACGCGCTTCCAATCATACCGCCTGCCAGAGCGGCAAAACATCCGGAGTGCAAATGGCCGCGGCACCCACTCGTCAAAACACCATTCATGGAGGTCATTCGATGTACATCAAAAGTATTATGAACAGGCAGCACATTCCAATCCTGACAGCTTTGCTCATACTGATCATGTCTTTCAGTGCACCGTCGGCGGCCATTGCTTCCGAAACGGAGACGCCAGATGTCAGCACTGAATCGGCGGCGGATGCCGGCAGCGCGGAATCCTTCCACTATCAGCACGACCCGATGGATAATCCAAACGCCGCCGAAGATATTGTCGTCAATCCCGACGCTGTATACGGATATTCTCCGAGCCCCGATTCCGTAAGGCTCAAGCAGTTTGTCGACTACATTGATTGGACCAATAAGGACCAAGTCGAGGCCGGCCGCAGGGAACGGGAGGAGTATCACGAGAGTTTCAGCACCCTTTACAGAACGATCGAGGATATGCTCGGTCAAGGCAGGAATGTAGAGGAAATTGCGCGCGCTGTCAGTAAAGCCCGCAATGAGATCAGGCTGGCGTCTTACGACGGAGATCCGGAGGGACTTGCAAAGGTCAAAGAAAGTAATCTCCAGACCTACGGCCAGGAAGAAGGCCCCACCCCCGATCAGCTCCATGAAAAATACGGCTCATGGCAGACCGTGGTTGAAAAGGCCCTCAGCTCCAATCCCGGAATGGACGCCTGCCTCGGTCTTTATGACGAATACTACGACACGTATGATATTCCAGACAAGCTCAGCGCTCTGAAAGCCGCAGATGAAAGTAAGAGCGCCGATACACAGGCGGAGACCTCTGCTGAAAACGGGAACGCCGGTGCACAGGCGGAGACCTCTGAAAAACCCGAAGCGCCCTCCGGCTCCTCCAGGACTTACCGCGTCAAGAGCGGCGACTGCCTCTGGAATATCGCCGCCTCAGAGCTTGGCGACGGAAACCGCTGGAAGGAAATCTATGACCTCAATAAAAAAGAGATCGATAATCCCCGCCTGATCTATGCAGGTCAGGAATTCGTTCTCCCCGCCGCATAAGGCTTTTCGGAAAGGGACCTGCGAGTATCAATCTGAATCCGGGCCGTGCGGTCACCTCATTAAAAAAGATACATAAACACCTGTCAAAAAAGGGATTCCGGAATATCGCCTCATCGAAGCGAAATTCTCAGAATCCCTTTTTTTCATTCAAAACCATTCTCCGTCAAAAGACGATGCCCTCGTCAGGGAGATTCGCTTTCATGTGGAAATGCGGGCCGAAGTCACTGTCTCACACAGGTTCCGGGACGTGCGCGTCATCGTTGTCCATCATTCTGCGGACTACATAGGGAATATCGTTATCCTCCAGCTCCTGCAGTAATGCCTCCACAATGAAGTCCTCTTCATAGGTCTGGCTCAGGCTCATGAATATTTTGCCGTTCACAGCCGCGATCTGCGCAATAATCCCCTTGGGGTAAGGTACATGCGTCCAGAATTCACGTATATGCTCTCCAATGGCGGGGAAGCGCCATTTTCCCACATAACTGACCACAAAGGTCGCCGCTTTTCTGCGGCTGTTCAGCAGTTCGGTGAAGGCCCGTTTTTTGTCCTCCAGAAGAGGCGCTCCGGCGAAAGCGCGGCGGTTGCGCGCTGCTCCGGTCGTCAATGCGCGGATCACATAATCCTCGTCACTCTGGATAAAGGTCATTCCACGGTAAACCGTGCACTGATGATCAAAAGGCATGGCCCTGACGCGATCGCTGTATTTCAGATAGGCCGTGCTGAAGCAGTTATGACTGGTACGCTCTATTCCGAGCATAGGCCTTGCATTGATCAGATAGGAATTGGCGATTTCTTCCTTCCGGTTGGGGAAAAGACCGTCGATCGCGCGGGCCAGAAGCAGGGAGATCATGGTTCCCGGGCTCGCATCATTGGCAGAGGAAAACCGCATAAAAGTCTCTTCCGGAAGTTCTATATCCCACACCCTCTGTATTGAGGGCGTCAGATTGCCGTAGTCGCCTGCCTGGAAAAATTCCGGCGCCTTTCCTGCGGGAGGGTCAATGACAGGCAGACTCTCCTGCGGATCCATGCTCTCTTCCGGCCTGATCGGATCCTCCAGTGTGAGAATTCCGGTGTGATCGGTGATCCCGTAACGCTCTTCACAATAATAATAGAGAAGTGTCGCCAGAACCATGTACATACCGGTCCCGTCTGTAATCCCATGGTAGAAATCCAGATGAATCATGTCCCCGCAAAAGCACACCGCCCAGATATTGTAGTTGGTCTGCTCTGTGTTCAGACTGATCTTGTCATTTGTGCACAGAAGGACGATCGGAAGCGGATTCTCCTCAAAGTAATATTCGCTTTCATTTTTTCTGATCCTGACCTGATAGTAGGGATACCGCTGCCGGGTCTTTTCAAGCGCATGAGACAGAATCTCCCGGTCCACCTCCTCGGTCATCCTCACACTCAGCCTGACCGCATAGTCTGCCTTCTGGCCGAATCTCCCATATAAATGCAGCATATTTCCAACAGTGACTTTATACATAGCAATACCCGGATGATATAGTCAGAAACAAGTATATCATTCTTCCTTTCTTTTTTTTCAGATGACAATAATGGTTTTACAGATGACAATAATGGTTTCCAACTGCTGTATCTTTCTCCCCGCTTCCTTGGAAGCCATCCTTCAAAAAGAGCTGAATCATAGACATCAGATTGAGCAATTTGGGAAAGCTATAAACGGTATACCGAAGCTCTCTTGATTTTTTATTATATCATTTATTTTCCTTTTACTGCCACTGTCCGGAGAGACTTTCATGTATACATTTCTTGTAAAGCTTTTCTGTATAGCCGTTTTATCCATCAGCGATTAACGGTCGGTCGAATGAGACAAAATATTATTTACCTGTCGGTTTCTCAGCAAAATACCCCGGCAGGTATTTCTACCCCCGGGGTATAGTTTCGCCGTGCGGTTATACACTTCCGTACAATCACCATACCCGTTAACTAAAAAGCAGGTAGTTCATGACGAAATGCTTTTAGAAACCTTTGTACAGTCGTCTTCTCAGTAAAACATCTGAAAAAGAAAACATCTGAAAAAACAAATCTCCCTTACTTAATGATAAACGATCCGACATAGGTATTGTTTGCCGGCATAGGTACAGTACAGAAAACTCCGTTCCGTTTGCGTCTGGTCACAATACGAACGTAATAGCGTGTATTCTTTTTGAGTTTGGCTCCGCCGCATTTATCGATGGATGCACTGGTCGCGGTTGCTTTCTCTGAAGTGGACTGGTTCCAGTACCATTTGCCGTTGGGATTCGTTGTAATGAATACGTTGTAGCCGTTACAGCCGTAGATGATGTTCCAGCTGACGTTCATCTTCAGATTCGATCCGGAGCCGGCTTTTTTCGCTGTAAGCTTTGCCGGG
>CAMKEX010000251.1 GCA_946411695.1 uncultured Lachnospiraceae bacterium
CTCCTCGGGTAGAGAAGATGGTTGGCGGCTATACCGGATTTCTGTACCTGGACAAGAACGGCATGCCGGAAGTGGCGATGCACTGGGAGCACCGGTTCAACCATGCGGTGAGCCGCTACAACGAGATCTACCGGGAACAGATGCCGAACATCACTCCGCACGTCTGCAGGCATTATGTAGAGTGTTTGATAATGGTGAGTCTTTCACAAAAAACCAGCATTCAAGCATCATAACATGAAAAAGACTCACCATTTTGTTTTATAATGATCTCAGGAATTCCATTAAATCATCGTCCTTTGTCCAATCTTCATACTCTTGCTCAGGAGCTATGTCTTTACAGGCTGATTCGATTGCTTTTCTCTTCTGTTCAGTGTCAATCTTTGCATATATTTCAGTAGTCGAACAATCTACATGGCCAAGAAAGTCGCGGATATATATCAAGTTGATACCTGCATGAACCATGTGTACGGCCTTACTATGACGAAATACGTGCGGAGTGATTGGGAAATCGACATTCATGCCCTCCTTTTCAGCCGATTCCACGTATTTGTTGATGATATGAGAGACGCCCCATCTGGATAGCCTCCCTTTCCGTTGGTTCACAAACAGATAGTGTTCTCCCTTGCTAATCCCAGGCATGAATTTATAGTGTTCAATATAGGATTCCAGAAGCAGCTTCGTACTGCCCATGATCGGAACTTGCCTGTCTTTATCTCCTTTTCCGTGAAGGGTAATTATTGCCGGTTTTTCCAAACGGACATCTTTCATTTTAATATCACAGAGTTCCTGCACTCGCGCACCTGTATCATACAGCGTGGACATCAATACTTTATCCCTGTATGATTCCCATTTATCGCCTTTCGGTTGTGCAAGCAGCAGCGTCATCTGCCTTTCTGTGAGATATGGGACAACCGTTTTTCGGGATTTCTTATAGGAAATCCCAAGAATAGACTGTAATCCTGCCATTTCTGATGGGCATTCTTTTTGAACATACCTGCTGAAGGAACGAAACGCTATAAGTCTCTGGTTCCTGGTTGTCGGCCTGCATCCCCGCTCTTGTTCTAGCCAGTCAAGGAATTCGATAACAAGCTCTCTGTCCAGATTTTCGAGTTTCAACTGTGAACTCTTGATTCCCTTCTTTTCCTCACAGAAAACAAGCATGAGCTTGAATGAATCAGAATACGAGTGTATTGTATTACTGCTAAGATTTTTTTGTCCCGGAAGGTATTTTTTAAAAAAGGTGGTAACGTAATAAGGAAAAGTCCCATCATTCTTCATTACGGAACCCTCCTTCCGGGATGATCTCCCAACAGGCATCTTCTATTTTTTTTACAAGATGCGGATATATTTCAGCTGTGAGCCTAAGATAATACTGTGTTGCCCTGAAATCTGTATGCCCAAGAAAAGCGGAGAGATACGGCAGAAGTATTGTCAGGTCTTTTCCCTGTTCTGACCATCTGCGCAGATTTTCCACCGCCGCAGTATGCCTCCAGTCATGAATCCTAGGGCCGCTTGCAGTATGGGGAATGTCTGCCATCAACAGATAGTCCCTGAAACGACGGTATACCGTGCTCATGTCCAACGGCTGCCCCTCTTTTCCTCCTGGGAACAGAAAACAGTTTTCATCTTCCTTATGAACAAGATCAATATATTGGCACATCCTGCTCTGAAGGGATTCGCAGAGCGGCACAGTGCGGCTGGTTCCGTTTTTAGACTGACGGATGGTAATAGTACCTGTTTCACGTTGATAATCAGCTTTCCGCAGATGCAATACTTCTGACAGCCTGCAGCCCGTACCTATCAGAAGACGGAACAATACCGGATCAGTAACATCCCTGTATAATCCATGCCCCGCAGGATATGTGTCTACAGCCTGCAGAAAACGTATCCGTTCGTCACGGGTATAAATATGGGGGATATACGAAGTTCTCTTCCATTCATGTTTCTGGACGGGAATATATGCTTTATATCCACGATCATTTAAAAAACGAGCGAAATCGATTATCAAAGTTTCCTTCATACACCAAGAAGACATTGACTCATCCTGTCTATACAGGAATGGCATAATAGAGTCCTTTGTAAATGAAACAGCCTCATACCCGCTGTAATAGTAATAATGATCAAAATGCTGGAGACATCTTTCCTGTCCGGCGTATTTGAACCCGGCCACATGCTTCATGTCAAGGTACTTCTTGATCATTGGCGCCAACGCACTTTTCCATTCGTAACCCTTCATACAGAAGCCTCCCCATACTCTTCATCCGGATCTAAAGCGCACTGCTTAAGGCCCTGTATGTCGGTGCTAAGATAAAGCTCTGTAGATTTCGGATCTTGATGCCCCAATGTCTGGGTAATGACCGGAAGAGCCGTACCTGAAACAAGCATATTTGTTGCGAGAGTCTTTCTCAGCGAATGCATTCCGTAATGCTCACCGCTTTTGACTATAATACCTGCTTTCAGGATGTATTTTGTTAACACAGTGTCCATGGTTGCGGTGCTCCCCAGCGGTCCGTGTGGTGAACTGTGTCTGACAAAAATCCTGTCCGAGCTTGTCTTTGGACGGCCATTCTTCAGGTAATCAATAATAGCCCATCCTGCCGTGTCGGATAACGGAAGATCAACAGGCTCCCCAGTCTTCCCCTGGATGATATGCATGGTTTTCTTTCCCCAGTCAATATCCTTGTGTCGGAGACATCTTACGTCGCATGAGCGCAGACCTGTGTGAATAGTTAGTACGAGTATCGCATAATCCCGTTTCCCTGTCGGGTCTTCACGATCAACCGCCTTTAACATTCTCTGAAGCTCTTCTTTTGTCCAAAGGTGCTGTTTGCCGGTGCTTCGCGGAACGCTTAACTTTGGAATGCAGCATCTGAGATCAGTAGTACTGAATTCATGCTCATATAGATAGCCAAGATAATCCTTGATAACGCATACGATTGCCGCACGGTATTTTATCGAATTATCTTTGAATTGCAGCAAGTAAGAATCTACATGTTCCGGTCCAATCAGATCTGAATGTTCCAATCCTTTACCGGAAAGATATAGGATAAAATCTTTTACTACCTTTTTTCTATCGTTAATGGTGGTTCTGCTAAGATTTCTTTCCATAAGACTTGAAAGATACCCATTATATTCGTCCGACCAACCTTCAGGGCAAACAAAAAGAGGAGTAGTCCTATGAGAAGTGTGACAGGAAAACCCGTCATCTTCATGATTTAGGAGCAGAAATAAAGGCCTGATACGCCTCGATATGCTCGGATCACCAGTTGGTTCATGAAGACCCGCCAGCCTTTTTCCGGTTTTGGTCTCGATATAATCAAGACATACATTTTCGTCAATTACATCGACATGAGTACTGTCGATATACTTTTGAAACAAGGAAAAACCGCATTTATAACCCTTTACAGTCTGTTCCGATAATCCCTCCTTTTCGAGCTCTGATAATAGATGGTCCACAATTTCCTGGATGCATTCACGTTTGTATGTTTTCATTAACATCCTCCTTTCTACCAAATGGTATAAAGAGGATACTCTATCAAAGGATTAAATGGTGAGTCTTTTTCATGTTATGATGCTTGAATGCTGGTTTTTTGTGAAAGACTCACCATTATCAAACACTCTACATAATGCCTGAAATGTAGAGCTCTACATTTTCGCCATACCTATTGCAGCAACCAGGCGAAGGCAGGGATGAACCCCAAGACGCTGCAGTACCTCATGGGGCATAGCGACATCGGCGTCACGATGAACGTCTACACTCATCTGGGAATGGAGGACGCAGCTGCGGAGATGGCCAGGATGGAGGAAGTCGAGTCGGCTCGGAGAGAGCAGGAGAAGCTGAATGGAGTGAAGGAAGGAAAAGAGAAACAGAGCAGGAAGATGTTCAGAGTGGTCTGAACAGAGCAAGAGCGGCGCTCATCGCCATAATGGCGGTGGGCGCTTTTTTTCGTTGGTGGAAAATAGGATGGAAGTATGGTAGGGTGGAGGTACAAGTCGTTAAGGAAAGAATCGAAGATGGTGCAAACGAAAAAGCAGCATTGCGCTTTCC
>CAMKEX010000252.1 GCA_946411695.1 uncultured Lachnospiraceae bacterium
TTGACAAACCAAATATTGTCTGCTATTTTTACTGAGTATGCCGCTTGATGAGGCTTTTGTGGTCATGTCCGGATTTTGAAACCTGCCGCAGAGCAGGGGAAGGGACCGGACGGGAACTGCCGGTGCAGGTGCTGTCTGGTACTGCAGGATCTGCAAAAAGCGAAGTCCCTGCCGCGAAGACTGCCGGCGATCCTTCTCACGGGATTTTGGCAGAATATGCTCGGGGCGCCGTAATCAGCGAGTTTTTTTATAAGAAGGAGGTACCTGATATGTATGCTATTATTGCAACCGGTGGTAAGCAGTACAAAGTTTCCGAAGGCGATGTGATCGATGTTGAGAAGATCGCAGCAGAGGCGGGCGCAGAAGTCACTTTTGACAACGTGCTGGCAGTCGGCGGTGAGACCCTCAAGGTCGCCGGAGATGTCGCAGGCGCGACTGTAACGGGAACTGTCATGGAGCAGGGCAAGGCAAGAAAGGTCATCGTCTACAGATATAAGAGGAAGACCGGCTATCACAAAAAGAACGGCCATCGCCAGCTCTTCACCCGCGTGAAGATCGACAAGATCAACGCCTAATGTTTCGCGCAGGCTTTCTGCTGCAGGCTGTGCGGAGACAGACGGCCCATGACGGGCGGACTGCATTGTGCAGCCGGTTACACAGCAGAGGGTACTGATCGGTAACTGACATGACAGTTGTAGATATTTTCAAAGATCAAGAGGGACGATACGCGTATTTCGAGTGCTCGGGTCACGCCGATGACAGCGCTGTGGAAGGCGAGGACATTATCTGTGCCGCCATCTCCATGCTGGTCATCAATACCATCAACAGTCTCGAAGTGCTCGCGGGGGCAGACATTACCTATGCTGCCGCGGAAGAAGGCGGGGAACTTTCCTGCCGCTTCGAAAGTCCCCCCGATGAAAAAGCTGCGCTTCTCGTTGACAGTATGATCCTGGGACTGAAAAGCGTCCGGGAAACATACGGCGGGGAGTATCTCGTTATTCATCTCAAGGAGGAATGAACCATGATGAATTTAAATCTTCAGTTCTTCGCACATAAAAAGGGAATGGGCTCCACCAAGAACGGCCGTGATTCCAATGCCAAGCGTCTGGGCGCCAAGAGAGCTGACGGCCAGTTTGTAAAGGCCGGCAATATCCTTTACAGACAGCGCGGCACACACATCCACCCCGGCCTTAACGTAGGCATCGGCGGTGATGACACTCTGTATGCTCTTACAGACGGCATCCTTCGTTTCGAGCGCTTCGGCAAGTTCCGCAAGAGAGCTTCCGTACATCCTGTAGAGGCAGCTGAGGCTGTGGAGCAGGAAGCATAAAAACGATTACCGCAAGGTAAGGCTTTTGTGCCAATTTGATTTCGAAACAATGAGAGCTCCTGGCAGAAAACGGCTGTTTTCGCCCGGAGCTCTCTGTGTATCTGAAAAAGTCTGAGTTCTTGCTCACCAATATCTGCAGGAGAGTATTACATGTTTATAGATAAAGCCAGAATTATTGTTTCCAGCGGCAAGGGCGGCGACGGCCATGTCTCTTTCCGCAGGGAAAAATATGTCCCGGCAGGCGGTCCGGACGGCGGTGACGGCGGCAAGGGCGGTGATGTCGTCTTTGTTGTGGACGAGGGCCTCAACACCCTCACGGATTTCCGCCATGTGCGCAAATACGCCGCACAGCACGGCGAGGACGGCAAGAAGAAGCGCATGGCCGGCAAAAGCGGCCAGGACATTGTGATCAAAGTGCCTGAGGGCACGGTCATCCGTGAGGCAAATACGGGCAAGGTCATTGCGGATATGTCCGGAGACCTCCGCCGCTATGTGATCCTCAAGGGCGGCCGCGGCGGAAACGGCAATATGCATTATGCCACATCCACCATGCAGGCGCCCAAATATGCCCAGCCGGGCCAGCCTTCCCGCTCCCTGGAACTTCTGCTGGAACTGAAGATGATCGCGGATGTGGGTCTTGTCGGCTTCCCCAATGTCGGAAAATCGACCCTTCTGTCCATGTCCAGCAACGCAAAGCCCAGGATCGCCAACTATCATTTCACGACCCTGCAGCCTATCCTGGGTGTCGTGGACCTCGAGGACGCCAAGGGCTTTGTCATGGCGGACATCCCCGGTCTTATCGAGGGCGCTGCAGACGGCGCAGGCCTTGGGCACGAATTTCTCGCTCACCTGGAGCGCACCAGGATCCTGATCCATGTGGTGGACGCGGCAGGTTCGGAGGGACGCGATCCCATCGAGGACATCATGGCCATCAACCGTGAGCTTGCCCGCTACAAGATCGATCTCTCTTCCCGCAGGCAGATCATCGCCGCCAACAAGTGCGACCTGATCCCCGGAGAGGAATATATGGAAGAGGGAGACAGGAATCCCATCGATGAGATCCGCGCCTACTGCGAACCTCTCGGCTACGAGGTCTTTCCCATTTCAGCTGCGACCGGCGAGGGTGTAAAGGAACTCCTCTATCACTG
Organism: uncultured Lachnospiraceae bacterium; assembly: GCA_946411695.1. Lineage (GTDB taxonomy): Bacteria > Bacillota > Clostridia > Lachnospirales > Lachnospiraceae > CAG-791. The sequence goes on from CAMKEX010000252.1 coordinate 2,479, forward strand.
CAGTTCTGTCCTGGCACAGATGCCCTCCGAGCTCATCACCTACGAGCAGGAGTACGATCCCGAGGTGGAACTGGCGGAAGAGTCCGAGCCCTACACCGTTACTTACGACGCAAAGACCAGGGAATATCTTGTGGAAGGTCCCCGCATCGAGCGCATGCTCGGCTACACCAATCTGGAGACGGAGAAGGGCTTCGTCTTTTTCCAGAAATTCATGGTGGACAACGGGATCATCGACGAGCTTAAGAGACTGGGCTGCAAGGAGGGCGACACGGTCCGGCTTTACGGCCATGGCTTCGAATTCTTCGACTGACTTTCTCCGGCCGGGAGCCGGTCCGGAGAGATTCATTCATTTTTTGACTGACTGTCTCCGGCCGGAAGCCGGCCCGGAGAGATTCTTTGCAATTGATCAGGTGCCGCTTTTTGCGTGCACTATGGAGGTATTTCATATATGATAACAAGTAAACAGAGAGCCTACCTCATCGGCCTTTCCAATTCCCTGAATCCGATCGTGCAGGTGGGCATGCAGGGCGTGACTCCCGAGGTAGTCAAATCGGCGGAGGAAGCCTTTAATACACACGAACTGGTGAAGGGCGCCGTGCAGAAAAACGTGCTGGAGGATGTCCGCGCCTGCGCAGAGACCCTGGCGGAGCGCTCCCGGTCCGAGCTGGTCACCGTGATCGGACGCAAATTCATTCTCTACAAGCCCTTTAAGGACAAGCCCGTCATCGTACTGCCCAAAAAGAAAAATCCCGCATCGGAAATCGACTGAGTCCGCAGGACAGAGGTGCTCTGCAGGCAGAGAGAACTCGGCAAATACGGGTTTTCAGCAACTGCAAGGGTTCAGCAAGTAAGACGGTTCAGCAAATACGAGAGTTCAGCAAATACGACCGGAGAATGTATCTATGACTTTGAAAGATCAAAATACTATGGAAAAAGAACACTGCAGTCCTGCCGGCAGAAAGGTGGGGATCCTGGGCGGAACCTTTGATCCCATTCATACGGCCCATCTGATCATAGCAGAGGCGGCCTATGATGCTTTTGACCTGGATGAAGTGCTGCTGATGCCGTCCGGGCATTCCTATTTCAAGGATCAGAGATCGCAGAAGGTGCTCCCGCCGGAGATCCGCTATCAGATGGTCTGTGAGGCCGCGGCTGACAATCCGCATTTTACACCTTCTGATTTTGAGATCCATCGCGAGGGAAATACCTATACCTGCGATACCCTGCGCGGACTTCGCGAGCAGAATCCCGAGAACCATTATTACTTCATTGTCGGCGCGGATTCGATCCGGGATATTCTGACCTGGAGAAACCCTGAATCCATTTTTGCCGACTGCACCCTGCTTGCCGCTCTCCGGGAGGACGGCATTCCGACAGCGGAATTCCTCAGGGAGGTCGAGCACCTGCGGACACAGTACGGAGCCGATATCTATACACTTGAGATCCCTGCCATCGGAATCTCCTCGACAGATATACGAAACCGCGTAAAAAACGGCAGAACCATACATTACCTCGTGCCTGAACGCGTAGAAAGGTATATAATAGAGACAGGGATTTACAGGTAAACCTG
>CAMKEX010000253.1 GCA_946411695.1 uncultured Lachnospiraceae bacterium
TATCTGCTATTTTGAACCTACAATTACTTTAAACGGGAATCCTATTATTGCTGTGTAGATGTCAGGCCTTCCGTGCGAAAGCACCGGCAGAGGAAGACAAAAGCATACGCTGCGGACACCCACCTGGCACGCGTGCTAGGAGTCAAAATGCAGGTCCGGCGTTTCAGGCCTTTGTGTGTGCAGATTCGAATCATGCATACGGCGAAGCGGGAAGGCCTGCAGGAGCTTGCGCTCAGCGAGGCATTCGCGCTTTTATTTATTGCCGAAAACGGCAAAGACCTGTACAGTATTACAGGACTGCAGAGGCAGACATCCGATCAGGATTGGAAAAGCTGGTAAAAGGTTTTTTTCATATATTGAAACACATAAACCCAGGTAAGAAGGATATCAGATATGTTTAAGGAAGAACTTGAGAAAATCAGAAAAGAGGCGCAGGAGCGTCTCGAATCATCCGAATCGCTGGACATGGTCAATGAGATCCGTGTCGGTGTCCTCGGAAAGAAGGGCAGCCTCAAAGAGATCCTCAAGGGAATGAAGAATGTTCCCCCGGAGGAGCGTCCCAAGGTCGGTCAGATGGTCAATGAGGTGCGCGAGCAGATTGAAGCTGCCATCAGCGATGCCCAGAAGACTATCGAGCGCAAAGTCCAGGAGCAGCGTCTCGCGTCCGAGACCATCGATGTCACGCTTCCTTCAAAGCGTCTCCCTATGGGACACAGCCATCCCAATGTGATCGCCCTCAAGGAGCTGGAGCGTATTTTCGTCGGCATGGGTTACGAGGTGATCGAAGGACCTGAAGTCGAGCGCGATTACTACAACTTTGAAGCCCTGAATATTCCGGCGGACCATCCCGCAAAGGACGAGCAGGATACCTTTTACATCAACGGCGATATCCTTCTCCGTACACAGACTTCCTCCACGCAGATCCATGCTATGGAGAGCGGAAAGATTCCGATCCGCATGATCGCGCCCGGCAGAGTCTATCGTTCCGATGCGGTCGACGCGACCCATTCCCCCACATTCCATCAGGTCGAAGGCCTGGTCGTTGACAAGGGTGTTACATTCGCGGACCTCAAGGGAACGCTGGATGAATTTGCAAAGAAACTTTTCGGCGAGGAGACAAAGACCCGTTTCCGTCCTCACCACTTCCCATTCACCGAGCCCAGCGCGGAGATGGATGTCAGCTGCTTCAAGTGCGGCGGCAAGGGCTGCAGCTTCTGCAAGGGCGAGGGCTGGATCGAGATCCTCGGCTGCGGTATGGTACATCCCCATGTCCTTGAGATCTGCGGCATTGATCCCAAAGAGTACAGCGGATTTGCGTTCGGCGTAGGCCTTGAGCGTATTGCGCTCCTCAATTATGAGATTGACGACATGCGTCTTCTGTATGAGAACGACGTCCGCTTCCTGAAGCAGTTCTAACAGCAGTTATTGGAGGAATCAATGAACACACCTATTTCATGGCTGAAAGCATATGTGCCGGAGCTCGCATGCACCGACAAGGAATATAATGACCGGATGACAATGACCGGAACCAAGGTTGACGGCGTTGCGCGTCTGGACAAAAATCTGGAAAAAATCGTGGTGGGCAGAATCCTGTCCATCGAGAAGCACCCCGACGCCGACAAGCTGATCGTCTGCCAGGTTGATGTCGGCACTGAGACCGTGCAGATCGTCACAGGTGCCCACAATGTTTTCGAAGGCGCTCTGGTCCCTGTCGTCCTCGACGGCGGACGTGTTGCCGGCGGACATGACGGCGGCCCCCTTCCCGAAAACGGAATCAAGATCAAGGCCGGCAAGCTCCGCGGAGTGCCGTCCGCAGGTATGATGTGCTCCGTCGAAGAGCTGGGCTCCGACCGCAACGCCTATCCCGAGGCGCCCGAAGAGGGCATCTATATCTTCCCCGAGGCTCTTGGCCCCATCACCGAGGAGGAGACTGTCGAACTGGCAAAAGCCGGAAAGCTTGACAGTGAAGAAGCCCGCGCCATGCACCCTGTAAAGCCAGGCATGGATGCCGTAGAGCTTCTGGGCCTGCGCGACACAGTTTTCGAATATGAGATCACATCCAACCGCGTGGACTGCTACAGCCTGCTCGGCATTGCCCGTGAAGCGGCCGTTACCTTCGGCGCCAGCTTCGTGGAACCCGATGTGACCCCCGCAGAGGATGAGACCGGAGATGTCAACGACTATGTCTCCGTTGAGGTCAAAGATCCCGACCTGTGCAGCCGCTATACCGCACGTGTCTGCACCGATGTCAAGATCGGTCCTTCCCCCTACTGGATGCAGAGACGCCTTGCCGCCAGCGGCATCCGTCCCATCAACAACCTGGTCGACATCACCAACTATGTCATGATCGAGTACGGCCAGCCCATGCACGCATTCGACCTCGACACTGTCGCAGGACACAAGATCATTGTCCGCCGCGCACAGGACGGCGATATGTTCCAGACTCTGGACGGACAGATGCGTAAAATGGACCGAGACGTTCTCATGATCTGCGACGCGGAGAAGGAGATCGGCATCGCCGGCATCATGGGCGGTGAGAACTCCAAGATCACCGACGAAGTCAAGACGGTCCTCTTTGAGTCCGCTACCTTCAACGGCCCCAACATCCGCAAATCCGCCAAGCGCATCGGCCTTCGCACGGATGCGTCCGGCATCTTTGAAAAAGGCCTGCACCCCACAAATGCTGAGGCAGCTGTCAACCGCGCCTGCCAGCTCATGCGTGAGCTCGGCTGCGGCACCCCTGTCAAGGGCATGGCTGACGCCTGCGCACCGATCCCGGAGCGCACACGCATCCCCTTCAACGCCCGTGAGATCAATGCTTTCCTGGGCACCCACTATGCTCCTGAAGTCATGCTTGACATCTTCGCCAAGCTGGAGATGGACTATGACGTCGAAAAAGAAGAAGTCATTGTTCCTTATTTCCGCCAGGATGTGAAGGCTATGTGCGATCTGGCCGAGGAAGTTGCCCGTTTCACCGGTTATGAAAATATCCCCATGACCCTTCCGGGCGGTTCCTCCGTCATGGGCGGTCTCACCTATAAAATGCGCATACAGGACAAGGCACGCGAAGCAGCTATGTTCAACGGCTTCTCCGAGGCCATGACCTATTCCTTCGAGAGCCCCAGGGTCTTCGACCGTCTCCTCTTTGCAGAGGATGCTCCCGAGCGTCAGGCAATCCGCATCTCCAACCCGCTGGGTGAGGATTTCTCCATGATGAGAACTACTCCTCTCCACGGCATGCTGACCAGCCTGGGCACCAACTACAGCCGCCGCAACAAGGACGCCAGACTCTTCGAACTGGCAAACGTCTATATCCCGAAGTCACTTCCTCTGACTGAACTTCCCGACGAGCGCTCCATGTTCTGCCTGGGAATGTACGGAGAGGGCGATTTCTTCACCATGAAGGGTGTCATCGAACAGTTCTTCGAGATGGCAGGCATGGATGAAAAGATGGTCTGCGACCCTAAGGCAGGCAAGCCTTTCCTGCATCCCGGACGTCAGGCACTCATTCAGTACAAGGGCGAGAACATGGGTTACTTCGGTGAAGTACATCCCGATGTGGCAGGTGCCTACGGAATCGGCGGCAGAGCCTATATCGCTGTCATCGACCTGCAGAGTGTGATCCCTCACACCAGCTTCGACTACCACTACACCGGAATTGCCAAATATCCGGCGGTTTCCAGAGACATCAGTATGCTGGTTCCCCGCGATGTCATGGCAGGACAGATCGAGGCGGTCATCGCACAGCGCGGCGGAAAGATCCTCGAATCCTATCACCTGTTTGATATCTATGAAGGCAGACAGGTCCGCCCGGGCTTCAAGTCCATCGCCTACAATCTGACTTTCCGTCACCGCGAGAAGACACTCGAGGAGGCGGAAATCACCGCAGCAATGAAGAAGATCCTCAACGGCCTCGAAGGCCTGGGCATCGAGCTCAGAAGCTGATCGGATGATCATCGTATAGAAATTTTATATGCGGGCGGGAGAGGATGACAGACTTTTCCGCCCGCATTAATGAATACGGGTTTG
>CAMKEX010000254.1 GCA_946411695.1 uncultured Lachnospiraceae bacterium
CGGGATGGCAAAGGCTGCGGCCGCACAATGGGGTGGCCGGAATATCAGCAGAAGATGCGGTATGAGCCGGGATATCGGAATGTGTGAGGATTGTCAAGGGCGGTTGTCAAGGGGACGGTTCCTCTGACACTTGTGGAGACACTTTTGTTTTAGACCTTGAAATAACAAAAGGGAACCCGCCTTCAGGAGACAGGGGACGGTTCTCTGTCTCCTGAACACAGTAACGGAGATAGAGAACCGTCCCCTTCCCCACTGACGTACTCCGCATGTTGTGGCAGATTTTTCCACATTGAAATTATACACCCACAGATGTATAATGTTGGCTGTAATGGACAGACCATATGAATGTACATGTTAGTGCAATGTAAAGTTTCCACGGAGAACAATGATGAAGAAAAAGATATACCATGGCTCGGACCACATCATTAAAATACCGAAATATCGCGGCGGAAAGCCGCACAATGATTATGGATATGGCTTTTATTGCACTGAGAGCAGTGAAATGGCGAAAGAGTGGGCTGTGTCAGAGGAGCATGACGGCTATGCGAACTGCTACGAGCTCGATTTGGAAGGGATGAAGATCCTGAACCTGAACCGGGATTACTCCATACTCACATGGCTCACAGTTCTGATTCAGAATCGGACATTTAACATGGATTCGCCGCTTGCCGAAGAAGTTTCCCGATATCTGTCAGACCAATTTAGTGTAGACACTGCACTATATGATCTGGTCATCGGTTATCGCGCAGATGACAGTTATTTTTCCTTTGCGCAGGATTTTTTGAGCGGTACGATTTCTTATCAGCAGTTACGGAGGGCAATGTACCTGGGAGAACTGGGTGAACAGATTGTACTCGTAAGTCCCAAAGCCTTTTCTTCGATTCACTATATGGGGTGCGAAGAGGCACTTCGAAGGGACTGGCTCCTGAAGAAAACGGAACGCGACAGACGTGCACGGGCAGAATACCTGCATTCTGACAGAATGCGGTATCGAAGGGGTGAACTGTATGCAATTACTATTTTAGACGAGGAAATCAAGCCGGGTGATCCCCGTCTGATGTGAGTGATAATACAGACTTGGAGGCAGGCTATGCTTTATTCCTATGATGAAGTATATATCGCAAAAGCGCAGACTGCTTTGGCACAGATGCTTCGCTACGCCGTAGAGGATATGCGGATTGAGTTGAACGAATTCTGGGATATGTTTCTGATTTCCGGTGTCGCGGACCTCTTCGGAAAAGGGGATTTCAGATTTGTGGTCGGGATGTCGGGTGTGGAAGCTGCATGGGAAGTAGTGTGGAGACTGACTGGTGAGTGGCCTCAGCAGGAGCCGACATTTCACCTTGAAAAAAGTCCGACTTACTGGACCGGCTGGATTCTGGCATGGTATCAGTGGTATTCGGGGCAGAGCTTTAGAAGGATCAGTGAATTTCTGACACCCGAACAGGTGAGGGATATGTATCATCCTTATCACGAAATGGATCCTGTCCAATTTGCAGATGCGGCGGATGGGATCAGACGGCGGAAAGAGATGATAACACGGCTGAGAATGTACCGGGAGCGTATGGGACTCAGCCAGTCCGAACTTGCCCGGGAAAGCGGCGTTTCTGTCAGGATGATTCAGCACTACGAACAACGGCAGAAGGATCTGAACAAGGCACAGATGAAGACGATCTGGCTTCTGGCAAAGGCTTTGCACTGCTCGATGGAGGATTTGATGGAGTTCTGATTCGGTTGTCAAGGGGACGGTTCTTCTGACACTTAGCGCGCAAGGTGTCAGAAGAACCGTCCCCCTTGACAACTTTTACTTCTTTTTCTGTGCATTTTGTGCGGACAGGAGATGGTCCAGGTAGACAGATTTGAACTGCTTGCTGGCCAGAGCCTGCTTGAGGGGCGGGAGCTTCAGGATTGTGCCGAAGACGGCCGCCATGGCCCGGTGGTTTGCGAAGGCCTGGTTGTCAAAGACCAGGTTCTGCAGAGTTCCCTTTTCGATAGCCTGCAGGACAAAGCGGTGGGTGCTGTTGACCGGCGTGATCACTTCAATCGGCCTTCTTAGCAGGGTGATGGCCTTTTTGGGACAGTTTCTGGCGCAGACACCGCAGCCCAGGCAGATAGACTCGTCGATGACGGGTCTTCTTTTTTTGACCGGAGTGCCTGAAGCGGCGGCATTGGCAGCCGACACAGATTCCTCGGTGTCAGACGAGCCGTCCCTTTTGACAACCTGACAACTATCATGCAAGGTGTCAAAGGAACCGTCCCCTTTGACAACTTTGGAAATAGCCAAAACGGGGCATACTTTCTCACACTTTCCGCAGGAGACGCAGTCGTTGTAGTTGATCTTCGGGATGTAGTTTGTCGTTGCGATGGGCTGCATGGGGCTGAATCTGCGGACAGCCTCCAGGGCTTCGCAGCAGCAGCCGCAGCAATTGCACATGAAAGCGGGATGCTCGCGGACATTTTCGCCCATCTGGACCAGGTTGTAGCTGTAGGACATCTCGAGGATTTCCTTTGCCTCCGCCTTGTCAATCGGCCGTGTGTAGCCGCCATGCTCTGCCAGGGAGCGTGCGACATTGCCGAAGGTCAGGCAGGTCCCCATGGGGGCATTCAGCTTGCAGGGAATGCCCAGATGGTAGTTCTTGTGGCGGCAGAAACAGGTGCCGACCCCGATGAAATCAGCCTCTTCGATGATGTGGGTCGCCCGCTCGTAGTCCAGGATATGGTTGGTCTTCTCTGTCATAAGAACAGACTCGTTGACGAAGACCCGCCCCAGCTTTGTATCCATTCCCAGGAAGAGATCCTTGATGAAATCCTCCTCCACATTGATGTATTGATAAAAGAGCTCACTGAGGTATTTCTGATCGATATCGCCCCGGGTCCGCATCAGGGAGAATTCGAAAAAGCCGATCATGGGCGGGGGAAGGACAAACTTGCGCACGCCGCGGTCATAGGAGTCGACCAAGAGCCCTTTTTCGCAGAGCCGGTCCAGGAGCTTCTCCGCTTTGGCTTCCGATGTACCCCAGAGCTGTGCCGCCTTTTTCAGGGAAAAAGGGCGGATGGGGAGTTTGGCTACCCACTTTGCCTCTTTCTCTGTAAAAAGTACCTGCAGGATTTTTGTCAGCGTCTCAGAGGCCGGCGCCCCCTGCGTGAACCAGTTGATCCTGTCTTCAAGATTTTTATATGCATCTCTCGATGTCAGATGTCCCATATTAAATCTCCATTCTGTGAAGCCTCACAGGAGACAGCGGAGACAGAGAACCGTCCCCTGTCTCCCCCGTCCTGTCTCCTCCTGTCTCTGTGATTATCATATCATATCCGACTCTTTTTCAGGAGATGCCTTTACGCCGTATATAGGACAGTATGATCCAGGCAGCTTTATAGACCCGCCTGAAACCCGGGTTGTACGGAGAAAATCGCGTGCGTAAGCACATTGGAAGGCGATTTTCGCAAATTACTTTTCCGCCCTTGATAGGGAGTGAACAGTAACTAATCAAGAGCAGCAATTCTCTGTCTAAAAAAAAAGAAAGAAACAGAAAAACCGTCGTATTGGGCGTAGGAGCTACAGTGCGGCGGTTTTCTTTATGCATTTTTTTATACAGTTTTCAGGCATGCAGTTATTCGTCATGCAGTAAAAGAAGTTCTGCAGGACCACCGGGACATATCGTCACACAGTAAAAAACGATCTAAAGAGGCACGCCCCTTTAGATCGTTTGCTTGTAATCTGCTGTTGAATGAATGCCCGGTTCCGGGTGGGAATCCGGTGCGATGTACTGAAAACTATATCAGATGAATCTGCTGTTTACCCAGCCGCTCTTTTTGAGATCATCTGAGTAGACCCATGTATAGGAGGTGACGGGAGCCTTATCGAAATCATTGTCAACGATAGCGGCGTTACCCATGATCTGGACCTTATCTCCGTTGTAAAGCTTCCCGATCTCATTATTTGCATCGTAGCGGGGCTCGGAGCGGAGTGCGAGCCATCCGGACTGCAGTCCGTGGACTGT
>CAMKEX010000255.1 GCA_946411695.1 uncultured Lachnospiraceae bacterium
ATATGAGGGGGAACATAGATTCCGCCGTACTTTTTCGCAGCACTGAGGCCAAACATGTGGTCATCCTCGTTGATCGTGCCGCCCACCGCGCACAGAGAGTTGTGGCAGTTGGTCAGCACATAGGGAAGGGGGAATTTCTCCATGCCCGAAGCACGCGCTGTCTGGACGATACCGACAAAGGTGATATCGTGGGATGCCATGGAATCAAAGCGGATACGCAGCTTGTCCATGTCTTCCGCTGTATTGTGTGATTTCAGGATTGAGTAAGCGATTGTGCCCTTCTTGTCTTCCGCGGGGCATGCCTTACGGCCGGTCATCTGCTCTACACGTGCAGCTTCCGCTTCCGGAATGATCTCCGTGCCATTCACCAGATAAACACCGCCGTCATACAATTTAATCATGCAATAAACCTCCTTGCGCCGAGCAGATCCCCCCACCTGCTCTTTCTGTTTTACAGATTCCGCCGGCGCCCTGGGCAGACCGGCATCTTCTGCTGTTCCTTTTCTGATTTGGAAAAAATCACCTATTAGAATAGCCTGTTTGCTTTCGTTCTGCAAGACTTTAATGCACTAAAAAGCGGCATAAAAGAATACCCAGCCTGCTCATACTGCAGCAGACCGGGTATTCTTTTCATATTTCAGATGATCTGTCCGGACCCTTAAGGCGGATCACAGGATTCTCTCAGGCTGTTCCCGCCCCCTGAAGCAGTGAAACATCCTCAAAACCTGTACCAGATCATCTCTTTATACAATTTTATACAATTCTATACAATTCAGCGCACAAAATCAGCGGAACAGAGAACCGGAGATGATGAGCTTCTGGATTTCGTTGGTGCCTTCATAGATCTGTGTGATCTTGGCATCACGCATCATGCGCTCAACGTGGTACTCTTTCATGAAGCCGTTGCCGCCCATGAACTGGGTTGCCCATGTGGTCATTTCCATAGCGGCGTCTGTGCAGGCGAGTTTTGCCATAGCAGCTTCGATAGTGTAGCGGCCTTCGTCATGTGCTGCAACTGCATTGTAGAGAAGGAGCTCAGCGGACTTGATCTGGGTTGCCAGCTCAGCCATCTTGAATGCAAGGAACTGGTTCTTGCAGATAGGCTTGCCGAACTGCTCACGCTGTTTCATGTATGCAACAGCTGCCTCGAAAGCGCCCTTGGCAATACCGAGACCCTGTGCAGCAACGCCGATACGGCCGCCGTCAAGAGTCTTCATGGCCAGCTTGAAGCCTTCGCCGGGCTTAGCGATCATCTGCTCAGCGGGAACACGGACGTTCTCCAGATGCATCTCGGAGACCTGTGCCTGACGGATACCCATCTTGTTCTCGACACGGCCGACGGTAAATCCGGGTGTGCCTTTCTCAACTACGAATGCAGCCATGCCCTTGGTTCCCAGAGCGGGATCGGTCAGAGCGTAGATAACTGTGAAATCTGCAACGGGGCCGTTGGTGTTGAAGCACTTGGAGCCGTTGAGGACCCACTCGTCGCCGTCCTGAACAGCGACAGTCTTGCAGCCTGCAGCATCAGAGCCTGCACCGGGCTCGGTCAGACCGAAGGAACCGATCTTCTCACCGTAGGTGATGGGCTCGATGAATTTCTTCTTGATCTCGATGGGAGCAGAAGAATTCATGATGGAGCCGCCGTACAGGGAAGTGTCGACAGAGTAGATGATACCGAAAGCAGCATCAACCTTGGAGATTTCCATAACAGCCTGAACATAGCTCATGTAGCTGCCGCCGAGGCCGCCGACTTCCTTGGGATAAGGAAGGCCGTAAGCGCCGGTCTTACCGAATTTCTTGAACAGCTCGGTCGGGAACTCGCCCGCCGCGTCGCGCTCAAGAATTGTGGGAGCCAGATCATTCTTTGCGAAATCCGCTGCCATCTGCTTAATCTTTGCCTGCTCTTCAGTTAACTTGAAATCCATAATACTATCCTTTCCTAAACATTTTATAACATTGAATCCGAAAAACAGTGTCCGTCCTGCCGATTCCATGCCCTGAGGTGTCTTGTTACCTGCCTTGTTACCCCTTAAAACTGCGCAGACTCATGAGACACAGGACACAAAAACGATTGCAGAAAGGAACTGCCTTTACGGACAGTTACCGGAATAAGCCTGTCACCGGCCGGTCTGACCTATCCCTTATTTTTCAGGCCGGCCGGTATATCTTTTCGATCAGGAATCTTCAGCAATACGCCTTGCTGACGCTCTTATTTAAGTCCCATGGGCTCGTCGTGGAAGATGCGCTCGTCCATAAGCTTGGGGCCGCCCTCGGGGATGATGGGTGCGAAGTCCATCAGGTCAAGGACCTGGGTCTGCAGGTCGATGCCGGGAGCGATCTCGATGAGATGGACGCCGTCCTTCTCAAGTTTGAAGACAGCGCGCTCTGTGATGTACATAACGGGCTGGCCGGTCTTGTTTGCGTACTCGCCAGAGAAAGTGATCTGCTCGACAGTGTCGATGAGTTTCTTCTGGCGGCCTTCCTGATCGATGATCAGCTTGCCGTCTTCGCAGTGTTCCTTCAGGCCGCCGGCCGTGAAAGTACCGATGAAGAAGACCTTCTTTGCGTTCTGTGTGATATTGATGAAACCGCCGCAGCCTGCAAGACGGGGACCGAACTTGGAAACGTTGATGTTGCCGTGTTTGTCGCACTCAGCCAGGCCCAGGAATGCAAGGTCAACACCGCCGCCATCGTAGAAGTCGAACTGATAGGGCTGATCCAGGATCGCCTCGACGTTGATGGAGCCGCCGAACTTGTTGCCGCCCTGAGGAACGCCGCCGATGGGGCCTGCCTCAACGGTCAGAGTCATGTAATCGCCGATGCCTTCTTCGTTGGCAACTGCGGAGACGAACTCGGGAGCGCCGATACCCAGGTTGACGACCTTGTCCGCCTCGAGTTCCATAGCCGCACGGCGGCCCATGATCTTCTTGGCACTGAGCTTGGGAGCAGGGATCGCGCCCAGAGGGATACGGATATCGCCGTTCATGCTGGGATCGAAGCCGGGTGTGCCCTGGCACTGCGCCTGATCTTCTTCACTCTCTGCCACACAGATCGCGTCGACATAGATGCCGGGGATCTTGACAAGGCGGGGATCCAGATTGCCGGACTCGACGACCTTCTCGACCTGGACGATAACCTTGCCGCCGCTGTTGTGGACAGCTGCTGCCAGAGAGGTAGCCTCGTTGGTGCAGCACTCGCGCTCAAGTGTCACGTTGCCGTGCTCGTCTGCGAAGGTACCGCGGATAAAGCCGACCTGGATCGGGAATGCCTTGTAGAGCAGTCTCTCCTGTCCGCCGATGTTGACGAGCTCTACGATGTCCTCTTTGGTGATGTCGTTGAGCTTGCCGCCCTGGAGACGGGGATCACAGAAAGTGTTCATACCTACGTGGGTGATGGTGCCGACCTTGTGTGCTGCGATATCGCGGCAGAGTTCGGACAGAGTACCCTGGGGCAGGTTGTAAGCTTCCAGCTTGTTGGCGAAGATCAGCTTGCCCAGCTCGGGAACCATGTTGTAGTGGCCGCCGATGACTCTCTTGAGCATGCCTTCGTGTGCGAAGTGGTCGGCGCCGCTGCCGTCGCGGTTGCCCTGCGCTGCTGCGTAGAACAGGGTCAGATCACGGGGATGGCCGGTCTCAAGGAAACTCTTCTCCAGAGCTTTGCTGAGGGACTCGGGCATCTCGCATGCGACGAAACCGGATGTGGTAAAAGTCATGCCGTCCTGTACAAATTTTGCGGCTTCCGCTGCACTGATAATAGGTTTAACTGACATGGATCTATACTCCTCCAAATGATATTCATATGAATCTGTAAACGGAATCTGTAAACGCGGTTCATAGCCGCAGACATGAATCAAACCGGCAATTATTGAAAAACAGAAAAAATCACCTATTTATATGATTCACTTATTCAATAATTCGTGTGCAGCCGCACAGATTATCAAAAATGCCGCCGCAGGCGCTTGCAGGA
>CAMKEX010000256.1 GCA_946411695.1 uncultured Lachnospiraceae bacterium
CTTTGATGAAGTATCGCGAATGAGCAGGAACGCAGAAGAGGGATTTGCCCTGTATAAAGAATTCTTTTACAAAAACATAAATCTTGTTTTCCTGAAGGAGCCACACATTAATACAACCACTTACCGCGACTCGTTAAACAACGGGCTTGCGCTGACGGGGAATGACATAGCCGATATTTATATTGATGCAACGAACCGGGTTCTCATGATTTTGGCAGAGAAGCAGATCAAGTATGCATTTGAACAGGCGCAGAAAGAAGTCGATTATCTTCATACTCGCACCAGGGAAGGAATGCAGAAGGCAAAAGAGGCCGGGCACATTGCAGGCAGGAGAACCGGGAGCAGAATCGAAACCCGGAAAGCCATGAGTGCTAAAGAGACGATCCTGAAGCATAATAAGTCTTTTGGCGGATCGTTATCCAATGAGGAGACCTGGCGGCTGGCAGGAATCTCGAAGATCAGCTTTTATAAATACAAGAAGGAAATCTTGGATGGATGCGGTTCAGGAAATGTTGAGCGACGAATTCTGAGCGGCGCCGGCGACACGGTATTTGAGGATATTGCAGTCTGATCGGCGACAGTTTCTAAGCGGAGCGACACATCTGAATCGGCGAAAACGACGAGCTGTTTTAGCACCATCAGGAATCAAGATATTGTCATGATATTGCAAAAGGCCATGACAAATGCCATGACCTTCATTACTTTGAGACGACTGTATTAATCGAGAGCCTGCTCATTAACGGCGGCCAGGATTACTTCGGAATCTATGCAGGACCTTCCAAGCTGGGCTCCGAGCATGATCGCGTCGGACATGACATTGTCAATGATCCTGGGGATACCGTGACAGTATCCTGTAACAGCAGACAGGGCATCTTCACCTACCAGAGTATCAGCGCCTCCGGCAAGGCGGATCTTATGCCGGATATAGGCGGGGATCTCGTCCGGCCCCAGGCCGCGAAAGGAGTAGTGCACGGTGATACGCTGGCGGAGAGCTTCGTGGACAGGTTTTTCGAGGGTATTGTTCAGGTAAGGCTCCCCGCTCAGGATGAGTGTGAAGCAGTTAAGGGAGTCGTAGTTGAAATTCATCAGCATCTTGAGGTCTTTGAGTACAGCATTGCTCAGGTACTGGGCTTCATCAATGGCCAGGATAAGGGGCTGTTTCTTTTCCTTATAAAGGTAATGGATCCGGTCCTGTATGGCCTTGAACATGACGGTCTTGCCGCCTTTGGTCTCAAGACCGAGCTGGTCACACAGCTGCTTGTAGAATTCGCCGACAGAGACGGTCGAGAGACAGACATACTTCATATCATAAAGGTTTTTGTTCAGAGAGGATTCGAACTGCCGGAGACAGAAGGATTTCCCCATGCCGGGAGAAGCAGTGAAAACGCCAATCCCGCGGACGTCCTTCAGATAGGAAAGGCGGTTCATCATCGATTTCTGATCGGCGGACTCAAAGGAATCCGATATCTTCAGGGAATGTTTGTCAAAAGGGTTGCAGGACAAGCCGTAGAAAGCTTTGAAATTCATGAAACTTCATCTCCTTCCGAGGGATAGCTGATAGCAGGGAGCGCATTGTTGCGCTTAGTGCGGGCATTGGCGTTCTTATCCGTCCTTGTAATGGGGAAACGGGTATCTCCGTAAAGGATATATGCGTTTTCCATATGGTCCGGCAGGTAGCGTATGTCCACCTTCATGCCGATGAACTGAGGAGGGGCATCATACCATACGCCGTCAACAGAAATGCAGGAATCGTTGTTGACCTTGCGCGAGATACGGTTGGTAAAGCATTCATCCAGCCATTCGGCAGACCTTGGGATGCGGACATGGTCTTTAGTACGCATGAAGCGGTCGACCGGAGTCTCGCCTGTACCGGAATGGACAGTGGTGTTGTGCCGGCGGATGTAATCGGCGAGCAGGGAATTGAACTCTTCCAGCGAATGGACAGCCGAGACATCAAGGGTCGACAGCCAGCGGCTGCGGAGGGTCCGGAAGTTCCGTTCTACTTTGCCTTTTGCAGCCCCATCTCGAACAGGGGCATGGGATTCGACAATGCCCAGGGAATCAAGGATCAGGGTGAGCTGGTCGTTTTCAAAAGAACCGCCGTGATCCATGTAGATCTTATCCGGGATACCGTAAGTGGAAATGGCCTGCTTGAGTATTTTCTGATAGTTGTAAGCGTTATCGTTATAAAAGATCCCGCCGCCGACGATCAGGCGGGAGTGGTCATCGATGATCATGATCAGGAATGTCCGGCGTGAGCGGCCGTTCTCGGTGATGTAAGGGAGATAGGCTGTATCCGCCTGCCACATGCATCCGAATTCCGGCATTTCGTACGCCTTCCGGTCTTTGACGGCAGGGTTGCGGGCAGATCTGAGATCATTTTCCTTCAGGAAGCGCTGTACGGCACGGACAGAGACCTTGGCGTCGATAAAGCCGGACTGGACGAGCATCTGGTGGATCATGACGCCGTTGATGCGGGGAAACTTCTCGCGAAGGCGATAGATCTCATTGATGGCATCAGCGGAGAGAGCCCGGGAAACGCCTTTGTCTTTACGGAATCCGGGGATGAGGCCGTCCATTCCTTTCTTACGGTAGAGGCCGGTCCAGCGCTCAAGGGTATCCGGGCTGTATTTGTAGGAGACGCCGTCAGGGCGCAGGATGGGGTCCTGTGTGACCCGGCGGTAGTAAGCGGCTTCGCTGGCATCAGGATAAAGCCCCTGGATGACCGGGGCGATCAGTGCGAAGCGGAAATGTGCGATCTTCAGTGGCTCAGGTTTGTTTTTCATGAAGTACCTCCTTGTTCTGGTGTGATTACAGCTAACGGAGACATCATAATCCATGAAAAAGCAGGCGCCTATTTCGAAATCATGTGACCCATGGCCTGCGCCGCCGGTCGATCCGCTGCAGGGATACGGAAGGTGACGCCCTGTGCCCCTGAAGGAAAGAAAACCCGAACCGGGAAAGGAAATCTGAGGGAAAGGCAGGGAAGTCAGAGACGGAGTCCAGAGACTTTTGCGTGACCCAGAGGATCCGGTCAAGGATGCGGCACCAGGCATTGTACTGCGAGCGAAAAAGATGGATCCAGCCGTAAAGAGTGGAGACAGCGATCTGCCAGTGATCACAAAAATCTGCCACAGTATCAGAACGGTTAAGATATGCGAGCAGGACGGTAAGTACAAATCTCAGGGAATAGGACCCGAAGGGGATGAGAGAATCCGGGAGAAGGGCATGCGTGCAGCCGCAGGAGCCGCACCGGAACCTGGGGACAATGAGTTCGGTGTCAGAACGGGAGCCATGCTCGGCGGAGACCATGAACCGCCTGTAGGGGCGGATCCGGGAGAGTCTGCCGACAGCGCCGCATTTCGGACATCCGCAGGAGGAGGGTTTAAAACCGGCAACAGCAGCATCAAAGAGCTGCCGGTCAGAATAATGCAGTTGGTTTAACTTGATAAAGATCGCTTTTTCCCGTATCATAGCAGTGTAACAGCTGTGGGAGATGCATTAAAAAGCTTACGAGCGTGGCACCCCAGGAGCTGTTGGTGTGATGAGAAAGGGCGAAACTTTGGTCGGGGACGCTCTTTCTCGTTTTTTTATGCAACGTGAACAGGATACCGCAGAGCAAAAGGTGGGGGCAATAAAAAAACGTCGCCCAAGGCGACGGATAATAACAGGTATGCGGGATCATTTGTGAAAAGAAATCGGCGCAGAATTATCGTCGGCAGAGAGGATAAGTCGGCGCTTAACAATATATGGTCGCGGAGCGTAAAGTTAATACACTGATTCTGCTGGATAAGGCGGATTTGATTCCACAATGGATCAGTGAGTTCGAGAAGTTTCTGGAAATCGATGAAAAGCCGCCGGTTTATTATACGAAGACTGGTCGAGCAAAAACGAGAGACAGTGTCATCGGGACATTGAAGGCCGGACAGGATAAAACGACAGGGATCATTG
>CAMKEX010000257.1 GCA_946411695.1 uncultured Lachnospiraceae bacterium
CATTCCGCCGGACACGATAGAAGGCATTGAACGCATGCTGAAACGCAGCATCGGAGGGACGGTTGCTATAAAACAGTTTTTCGTTTGTTCGCCTTTCATTCCAGACTGGAGCATGATAAAATAACGGCATACGAGCAGAGTTCCGGAGGTGCAGGATGGACGAAAAGCAACAATACAATGAAGCTGTACAGATGATCAAAACCGCCATTTTACAGAGCCAATATGATGCTGCACGCTCCGTAAATGAGAAGCAACTCATGCTTTATTATGGTATCGGGAAGTACATATCTTCAAACTCCAGAAATGGTTTCTGGGGTAAAGGTGCAATCGATGCGATTAGCGAACAGTTAAACCGGGAACTGCCCGGGCTCAGAGGTTTTTCTGCCAGAAACCTGCGAAATATGCGCGGTTTCTATGAAGAATGGAAAGTATTGGAACAAAATGACCCTACACCTCATTTGGCAGACACATCTGCCAAAATGGAGAAAGTGCTGATTCCAATTTGGCAGACGCAAATGCCAAATTCCCATGGTATTCCGATTCAATCTTTCCTGAGGGTTAGTTTCTCACATCACATTCTGATCTTATCAAAAGTCAAGGACCAGGATGAGCGATTGTTCTATATACAGAAAACCGTAATCGATATGCTCAGCTATAAAGAGCTTAGCCAGAGTATTGCCCGCGATGACTATCACCATCAGGGAAGTCTGCCGAATAACTTTATACAGACGCTTCCCGCGGCAGAGCAGGCATTCAGAGCAATCAGCACCTTTAAGGATGAATATCTTCTGGACTTTATCAATGTGGAAGAGCTGAATATCCGGGAACGGGAAGATGTCGATGAACGCGTTGTTGAGAATGCCATCATTCATCATGTGAAGAACTTTATCCTGACATTCGGAAAGGATATACCGCTTTGTATCTGAGTGCGTTCTATTTCCCGGGAGAAGAAGCCGAATCCGATTTCATGTTCGGGCTGAAGACGACTTATGACCAGTCTGTATATCCATACGGTATCCTTCCAAAGGCCGGCCTGAATGAGATCATCTTTCGCCCGGTGACAATCCTCTATGGCGGAAACGGCAGCGGCAAAAGCACGGCTCTGAACGTGATCGCTGAAAAGCTGCGGCTGGAACGGAACAGTGCATATAACCGTTCCCGATTCTTCCAGGATTATGTGGACCGGTGCAAAGCTGCCCAGGATGAACGGATTCCCAAAGGCAGCCGAATCATCACAAGTGATGATGTGTTTGATATGATGCTGGATATCCGGTCAATCAATGAAGGGATCGACCGCAAACGGGAAGAACTGGCGGAAGACTATTACACACTGAAGCGTGAAAAATTCCAGCTCAAATCCCTGGACGACCTTGATCATCTGCACAGGATCAACCAGGCCCGAAGCAAGACCAAAAGCCGCTTTATCGAAAATGAATCCGGGAAAAGCCTGCGGGAACGGTCCAACGGAGAAAACGCAATCATGTTCTTCCAGAGCAAGATTGAGATGGATACCCTGTGCCTGCTGGACGAGCCGGAAAACAGCCTGAGTCCGGAGAATCAACTGGTTCTGGCCGATTTCCTGTCGGAATCGGTCCGGTACTGCGGAAACCAGCTGGTAATCAGTACGCATTCTCCCTTCCTTCTGGCTCTGCCGGGGGCAAAGATCATCGATCTGGATCATCATTCCCGGATCGCGGAGAGCTGGACGCAGCTGAAAAACCCCAGGGTGTATTATGATTTCTTTAAAAAGCACGAACATGAATTCGAATAATCGGCAGAACCGAAAGAATCCTGCACAGATGAACAGTGCTGGATCTTCTCATAAAACTGTTTTATGGGCTCTGTGAAATGTTTTCTGTAAATACCGGTCTTCTACGATAAAACCGTGTTAGTGGTGGCCGGATGGCAGTCTCTGCTATCCGGCCTCCCCATAATGTCAAGTGAAAATCGTTGACTTTAAAGGATTTCTTTCTTCCCAGGCACTGGGAATTCCAACAGACGAGTCCCGGCTATAGGCATTGATTCGCATCAAGTGCCTCAAAATAGCTCCAGATCGGTTCAGAAAACAAGACGTCGTCACATCGGGTCATCAAATACCCATCCTTTGCTACGGCAGCGAACCTCCCATGTCCAACAGGGTCTGAGCCCTAACTTCCTTCGTACTGCCTGTCCATAGCCTGGGTGTCAGCTAAGCTCTTGAACGAGGTCATAAGCCCCATGGTCGCATCTGCGCTGACATCTGACCCATCTGCTGAAATTCCCATTGTCTCCGCACAGCACTCTTTGGAGTGGACGCTTTCTGTGCTTAGTAGCCTAACCTTGGTAGTGGGAGTAGCGCTCCCTTCCAATCGCCCCCCGAGGGGGGCGGCGCGCCGATTTACGCCGCTGTTGCTTTGTTGAGATCCCTCATCACAATCGCCGGATCGTATTCTGTTCCATTCTTTAGCATTCCGAAGAAAATCCTGATTATTTTTCCTGCGATTGCCATCAAAGACTGCATCTTTTTAAGTGGATTATCCTTCCTCGTTGTGTAGTACAGGTGATATGCTTTCATTTCTTTATTGCTTTTCACCATACATCTCGCCAACTGGAAAAGGACCCATCTTAGCCGTTTGCGTCCTCTACGGCTAATTCCTGACAGTCCTTTTCGCTTTCCAGAACTGTTTTCCACTATTGCCAGCCCAGCAAGTTTCTGTATCTGCTTAGGATCTGTAAACCGACTGATATCACCTACTTCTGACAGAAAACCAGCAACCGTTATTACTCCTGCACCAGGCACGTTTAACAACCGTTCTGCGCCTGGAATCCTTGCCAGAAGTTCTGTAATGATCTGCATCATGTTGCTCAGTTGCCTGCTCAACAGATCATGCTCTTCCATCAACTGCCACAATTCCTGCCGTACTGCCTCACACCCTTTCCGACCAATGCTTCTTTCTGCTGCTGCAACCAGCTTCTTGGCCCGGTTGATTCCAGCTGCTCGGATCTTTGCTTCCCGCCAAGTCTGGCAGATACCCTCCACTCCCAAAGTAAGGATATCCGATGGGAGCGGTGCTCTCATCAGGATCATCAGGCCCGAGATAGCATTGGCCTTCCCATAAACTTCCTTGTATTCCGGGAAGTAGATGTCAAACCAGCGAATCATCCTATTCTCATTCCGGCTTAGAGCTTCCACTAAGTCGCACCGCCGATTGAATGCCACTCTAAGTTCCGCATAGATGTCTTCCGGAATATAAGGAAACATGTATCTTCCTTCTGTTACCAGCTTTGCGATCACCAACGGATCTTTGCGGTCGTTCTTCGTCTGAGTGTTGTCGTCCATCTCTTTGCTGTGCTTTACATGCTGCGGAGCCACCAGCACGAGCTTGACATCATGATCCCTCAGATAGTCTGCCAGAATGAACCAGTAATGTCCTGTGGGTTCGAGTGCCACGAAGATCTTCGTAAGATGATTCTCCACAGCCAGGTGGAATGACCAGTTTACAAACCTATCAAATCCATCTCTTGTGTTTGCAAATTCAAAAGGTTTCTTGCTGACTTCGAATCCTCTTGCCAGGATCGCCCTGGCATAGTGTTTGTCGCTTCCGATATCCACTCCAACCACCAAGGTCTTGTCTGTCACTTGCGCGATCTTCTTGTTCTGTGTATCATTCATCTTGGCACCCTCCAGTATTATGATTTTCGCCAACTTTGGCCGGTCAGCGATTTTCATTCTACTGTAGGGTGCTTTCTGTTTCAACTGCCCGCCTCCTTGCCGGGTTCACTTTGAATTATACAGGAAGCTTCCCACTTGGGACACCTCCGGCGCCCTCATTATCCAAAAACAGATGCGTCAAAAATGCATCATCTCCGAAAAACTGCAAATAATAGGAAAAAAAAAGAAAAAAGACCGTGCATCGCTGCACGGCCGAAAATGGTCCGGAAGGAA
>CAMKEX010000258.1 GCA_946411695.1 uncultured Lachnospiraceae bacterium
TCTCCGTCATGTACTCCCGCTTCATCACAAGCTGGATCCGCATCCTGCTCGCAGTCGTCTTCTCCATCGGCATGTACGCCGCTTAAATCCAAGTCATCAGATTGCCGCTTACGAGCGTGCACGACGACCCCGTATTGGTTCTGGGCCGGACACAATACACTGTTACAAACTCACTAGCCCCCTGTAAAAGTGAATGCTGTTCGGCTTCAGTTCATAAAGGAAAGCCCCTGTACAGTACTCCCTCTTTTAAAGACGGAATACCGCACAGGGGCTTTTTAATACTTTGATTCTGCGTGAGTCTGTCAGTCATCTCTTTTTGCCAAAGGACTGTTCTTCCGATGCCTTAAAGTTGTAGACCGGTCTCATCACATCAATGATGTCAACTGTGCCTCCGATCACACCGATGATGTCCTCGAGAGACTTGTAGGCCATAGGCGACTCATCGATTGTATTCAGGTTAACGGAAGTCGTGTACACGCCCTTCATGGATTCCTGATACTCTTCCAGGCTGAGCTGCTTCTTGGCGGCACTTCTGGACAGGACCCTGCCTGCACCATGGGGTGCGGAGTAGTTCCATTCCGGGCTTCCCTTGCCGACAGCAAGCACACTGCCGTCACGCATATTGATGGGGATCAGAACCTTCTCTCCTGCGTGGGCTGCGATTGCGCCCTTGCGCAGAATCATTTCCTCTGTGTCAATGTAATTGTGGATCGTGTGAAAAGCCTCTCCGCCGGCCAGACCCGTGCGCTCCAGCAGGATTTCCGCCATCAGTTCACGGCTGCGGCGGGCAAATTCCTGGCAGATCCTGACGTCGTGCATGTAATCCTCAAAATCCTGACCGTAGAGCCAGCACAGATCCTCGGGAGTATCCCCTCCGGCCCTGCGCTCTCTTGACGCAATTTCCTTCAGTGCGGCCGGGATTTCCTTTGCGCGTCCCTGTTCCTTGTAAGTGCGGATCATATCTTCCCGCTCACGATTGAATCTGTCTTTGACATTTTCCCTGTGCAGGCCAATGGCAGTCTGCTGGTAATGCTTTGCAACCTGAAGCCCGAGATTACGGCTCCCGCTGTGGACCACGAGATACTTTGTACCGTCAGCTGCCTCATCAATTTCGATGAAATGATTGCCGCCGCCGAGAGTTCCAAGGCTTCTCTCCAGCCGGTCTGTATCCCTGAGTATGTCATGGCAGCGAAGCTGATGCAGGTCAAAAAACTCCCTGCCTTCCTCCCAGACATTAAGACCGGAGGGAATAAAATGCGCAGCCTCGTCAACCTTTTCAAAGTCAATCTCTGCATTGCCCAGCCTGACAGTGTACATACCGCAGCCGATATCCACGCCGACAACATTGGGTACCGCCTTATCAGTCACAGTCATGGTTGTGCCGATTGTGCAGCCGGCCCCGGCATGCACGTCGGGCATGATCCTGATCCGGCTGCCTGCTGTAAATTCATAATCACACATGCGCCGGATCTGATCGACCGCCTCCTGCTCCACCACTGAAGCATAGCAGATCGCTGTATTCACCTTTCCTCTGATTTCAAACATCACTGTTCCCTTTCTCTCCCGCATATCAGAGTATGATGTAAACATCACACTGTTGAAAAGAATTCATGAAATTGCACGGGTAAGTTTTGAAAAAAGCACTCTTGTGAACATATTATAGCCCACAAAAGTGCTTTTGTTCAGGCCACTGTAATGGCCTGATAGCGCTCGGAGTTGATGATCTTCTCCATAGCCTCGACCGGATTCATACCGACCGTCTGCATCACCTGACGGAACACTGCGGCGGACTGGCCGCTTGCCAGCTGGACGCCCTTGCGGTTCTTGTCCGCGTGGAAGATGTCGTGCCGGCTGTTCACGTTCCAGAAGATGATGTTGGGAATAATGTAGCCGTTCATACGGTACATCTCCTCCATCCTCTCGTAGAAGGTCCAGTCGCGGTCGCCGCAGTAGTCGATCTCCATGTCGGAAATAACGATCAGGGACTTGGGCATTTCCGCCTGCGGAACATGATTCCGGATGGCAATCTCCAGCACATGCTCGAAGGCTGCCTGCAGGTTGGTGCTGCCGGACCAATCATTCATGTTGATGCTGCTGATCTTCTGCGCCAGAGTCTCTCCGCGGAGTACCTGAATCCTGGATGTACCGGAGAAGGACATGAACATGTTGTGGTATGCGCCGCGGTTGCGCTCGGCAAAGTAGACCGCCAGACCGACAGATGTCGCCATGGGTCTGCCGCACATGGAACCGGAAGTATCTGCAACAACAAGGGCATTTGTGCCAGGCTCCACATAGTCGGGGAGCTGACGCCACTGCGCCTCAAGAGCGAGGTCATTGTTCAGAGAAGCGTTCGCAAAGAAGCTGGACAAGCGGGGCGCGACCTTCTCCACAATGTCGTAAGGATATAGTGTACCGGCATGGATCTTCTCCCGGCCTGCGACGGCACGGTTTACAAACTGCTCGTAGCGCTCGCCGTCGTGTCTGCGGAAGGCATCGCGATAGATCATCATGGCACGGGAAGGAACCTCCGGATACCGGATCTCATCCCAGCGGCCCTCTGTCATCAGTGTCTCGATGACGCCGATCCTGCGGCGAAGTGCGCGCACGATACGCTTAAAATCATAGACAGAATATCCGAGCTTCCGGGCTGTCAGGATACCGAGCTCTCTGGTCTTCGCGGAAGACGCATCCGCTGTCTTGATCCACTTGGCCAGCAGGGATACTGCCATTCCGTTCTCCAGGCTGCGGCGGTCCTCCTCAAACTGAACCTTCATAGCCGCCCACATCTCATTCTCAAGAGGAGTGCCGATCAGGCAGTAGAGGTCGTCGTAACGGCCGTAGACGCCGATCAGATCCAGGTTGGGGCCAAGCGCCTCCGGATGCATCTGCGCCATATAGCGCATGATTGTACGGAAAGTCTCCCGCTCTCCCAGTCCGCCCCGGACGTCGCGGGCGTAAAACGCAATCTTTGTCGCAAACAGAGGATCCGCCCGGTAGGCCTCGGAGAAGAGACGCTCAATACGGACCCGGTATGCGCCGCGGAGCGATCCGATCACGCCGAACAGATCAAGACGGGCATCGCTGGTGGAGTTCAGCGCAGCCGCTCCGTTCTCTGTTCTTACATATACACTTTCCTTTCTTGCTGCCTTTGCAAATAAACCGAACATCTCTACCTCCTTTCTTATGAATTGATTGTCTGGATTTATTGTCACAGAACCCGTGGAAAAACACACTTTCCTGCCGTGCCGCCCGTAAGGGCGTCAACACATGCTCCGCATGTGTATGAGGCGTTTTCGCGCAGGCGGAAACGGTGAAGGATCACAGGTTGTTTTCAACGGATTCGAAGACTCTGTTACAGTTCATGACCCTTCCTCTGCGGTTTCCCGCAGTTTCCTGCCGGAATAGCAGGCAGTTTTCGTAGTTTTGGCTTCCATGATCTTTTTTTGCTGTAAGGGTCACAATAAAAGCTTTTCTGCCTCCGGGGCAGTTTCCGTGCTTCATCTGCAGTTAGAATACATCTGTTTTTCCCCTCTGTCATTCAACCCGTAGTATAAGTTTTCACGACATGCAGAATAAGTTTTCACCGTCTTTTACAAGGCTGCGCTGCGAATTCTTCCAGACAAAACACAGCGCCCCTGTCCGGCACTGCATCCCTGAGGGATACAGTCCCATACGCCTTTTTGTATGTCCTCCTTTATGACTTTGCTCACACCTGCCTTTAACGTTCTTTTTTCCACAGTGCGGAAAAAAGGCGTACAAATCGATTTCCGCGCAGGCGGAATTCGCGGAATTAAAGCAGAGGCCTTTTTTTACTATCATTCAATCATCAAGAGAAAACAAACACACAAAACAAAAAAACAGGCACACAAAAGCAATCATTCATACTCAGAAAAATGTTTAAGGA
>CAMKEX010000259.1 GCA_946411695.1 uncultured Lachnospiraceae bacterium
CTGCCGCAAGGCAGGCAGTAGGAAGCACGCGACTTAAGTCGTGTGAGGCTTCACAAAATGGAACTCATTAAGTCTGGTTGTGAGAATATGCATCGGTCTTGTGATCGGTGCTGTTCTGGGATTGACGCTGCCGGGAATGACCTGGATCGGTGTACTGGGCAGGCTCTTTGTAGGAGCCCTGAAGGCGATCGCGCCTCTGCTGGTCTTCGTTCTGGTCTCCTCCTCTCTGGCCAACGCCAGGGGAGGCGGCATGGCGAAATTCCGCACTGTCATTTTCCTGTATCTGTTTAGTACGCTCTGTGCGGCAATTGTTGCCGTGCTGGTCAATTTTATCCATCCGGTCACGATCACGCTGGCAGGTCTGGACGCGGCAGAAGGATATACGGCTCCGGGCAGTATGTCTGAGATCGTATTGAACCTTCTCATGAACGTCATTGCCAATCCGGTTGACGCGCTGGTAAACGCCAACTATATCGGCATCCTGTTCTGGGCGGTTGTATTCGGAATCGCGCTCAAGGCTGCGCGCCCCGGGATCAAGGAGGATATGGAAGATCTTGCAGAGGGGACATCCAAGGTTGTCCGCTGGGTGATCAGCTGCGCGCCTTTCGGTATTTTAGGCCTTGTTTTTGACGCCGTATCCACAAGCGGACTGGAAATCTTTACGACTTACGGGGAACTTGTACTGGTCCTGGTGATCACCATGTTGATCGTTGCACTTGTCGTCAACCCCTTGATCGTTGGGGTCACGCTCAGGCACAATCCCTATCCGCTGATTTTCAAGTGCATCCGTCAGAGCGGCGTGA
This sequence comes from uncultured Lachnospiraceae bacterium, assembly GCA_946411695.1. Taxonomy (GTDB): domain Bacteria; phylum Bacillota; class Clostridia; order Lachnospirales; family Lachnospiraceae; genus CAG-791. The sequence continues at coordinate 804 of CAMKEX010000259.1, forward strand.
CTGCTTTCTTTACGAGAAGTTCGGCGGCCAACATCCCGGTCAATATGGAACTCTGTAAGGAACTGGGCCTGGATGAAGACATGTATTCTGTTGCAATTCCCCTGGGATCTACGATTAATATGGACGGAGCTGCAGCGGTGATCACGACCTTTGCCCTGACCGCGGCCAACTCGGCAGGCGCTGAGGTGACTCTTCCCATGGCTATTCTGCTCAGTGTGGTCTCCACCTTTTCGGCCTGCGGCACATCCGGCGTGGCGGGCGGCTCGCTCCTTCTGGTTCCGTTGGCCTGTTCGCTTTTCGGCATCACCAACGACATCGCCATGCAGATTGTCGGTGTGGGTTTCATTGTCAGTGTGATCCAGGATTCCATGGAGACAGCCCTAAATTCTTCCGGAGATGTTATCTTCACGGCAACGGCAGAGTTTTCGGAGTGGAAAAAAGAAGGAAAGGAGCTTCCGATCTGATATGAATAGTATTAAGAGTGTTTATAAGATTGGCAACGGCCCTTCCAGCTCACATACTGTCGGTCCTTACCACGCCGCACAGACCTTCGGCGAGCGCTATCCGGACGCGGATTCCTATGAGGTCACCCTGTACGGATCTCTTGCCTTTACCGGAGAAGGGCATGGCACCGGAAAAGCCATTCTCGAAGGTCTTCCGGGGGCAAGGATCGTATTTGACCGTGAAACGAAAGATCTTCCTCACCCCAACACCATGAAGTTCAAAGCTTTTAAAAACGGTGAGGAGATTGCCTGCGTCAGGATCTTCAGTATCGGCGGCGGATCGATCCGGATCGAGAACGAAGCCTCCGAAGAGGACAAGGATGTCTACCCGCAGAACAGCTTTTCCGAGATTGTCGCTCTCTGCAACCAGGAGCGGATCAGTATCATTCAGCTGATCTATATTCTGGAGGGATACCAGCTCAGAGATTATCTGAAAAAGGTCTGGAGAGCCATGAGGAGCGCGGTGGAACGCGGCCTGAAAGCCAAAGGGATCCTGCCCGGCGGATTGAAGCTTACCAGAAAGGCCAAATATCTTTTCGAAAAGCGCTGCTATAACGAGAGCGCGGATGTAGCCATGAACCGCGTGATCGCGGCTTATGCATATGCGGTCAGTGAGGAAAATGCCGCAGAGAACCTGGTCGTCACAGCGCCGACATGCGGCAGCTGCGGTGTCCTGCCCTCTATCCTCTACTATATGCAGGAGGACAGGGGATTTCCGGAGGAGGAGATCCTGGACGCACTGGCTGTTGCCGGTCTGGTGGGCAATGTGATCCGTACCAATGCCAGCATTTCCGGAGCGGAGTGCGGATGTCAGGCGGAAATCGGCAGCGCATGTTCCATGGCGGCGGCTGCTGTCGCCCAGCTCTATGGACTGAGCATCGACCAGATCGAATATGCTGCCGAAATCGCCATGGAGCATAATCTGGGACTGACCTGTGATCCGGTCAACGGACTGGTTCAGATTCCCTGCATAGAGCGGAACGCGGTAGCAGCCATGCGTGCTCTCAGTGCCGTTAACCTGTCCAGATTCCTGTATGCCACCAGAAAGATCTCCTTTGATGACGTGGTCGCAACCATGTACCGCACCGGCCTGGACCTGAATGAAAAGTACAGAGAAACCGCCCACGGAGGTCTTGCCCAGATTTATATGGAGCACAATATACAATAATAATGAGACGGGCAGGCCCTCTTGTCCTGCTGCTGTGAAAGATGTGTTGAGCCCTTCCCGGAGTCTTTCCCGGGGGAGGTTCGGAAATACCTGAACGAAGAGGAAACCTGTATCCGTAACGGAATGGAATTCAGACAGCAAAGTGCCCCGCGCAAACCACAAAAGAGGCTTGCGCGGGGCACTTTCCTGTGTCCTTTTCCCGTCAGGGCAGGATGGTGTTAAGGTCTTCGTCGTTTAAGGTCTCCAGGCCGTTTTCTTTCAGGATGGCCTCGGCGTCCTCGATATCATTGACGCGGAGCACTACGTAGGCGGAATTGGCCGCGTTTGCAGTGAAGGCATAGACATATTCGATATTGATGCCGGCCTGCTGCAGGACGCTCAGGATCTGCTTGAGGGCGCCTGCCTTGTCGCTCATGCGGACCGCAATGACGCTGGTGCGTGTGATGATTGTATCTTCATTGAGGGCGGCAACAGTCTTATCAATGTCGGAAACGATAACGCGGAGGATACCGAAATCCCTGGTGTCCGCGACGGAGAGGGCGCGGAGATTGACGCCGGCGTCAGAGATGGCACAGACGGCCTTGTAGAGCGTGCCGGGGGTGTTTTCAAGGAATGCGGATAACTGGGTGATTGCCATGGTTTTTCTCCTTATCTTTAATACAGTTCATAAGCATGCCCTGGCGGGATGACTTATAAACACGGTGATTCTCATTATCATCAAAGCGGTGCTGCTTTTCCAGATGCTGCGGTCCGGGGCGGAGCTATAGCCCCTTCCTGCCGGAGCTCTGTCTCAGGCACATGTCCGGGCCGGGTCAGTCGTGCAGTTTGCGCTTATCAATGACGCGGACTGCCTTGCCCTCGGACCTGGCGATGGACTTGGGGGCAACAAGGTGGATCTTGGGTCCGATACCCAGCATGGAGCGCATGGCACCGTTGAGACTCTTCTCGCGGGCCTGGATGTCGGCGATCCTGTCGGAGAACTGTTCGGGAGAGAACTCGACATATACATCGAAGGTATCTGTGTTGTTGGCTCTGTCGACCACGATCTGGTAGTTGGGAGTATATCCCTCCTTGAGGAGGACTGCCTCGATCTGGCTGGGGAATACGTTGACGCCGCGGATGATCATCATATCGTCGCTGCGGCCCATGGGCTTGGTCATCTTGACATGCGTCCTTCCGCAGGAGCAGGGCTTGCGGCTGAGGATGCAGATGTCCTTGGTGCGGTAGCGCAGGAGAGGGAATCCTTCCTTGTCGAGGGAAGTGAAGACCAGTTCGCCCTTGGAACCTTCCGGAAGCACTTCGCCCGTCTTGGGATCGATGATCTCGGCGTAGAAGTGGTCCTCGTTGATGTGCATGCCTGTCTGCTCTTCGCACTCGAAGGAGACTCCGGGGCCGGAGGTCTCTGTGAGACCAT
>CAMKEX010000260.1 GCA_946411695.1 uncultured Lachnospiraceae bacterium
TCTCCGTCATGTACTCCCGCTTCATCACAAGCTGGATCCGCATCCTGCTCGCAGTGGTCTTCTCCATCGGCATGTACGCTGCTTAAAAAGCGCCTGATACCAGACTTCAGATACAGGTCTTTCACATTGTCCGCATGCAGACGGACGTGAATCTCTATAATATCTAAAAATACAATATATAAAAATACGATCTCCCGGCATTGATGTGTGAGCTGTAATCACATTCTCAATTCCGGGAGATTTCTTTTTCCTCAAATAATATGGGTTTGCAGAGGTGAGGGGACGAGCCTTCGCAGCATACATCCTTTGGAGGACAGGAAGAACGAGCCTTCACAGCATATATCCTTTGGAGTTCAGGATTTGTTCGCATGGAATTACTAAGGCTCACTGATGTTCAGAGCGGGCCGGGCCAAACTCGTATGTCGCATTGAAGATGCGACATACTCAGACAGGTGGCCCTAAAACGTCCGTCTGTGTGAGACGGACGTTTTACCCGCTCTTCTCTATCAGTTTCGCCAAGTAATTCCAAATGCTCACAAATATTCACTCCGCCAGGATATATGCTGTTCATGCTTTGACTCCCGCTCCCCCCTGCAAATGAGAAAAGTATTCACTCCGCCAGGATGAATGCTGCTCAGGCTCTGATTTCCACTCACCCTGCAAATGAAAAAGATAAATGACTGCGAAAAGATATTTTCGCAGTCAGGATCAGCAGATAAACTGCTGATCCGCATAGCTTGTATGAATCATAATCACGCATAAATCTATCTTCCCCTACTATCGGCAGAATTATTCGAGAATGTTGTAATATCATCCATCCCATAGCCCGGCAGGAAATTGGAGCCTTCAAGGTATACCTCCTGGCGGAGTGAATTTTTTTGAGCAGTCAGTTGTACTTGGTGAAGCTTATAGGGAAGAGCAGGTGAAAGACACGGCCCTCACGGCCGGGCCTTTCAGGGCCACCTGTCTGAGCAGACCGGGCTTTCAGCACGGGATGCGAGTTTGGCCCGGCCTGCTCTGAGCATAAGCGAGATTTAGTACAACTCTGCGAAAAAACCTGATCGACGCAGGAGGTATACCTTGAAGGCGACTTCCTAAGGGCGCGACAAACCCGTATTTTCCGTGTGACATTTCTGTGCCGTTTCCTCTGATATACTATGCGCATAGAAACAAAAACAAAAGAACCTACCGGACAAATCAGAGAGTACCGGCGATCTAAAGTATAAGGAATCAGGAAGAATTAAGAATTAGACTAAATCATAATTTGGAGGATAAAGAAATGGAAATGACATTCAGCAGAAAGTTTCTCAATGTTGCAGGAATTCTGGACTATATTATGGGATCACTTACTCTTCTTCTGAGCATTGTGATAACCGGGGCAGGCATTTATGTCATCAAGACTCCGGAGCTCGTGCAGGAGATGCCCTCCTATTTCGGAGACTACACCGTGATTATCTTTGGAGCGATCCTGGCAGTAAGCGCCATTCTCTCTCTTGTGTATGCACATCTTGAGAGGGCGGCAGCCAAAGACCCCACAAAGATCATGCCTGTATGGGTACTCTCCATCCTCTCTGTAGTCCTTGAAGCAGGCAGCCTGATCCACAGCCTTATGAACCATGTGGCAATTTCCAGTCTGTCATCCAACTTCATCGGACTCGCAATCAGCGTCCTGATCTTTGTTGTTGCAAACAACATCAGGAAGGAAGCAAACAACATCAAGAAAGAGGCCGGCAAATAAATTGCCGGATTCCGGATCATAATAATAATAGAGGATTCAATCGCTGATTCCTCCAGACAGAGCAAAAAGCCCCTGTCCACTACCGCATCCCCAGAGGATGCGGTGACGGAGAGGGGCTTTTTTTGTGTGTCTCCAAGACTTCTGATTGCCATTTTCAAATCTCTTCCAGGTCATCCATGCAAATCCATGAAAGCTTTTTTCATGAGCCTTTAGAGGTTCTTTTTTCCATGCCGCGGAAAAAAGGTGAACAAATGGATTTCCGCGGGGGCGGAATTCGCGGAATTAAAGCAGAGGCCTTTTTTTACTATCATTCTATCATCAAGAGAAAACAAACACACAAAAAAACAGGCACACAAAAGCAATCATTCATACTCAGAAAAATGTTTAAGGAGGAGTAAAAAAATGGCAGACTGGTTAAATCTTGAAGGCAAAGTTGTTATCGTCACAGGCGGCGCTTCCGGCATCGGAAATCACGTTGTCACCACCCTGAAGGACGCGGGCGCGACACCCGTCATCGCGGACATCTCCGTTGAGACCGGCGAAGAGAGAGACGGCATCTTCTGCACAAAGTGCGATGTCACGAGCAAAGAGAGCGTCGAGGCCATGGTCGCGGCAGTCGTTGACAAGTACGGCAAGCTCGATGCGATCGTCAACAACGCAGGCGTCAACCTTCCCCGCCTCCTGGTCGATGTCCAGGGCGAGAAACCCCAGTACGAGCTGGACGAGAAGTCCTTCAACATCATGTTCAACATCAACGTCAAGGGCCTGATGTACTGCGCACAGGCAGCCGCAAAGCAGATGCTCAAGCAGGGCGGCGGCGTCATCATCAACATGTCCTCCGAGTCCGGCAAGGAAGGCTCCCAGGGACAGAGCGCATACTCCGCCACCAAGGGCGCATGCGACAGCTTCACCCGCAGCTGGGCCAAGGAACTCGGCAAATACAACATCCGCGTCGTGGCAGTCGCCCCCGGAATCATGGAAGCAACCGGCCTGCGCACACCCGCTTACAACGAAGCACTGGCTTATACCCGCGGCGTGAAGCCCGAGGATCTGTCCACAGATTACACCAAGGTCATCCCGCTCGGACGTGACGGCAAGCTCGACGAAGTCGGCAACCTGGTCGCCTTCCTCGTATCTGACCGCTCCAGCTATGTTGCAGGTACCACCTACAACATCTCCGGCGGCAAGTCCAGAGGCTGATCAAACAGCAGACAGAACATTCTCTGATCCCGTATCAGATCGAATAAAAACAGAGTCATTCATTTAAAGAATTTTTCAATCATTCACACAGTGTTTTAAGAACGGAGGAAAAGGTCATGCTGTCATTAATCATTGTAGTAGGTATTGCGTTTGTCATGCAGGGCCTTTTCAGTTTCCTGCAGATGCGTCATCTCTCCAACGAGTTCATCAAGCTCAGGAGAAAAGGCAAGGTTGCATTCGGACGTAAATCCGGAGGCTTCCACGCAGGCGCTGTCGTCATGTTCCGCATCGACGACGAAGGCATTGTCCAGGAAGGCAAAAAGATGGAGGGTCTCACAGCCCTCGCTAAGGTAAAAGATCTGCCCGGTTTTGAGGGACGGTACATCGGAAGCCTCACAGAAGAGGACGGTCCCGCCGGACACAAGAATCTCCGCAAGGCAATCGCAGATGCAGCTCTCACCTATCGCAAATACACTGCCGGTGAGATCATCGAAGAGCCGCCCACTCCCCTGGAAAAAGCAGGAACCGCCGTCACAGGTCTGTTCGCCAAAAAGGCAAAAGCTTTCTAAGTAATATTTAATACAGCACTCCTATATGAGTTGATACCCTGAACCACCCGGTTCAATCCGGAATTACTGTTTGCAAATCTTCGTCAAATGTCTTTTCAGAAAGGAAACGATTATGGAATTCTTGGTAAAATTCGCATCTGCATTCATGGGCGTCTTCCAGCTCGGCGGTCAGCAGTTCATGGGCTGGGTCACCGGCATCATCCCCACCATCCTCATGCTCCTGG
>CAMKEX010000261.1 GCA_946411695.1 uncultured Lachnospiraceae bacterium
ATGAAATCTGCGGCGGTTTTCCTCCCCGCAGAAGGCAAAAAAGCGGCTGATGATCTTAACCATTGTCCTTCACCTCCATATGCGCCTTCCACATCTTTTCATACAGGTCATGATGGGCCAGCAGTTCCTCGTGGGTCCCTTGCTCATGGATCCTGCCGTCTTTTACCACATAGATCCTGTCTGCATCTACGATAGTGCTGAGCCTGTGGGCAATGACGATCAGCGTCTTGCCTTCCGTGAGCTTTGAGACAGAGCGCTGAATGACCGCTTCATTTTCCGGATCCGTATAGGCGGTAGCTTCGTCCAGGATCACGACAGGGGCTGCTTTCAGCATGGCTCTGGCAATGGAAATGCGCTGCCGCTCGCCGCCGGAGAGATGCCCGCCGGAACTGCCGACCATGGTGTCATAGCCCTTTTCCAGGCTCAGGATGAAGTCGTGGCAGCCGCTCATCTTGGCAGCCTCTTCCACCTCTTCATCAGTCGCGGAAGGCCTGCCCAGCCGGATATTCTCTCTCACTGTCATATTGAAGAGATAGTTGTCCTGTGAGACAAAGGCCACCTTATCGGCATAGGCCTCCTGGGGAATATCCCGGATGTCCCTTCCGCCGATCGAGATACTGCCGCCGGTCACATCCCACAGGGCTGCGATCAGACGCGCGATCGTGCTCTTTCCGCTGCCGCTGGGGCCGACCAGGGCGGCAAAGCTCCCTTCCGGGATCTTCATGGAGACGCCGTGCAGGACCTCGGTATCAGCGTCTGTATGATAGGAAAAATGCACATCCTTCAGCTCCAGGTCATTTTTCTCCGGCACATTTCCCGTCTCCGGCCTGACCATCTCGGGCGCATCCAGGATCGCTCTCACCTCTCCGAAGATCGTCCCCATAGTCCGCAGATCGTCCGAGTAGCTCATCAGAGTCACAAAGGGAGTGATCAGTCCGACAGACAGGATGATGATCATGACAAAATCCTGCGGAGACAGACTTCCCTTCTTCACCAGAATTCCGCCGATGGGAAGGACCGAGACCATGGTGGACGGCATCACCACCATGGCGAAGGTCATGGGCAGGATACTGGCCCGCATCCAGTCGATAAAGCTGTGGGCCGCCTCATAGGCGTCATGGACAAAGCGATCGTAGCTGGATTTTGTCTTGCCGAAGACCTTGATCACCTGGATTCCGTTGATATATTCCACGGCTGTATCATTGAGTGCCTTGGTCGCTGTGATCGTATGCTGATAAAAGTCCCCGCTGCCCAACATCATGAGCGCATAGCTGAACATGCCGATCGGAACCGTAACGAGGCTTGCCAGGCCCATTCTCCAGTCAATGGTAAAGATGTAGATCTCAATGATTACCGGAACCAGGAGGTTTGCCGTAAATTCCGGCACGATATGGGCCAGCGTCGTCTCGATGCTGTCGATCCGCTCGACCAGGGTGTTCTTTAAGGCGCCGCTGCTCTGGGTCAGGACAGCACCCAGCGGCATGCGGGCCAGCTTTTCCGTACATCTCTTACGGATCTCGCCCAGTACGGCAAAGGTTGCCACGTGACTGGCTGCCGTAGAAAAAGAGTGGAACAGGACCCTTCCCAGCCATAAGGCAGCCATAATGAGGCACCTGGTCAGGTAAAAGGAAAAATCCTGCCGGCCTTCCATAAGTCCCTGCACGATTCCCACTACCACGAAATAGGGGGCGACCGAAAAGGCTACCCCGATGACGGCCAGAATCACACTCAGCACGTACTGCCAGCCGTGATCCCCCGTCTGCCCCAGCACCCAGGCGATGGGGGATTGTGATTTCCTGTTTTCATCCATAAATAAAACCTCCTTTTCTGTGTCTCTTTCCCGGGGTCAGCTGACAAGCAGGGGTCAGCTGACAAGCCAAGGTTAGCTAACAACCTCGTGTTTGTGTTAACTAACCTATAAACGAACACATCGCCTGTCCCTATAAGAGACAGGCGGTGTGTTTGTAATTATTCACCACCCCCACAGTCCCGAATACGAAGCATTTGGGACGCGGGTGCTGGAACATTACGTGTATTTTTACTATTCAATAGCCTAACAGCTGTTTCCAGCCCGGAAGGAAAAACATCTCCAGCGTTTCCAGGCACCGGTATGCCTCCTCCTTGGAATATCCATGTACAACCGGCTCAAAAATTGCCGTCGTATAGGCGCTCAGCAGCAGATGCAGCTCTTTCGGATCGATTTCCCTGGGAGCATATCCCTTTTCCCGGAGCATTGGCAGAAAAGAAAGCATCTGTTCCTGATGTCTTATCGTAAGGTCATGGAGGAAGTTCTCGTAGGGAGAACCCTTGGCCTTTGTCAGCAGAAGCCGGTATTCTTCCATATTGGGGTAGACCAGATTCCGCATCATGTCTATCTCGGAGTCCTTCCACAAGTCCAGAGCATCCGTTTCCATGCTGTGAATCCCCCGGCTGATATGGCCCTCGATCCATTCGTTGATCTTATCAATGGAAGGGGAAACCAGTTCACCGAACAAGCCTGCCTTGTCCCTGCAATGGCGGTAGAGGCCGGCTGCAGTCATACCGCAGCGCTGCCCGATCCGGCGCATGGAAGCATTTTCATAACCATATTCCATGAATTCTTCTCTCGCTGCTTCAAGGACCTTCAGGTGGGTCGCTGTTTTATCCCTCGGCACAAATCTCCTCCATATGTTAGATAAAGCTAACTTTATGTTAACACAATTAGCTAACGGCGTCAAGTCTGGATATAATCAGCGGCTGGGCTCATATAAAAACAAGTTATTGTTCTCGCCCTATCGAGGGCGTGAACAGTAACTTGCTAAAAAGAGATGACCAATGTCTCCTGGACTGTATTTTACTCAATGTGCTATTTCATTTGTGACCTCCATTTCAATTTTACCCTTTCTTGGCCAGGACAGTGATCCAGGGTTTATTTTTATGGTGATCAACTTTTACTTTTGAGAAGCCTGCCTCTTTCAATGCCGATTCGATCTCCTCCGCAGTATGGTTCTTCATTCCGTCAATGATCTTCTCAAACTTCAGGCTGACGGCATCTGTTCCATCCGATTCGTTGCAGATCATGAAGTATCCACCCGGTCTCAGCACCTTTGCCACCTGGGAGAAACACCGGACAAGGCCCGGCCAGATGTAGATGGTCTCAAAAGCCGTCGCAAGATCATAGCTTTCCTCAGGCAGTTCCAGGGCAGAGACATCTCCCTGCTCCACAGTGCATCTTCCGGCTGCAATCATTTTCTGATTATATTCTCTCGCCTTTTCCACAGACAGTTGGGAATAGTCGATTGCGGTAACATGGGCTTGCGGATATCTCTTCAGCAGTTCTCCCGCATTCCGGCCGCCTCCGCAGCCCAGGTCCACGATATCTGCCGGATCCACACTCTGCAGATGGGACAATCCCCAGTCTGCCATCCTGGCATGTCCGGAGTTCATTCCCCTCAGCATCATTTTTCCCAGAAAGCCTTCCGGCTTCCGTGTCTGACTGACATAATCCTTAAAAAGTCCCATTCCTCTTCTCCGTCTTTCTTTATTGATTGCGTATATTTTGCATCCGGTCTCTTCATAACCCCGATCCCAGTAAACCTGTCTTTTCCCGGCGGAAAAAAGATCGAGGATTACATTGGAGCGGCTGCATCTTTACCACTTGTATACAGCGAGCCTGTTGTT
>CAMKEX010000262.1 GCA_946411695.1 uncultured Lachnospiraceae bacterium
CCGCCGTCCAACCGTCTACGATTTTATAGTACTTGCTCACCCATCCCGTAGAATGTGTGAAAGATACGTATCCTAGACCGACCACACTGTGTTCTCCATATATTTCGGAATCGTGCAGAGCCAGATGCACTGCATTTGAATTGATCGCCGTGGTAACCTGACTCCAGGATGCCGAATACTGAATTGTAGCCGTAGCGCTGTTATAACCATACGATCTTAACACGGACTGATATGCTGGTGCTAGATTGCTGTCATAAGTACCATACGTATTAGATGTTCCCATTGCCGTATGAAGCGCTATGAATACGGATTGCCAAGAGTTCATCGGAATATTGGTTTTCCCTTCAACCGAATACAAATACTGAAGCAGATTAAGTCCTGCTGTAGGTGCACAATGATTAGTAACCGGATTGTTGTTCCCGTATGCGTACATTGTCGTCCCTGTCGTACGCTTCGTAAACGACGTAGATCTTGAATAGGTGGATACCGAATCATAGCCGACTTCCTTTTGAAGAACTGCTAAGTAAGTCAGTGTTTCTCCGTAATTATAATAAACTCCGGAACTTCTTTCCTCCAATTCGGCCACGGTATCACTGTCAAGGATTTTCAACTCACCATCATAATGATACAGATTATCTCCGATTAGCAGATAATACTGTGATCCACCGCAGTAACAAACCTGAATTGTTTCTTCCGTTTCCTTCGCATTATCCAACCCGACCACTCCGGCAAAATCACCTTCACCGAACTCAACATAATAGGCATTCCCGGCAACTGAACTGGTATTGATCACCACATAACTCAACGGAACTCCTTCGGAGTAATACTGTATAACATAGGCAGACACATTGTTCTGCAAATCATACAACGGTATTACAAGAAAATCATCCGACACACCAATCATTGTACTGAAAAAGCTCCTGTCGACCAACTGATCATCAGTGTATCCGCTCCGGTTCTCATAGTTGACAGTATCACTCCATACATTTTCCACTTCATCTGCATAACACGTCCCGCCCATTACTGAAAAGACGAATGTCAACATCAGTAACAAAGAAAAAAAACGTTTCATGTGCTCCTCCTTATGTCTACGCAAGAAAATCACGACCTCGATACTCATTTTTCAAAAGCAAAAAACACTCAAACCATTGGTATCACCCCTTCCCATATGTCGGATTCGTATAGAATCTCTGCGCCAGGATCAATAATTGGCATTGTAATACACGTAGTATTCCTGCTCCTCAGGATAATACACCAGTACCGCAATCGACGGATCCGTTCCGACTATTTCATACACAAGAACATCTTTGAACAATGTAGTTTTGCTTTCCTTTTCCTCGTTTCTTACCCGCGAAATCCCGAGCTTCGGTCCGATACGATTGCTGGTCTCAATCGAAGCACTGTATTCCGTCTCTCGGAAAAACATAAACTGATATGTCGCACATACAGGAGACTCTTCAACAGCTATCGGAGAAGTGTACGGTTCTACAGTTCCTGTCAGTTGAGGACCTATGGTATGATCTCCTGCCGCTTTACCGCCCTCAACTGTGGATCCTTTTTCCCTCTGCAAAAGCCAGTGTGCAACAATGCCGACGGAAACAAGTAATATCAACGTGGCTGCAACCGCAATCATCCCAATGGTCTTTCTCTGTTTAGGCTTTCGGGTATAAATCTCCAGCACTTCCAAAACATCCTGATCATCCACATCTGTCATTGCAGAAAACAAATCTAATGGTTCCATTATGTCTACCCTTTCTCCAATCGCCGCTTTAGTCTTTCACGTAACAGCAGCAATCGTTTTGTCACAAACCCTTTGCTCTTTCCTGTCTTCTCCGATATTTCTGCTATGGGCAACGACAGCCAATATCGTCCCATGAAAACAGTGCGGTCAAGGTTATTTAATTCTTTTATGAAAGCCTTTATTTGCGTCGTTAATTCATCTTGAGACGTTCCGCCAATTTCGGGATTTGAAGCAGGAATACATTCAGACAGTTCTTCATATGAGACAAACGTAACATTGCCTCCCCGTTTCTGACTCTCTCTTCTCCTCAGATACATAATGGCCTGATTTCTGACCATCTTTGCCAGATAAGCTTCCAGACTCTTTAGCCCGTTCGGCAGTTCATGACTCCATAAGCGCATCAGAACATCATTTACGCATTCCTCAGCATCCTGCGCATTACGGAGAATACCATTCGCTGTCAAAAGAAGGCCTTTGCCATAGCAGGAATGAATCCTCTGGATTGCCGCCTCACGGTTTTTCGAAAGCATCTGCAATATTAGGTTGTCCTCTTTTGATAATTCTGTTCCCACTTTCTTCTCCCGTGAAAAGAGGCATGCTTCGCACGTGTTTTGAAGAAACATCCCAACCGGATAGTGCTTCTTCCAAAGCAACTTTGCTCTTCACCAATAAAGATGCCTTTTTCTCTGATATATTCTTTCCAAATCGTTAACTTTCTGTAAACTTTCTGTGAACTTCATGCTTGTGACGTTCGTTGCGCCCCTTCATTCGTGCCTCTCAGTTTCCACCTTTGTTCTTTCTCCGGTTATGTGAGACAAGAATACAAGAATAAACTCCAAAAGTCTATAGATAAGCTTATGGCTCGCGATCTCAATCCGAATTCCGAACAATAAAAAAACGGTGAAGTATGGATCAAATCTCCACACTTCACCGGATCTTTTTTACTCTTTCAAGCAAAGCAATCTCCAATTGTGCATTCTCTGTTAATTATTTACACATACAAAAACGTCTTTTGCAACCAAATTCCCTATCGATGTCACCCTGGCTTTTTCTCGTCGTTCATTTGGTCTAAATTTGGTCTAAATTCGATTCCAAGATTTACGTTGCGCCTAGATAATCCTTGGCTCTTCGGAATACGGTTTATATATTGCCCCATTCTTCTTCAACGCATAATGATGACCAAACTCGCTATCAGTATAAGTGCTCCCGTTGAGCATTACGGGCTTATCATATCTTGGTCTTACGTGAATATGAAGATGAGGATCAGGTGCTGTCTCTTTATAGAAACTATTCATCAGGCAACTCCAATTACATAAAGTTGCCCCTAAAACGGTCTTTAAACATGCTTCCATTTTACAAACCAGATTGCGAAGTTCGTCCCATTCATCATCTGTTAGCTCTGACAATGAATTGTAATGACACTTTAATACCAAAATGCATCGTCCGATATAATCCTATTCATCGGAAAGGAAGACAGACCATGATTTATTCTCAAACACCTGAAATTGTTTGTCTTCTTCAGATAGGTTGCACCAATCACAATTATCCATTCTTTTTACCTGCAAATCCTGATCCACACTGACATGTTATTTCAAATACTCTGCAGCTTTTGGCTCATACGGCACTGAGATGAAGTCTTTCTTTTGGTGGTACAAGCAGCATACCGTCTCCACGTGCGGAGTCTGAGGAAAGAGATCAACGGCGCAGATTTTCTCCACGCGGTAACCGGCGTCCTGCAGGGCTTCGAGATCGTTTACGAGCGATGTGGGCTTGCAGGAAATGTATACCATCCCGCTCACTCCGTAATCGATGATTTTCTGAAGTGCCTTCGGAACCACACCCTCGCGCGG
>CAMKEX010000263.1 GCA_946411695.1 uncultured Lachnospiraceae bacterium
ACAGGAAACAGACAGCGGCCATGCTGCACGCAAGAGCGCGGCATGGCCGCTTTTTGTATGCGCGCCATGGGCGCGCTCTAACGGGTGAAAGTCCCGAACACGCCCAGGTAGTGGGAAGTGTATAGCTGAACAGCAAGGGTGTCCATCGTGAGGTGGAATCTGAAAGAAGCTGTAGGCAAACCTCTGGTCCGACGGACAGAAATCACATATAAGGCGAGGTTCCGATAGATAAGCTGGCAAAAGACAGTAAAGTCTGATAACTACCCCGTTTGTAGGAACAGCGTAAATGTGGCGGATAGATGGAGGGAAAGAGCGTGCACCTTATGCGTGGAGGTCTCACAGGCGGTTTCATCAGCCGTAGTAACAACGAACTGTGAGAAGTCAGCAGAGCCCATAGTAGTGAAGAAGTCCCTGTAATGGGGATGGAGCGAAGGGGCGAACAGTCAACAAGTTGAAGTATGTTCCACTTCGTAGCCGGAGCAACGTCTGTCGATTACTTCAAAGGCGGCAAGGGCAAAAGGAGCAGTAAGGAAACAACGCATGAACACAGGTAGTCTCATGGAGCAGATACTGAGCAGGAGAAATCTAAATGCGGCGTATCTGCAAGTCGTCAGGAACAAAGGCGCGGCAGGCATAGACGGAATGACTGTTGAAGAGCTTGGCGCATACCTTTCGGAAAACGGCGAAAATATCAGGGAACAGCTGCGGACGAGGAAATACAGGCCGCAGCCAGTCAGGAGGGTGGAGATACCGAAACCGGACGGCGGAGTCAGGAACCTTGGAGTGCCCACGGTAGTAGACCGTTTTGTTCAGCAGGCGGTAGCGCAGGTACTCACTCCAATATTTGAGGAGCAGTTCCACAACCACAGCTATGGATTCAGACCCGGCCGATGTGCACAGCAGGCAGTCCTGAAGGCATTAGAGATGATGAATGACGGGCACAGCTGGATCGTGGACATTGACCTTGCGAAGTTCTTCGACACGGTAGACCATGACAAGCTGATGACGATCTTCGGACGAACGATAAAGGATGGAGACGTCATATCGGTGGTCAGGAAGTTCCTCGTCAGTGGAGTGATGATAGACGACGAGTATGAAGATACGGTCGTCGGAACACCACAGGGCGGGAACATATCCCCGCTGCTGGCTAACATCATGCTCAACGAACTGGACTGGGAACTGGAAGCAAGGGGGCTGGATTTCGTCAGATATGCGGATGACCTTATTATCATGGTCGGAAGCAGACAGGCGGCTGACAGGGTCATGAAGAGCGTGACCAGATTTATTGAAGGGAAGCTTGGATTGAAAGTTAACGCCACAAAGAGCAAGGTTGACAAGCCAAAAGGCATCAAGTACCTCGGATTTGGATTTTATTTTGACTCATTTGCCAAAGCATATAAAGCCAGACCACACCCGAAAGCAGTCGCTAAGTTCAAAGCACAGATGAGAAAACTGACGTGCAGGAGTTGGGGAGTGAGCAATGTGTATAAGGTGCAGAAACTCAATCAGCTCATCCGAGGCTGGATTAACTACTTCAAGCCAGGGAGCATGAAAGAGCTGTGCAGGAGGATGGACAGCAACATCAGATACCGCCTGAGGATGTGCATCTGGAAGCACTGGAAGACCCCGCAGAACAGAGCGAAAATCCTGATGAAACTGGACGTACCACGCTGGGCGGCTTTCAACGTAGCGTACTGCGGTAATCGCTATGCAAGGATTGCCCGCAATGGCTGGGTACAGAGAGCTATAAGTAACAAGAGATTAGCCGCATTCGGGCTAATCTCTATGCAGGACTATTACGCTGAGAAGCGTGTTTCTTGTTAAGTTGATTGAACCGCCGTATGCCGAACGGCTTGTACGGTGGTGTGAGAGGTCGGAAATCCCTCTGAACTGAGGGACTTCCTCCTACTCGATTACGTTTTTTTGATGGCTTTTTTGACGCTGATTTAAAAGTCAGGCAATGCCATTTAGCCAGATGTTCGATTGATGTTCGAACGAATGGAAATTCAACTCTTTTTATTTTCATATCATGTCCGATGCGGATACCGAAGAGGAAAACCTGTCAGTTCCGGAGGAGAAAGAGGCTGTTTCCAGAGGTTCCCAAAGCAGTTCAGGTCACATCGTCCGTTTGGTGATACGCCGCCATTATGACAAGTTGCCAATTTTCTTGCCGCCTTCATTGGATTTTGGCTCCAATGACAAGTCCCATGGCTCCCTGTAAAATTATCATATAGTGTAAAACCTGGTAAATATCAGAACAGCGAAGATGAATGAAGAAAAACAAGGAGGTTAATCATGTTTCCGGAAATCGACAAGGAAAAAACAGGTGATAGGATCCGCTTTTTTATGGAGCTGCGTGGCCTGACCGTAAAAGATGTCTGTAAAGCTCTTTCGCTGGGATGCGTGCAGGTCGTATACAAGTGGATGGACGGGGTTAACCTTAGTAATTCAATATCTGCACCAATAGACCATGATTTGTCTAGATTATCTATCAAAATAATGATTCTCTCTTTACTTCCACAATAATCAGAAAGCAATTTACGAATTCTGGGGATAATTGTATTGTGCAAAAGTTCGCTAATTCGTTGATTAAAAGGCTTATTTCCCTGGAAGTTTTTATTACTTTCTTTTATTTGATTTATGGCATTTTGAGTCCTTTCCGCAAACTCTGCCATAACAATACTATTATTCTTTTCAACAAAATCTATTATTTCTTTCTCGCTTTCACTGGAATTCACAAATGAAGGCCGCTTCATTAAAGTTAAATAAATACACTTTATGAGTTCAGTATATAGTAAGTATTTCCATATACTTTGTACAAGATATCCCTTTTCAGCTGGAGATAACTCTTTCATTATCTCGATAATACCATCAATTTCATATTGAACTGGCTTAATGACACATATATGATTATGCGACGCTTTAAAAGAATCATTTAACTTCAACAAATTAGCTGTTTTTCCTACACCTTTTCTACCTACGAACAAAGAAAGATTATTGTTTTGAACCTCTCTAAATGCGTTTGTTTCAACAAAATACTGCAAAAGATCTTCTGTTTCATATTCAGCTACATTTTGCCCAAAGTTTAGGCTTCGCAGTTTTCCTTGCATCCTTAACTTGTCGTGTGACAAAGAAGTAGACTTGTCTTTCGATAAAATGGATTCATTTTCCAAAAACCAATTGTGTAAGCACTCTTCACATCCTTTTTTATCATCTATGACATGTACTTTGGTTTTAAAGTCTAGCGGAGGCACGTAATTTGAAGAAGATAGCAGTAAAGTTGGAAGTTCAAATCCATGGGCAATTCCCGCTACTAAAGATATTTTATTATTGCGTAAAGCAGCCCCCTCGAGATCAGATTGAAAATATGCTATGAATGGAAACATTTCTTCTATGTCAGTCAGAAATGTCGAAAGGATCCTGAAAAAATACGGGACAATAGCACGGCAGAACACTTCTGAGATTCCGGAAACAGTCTCTCCGCATACTTTGCGAAATCCAAACTTTAATAAAATCCAAACTTTCTATTGATTCTCCGCATGATTGC
>CAMKEX010000264.1 GCA_946411695.1 uncultured Lachnospiraceae bacterium
TACGTGCATGGCTCATTGCTAACGCACAAATTCAACAGCTTTCTCAGCCGCACTCGGAGCATCTTCTGTATAGGCATCGGCACCGATGCTGTCTGCAAACTCCTGTGTGACAGGAGCCCCGCCGACCATGATCTTGACCTTGTCGCGGATGCCGGCTTCTTCCGCAGCCTTGACCACCTCACCCATCATGGGCATGGTCGTTGTAAGAAGTGCGGACATTCCGATAATGTCAGCGTTCTCATCGATCGCTGCCTGAACAAATTTCTCAGGTGCCACATCAACGCCGAGGTCAACGACGTCAAAGCCTTTTCCTTCAAACATCATGATGACAAGATTCTTGCCGATATCATGCAGGTCGCCCTGGACGGTTCCCATGACGATCTTGCCCCTGCCTGTGGCGCCCTCTTCAGACAGATAGGGCTTGAGTACCTCGGATCCGGCCTTCATGGCACGCGCGGAAACCAGTACCTGCGGGACAAAGATCTCATTTGCCTTGAACTTCGCGCCGACGACATCCATACCTGCAAGAAGTCCCTGGGTCAGAATTACATTGGGCTCCAGTCCCTCATCAATTGCCTGCTGACAGAGTTTGACGACATCCTTCCTCTTGCCCTTCTGAAGCATCTCAGAGATTTTTTCAAGCACTTCACTCATCTGTAACTACTCCTTTCGTAAAAATTCCCGGTCTTTCTGAAACAATGACTTTACCGGAATGAGATACCCCGTTACCGGCACATGCGTGACATATAACGATACCTCCCGGTTTGTCCGGATCTCCGCAGGCTCTCCACTTCCGACGGAAATCCTCATTCCTGTATTTATTATACAATACTTTGCGTGCTCGTTTTTTGTAATTTTTTTGAGTAATTCGTCCGTTTTTTATACGCTCCCGGAAACTCCCGGAAGCGCGGCTTTTCCTTTGGAAGGCCGGCTTACCGGTACTGCTTGGGCGTGAGGCCGGTCAGCTTTTTAAACACCTTGGTAAAATAGCTCTGGTCCTTATATCCGCAGGCGACCGCGATCTCCATGACGGGGTAGTCTGTATTGGAAAGGAGACGCGCCGCCTCTTCAATACGGACACGATTAAGGTGTTCCTTAAATGTCATTCCGGTCACCTGCCGGAACAGGGTGGATAAATAAGACGTATTTACGTGCAGATGGTCTGCAACCGTCGCCAGCGTAATATCTTCCGAAAAGTTCTGGGAAATATATTCGGCAGCGTTTTTGACGATCCTGCTGCTCTTTTCCGGTGTCATAAACAAATTGTCCGTAAATATCTCGATGTTGTCCTGGAAAGTATAGCAGATATCGTTGATATTCTGCGAAGCTGCCAGAGATGTGATGAGCCGCTGGTTCATTTCCAGGACCATATTGGCGTCGGTGCCGCGGTTGATCGAGGCCCGGGACAGAAGCGAACAGAGTTCAATGATGCGGATTTTGATCCTTTCTGTATCGTGGCCTTCATAGAGCAGGATGTGTCCGAGAAGTTCATTCAGAATTTCTCTTGCTCGCTCTGTATTGTTGACCTTGATGCAGCTGATCAGCTCATTTTCCAGTTCTACCGGATACGTCTTCGCCTCGCGGAATCCGCTGTTTTTAAAAAGCTGGATCGACTCGTTGATCCTCGACTGCTGCAGGATCTTCTCCTTGTTGGAGGCAATGACCTGTCTGCTCTCCACAAGGATACTGCGCATCAGATAATTGAAGATCGCGCTGATCTGCGTGACAAGGTCGGGATCCAGGACAGGGATTCCGGCGGAATACTCCATTAGACGCACTAGCCCTTCTGCAGGTATATTATTCTCTTTATTCAGATCCGTGATCATAACCGCATCAGGGTCATCCATGAGAAAAGGACCCGCGACCACGGAGCCGAACTGCTTTCCCTTGATCATGACAGGATAGACGACATGGTTCATACCGGAATGGCAGCAAAACACATAGGCTCCGCCGAAGTCTCTCGCCATCTCGCCTGCCCGGACATGCTCCTGGGCACAGTTGCGTCCCGATTCATTATGGCGGGCAAACTCTGTGCAGTAGGGATATTTTTCCCCGTACTGCAGGAGCTCTCTGCCCTTTTCATCAATCAGGGCAATATTGAGTCCTGTGATCGCATGAAAAGCCTTCAGCATATCTCCCAGTTCCTGCTCTGAGATATATTTAAAAACATGATTCTTTTCCATCCGTCACCTTCAGCCCGCTTTACTTTGTAGAAAAACAGCTGCCGCCCACCGTATTTATAACCGTGAGCGACAGCCTGAAATCGCTGTTTACATCATATTACCTGTCGCCGTTGAATTCCTTGACAGCTTCTACCATGGCCGCGATGTTCTCGATGGGAGTGTTGGCCTGGATGTTGTGGATGGTATTGAAAATGTAACCGCCGTCCTTGGAGAAAATCTCCAGTCTGCGCAGGACCTGTTCGCGGACCTCTTCAGGTGTTCCGAAAGGAAGGGTATGCTGGGTGTCGACACCGCCGCCCCAGAAGAGGATGTCCTTGCCGAAGTTGTCCTTGAGCCTCTGGGGATCCATGCCCGTTGCGGAGCACTGAACAGGGTTGAGGGCGTCAAAACCGCTCTCGATAAAGAGAGGGATCATGTCGAAGACTGCGCCGCAGGAGTGCTTGAGGGTCTTCCATGTGGTGTGCTCATGGATCCAGTCGCACATCTTCTTGTAGTAGGGAAGATAAATCTCCTCATAGGTGTCAGGAGACATCATCAGGCTGTTCTGTGAGCCGTAATCCGTGCCGCAGATATAGACGATATCAATGTCCGAGCCGAACTCATCCCAGTATTTCCGGAAGTTCTGAATGGCAATGTCGGTACCCTGGTCAAAGACCTCCTCTACTTCATCCGGATAGAGCAGGGGCGCCATGTACCAGTCCGCGATCCTGCGGACTCCGCGGGGATGACGGATGTTGGGTCCGGGAATGTTGTTGGCGTCGCCCAGGCAGGAATAGCCGGGAATGACCTGGATGGCGCGTTGCAGGGGTTTGTACTCCTCCAGCTTTTTGTGGTGGAAGGCAATCTGCTCGTCAGAAGCCAGCATGTAGTCCTCTACGTTGCCGGACAGATCGGGATCATCCTCATCGATTTCCTCTTCCGGACGCTCCAGATTGTCGAAATAGTAGCCGCCGGCAGGCAGGTGGCCGCTGGGCGCGACGGAATCGTCGCCTTCAGGATAGACAAAGGTTCCGCCCTTGCCGTCGTCATGAAGGGTGGCATTGGCAGGGATCAGGATCGGTGTGCCGCGGTATTCCCACTCCTTCCAGGCATCATTGTGATGTCCGTAAGTGTCGCCGAAATTGTCAAGATTCTGCACATCGACGCCCATGACTTCTCCAAGGTCCGGATCCACGAAAGCGGTCATCGTGCTCATGTCATTGATGCGGGGAAGCTTCTTCTCGAGACCGTAATAGTCCCGCAGCTGAGCCACCACCTGGCAGTTGACCATGGATGTGCACATTCCGCCGAAATCCACCGGCACCTTGTCGGGCTCTTTATGTGCAAATGCTGTCAAAACTCTCTCTTTGGATGTCATCAT
>CAMKEX010000265.1 GCA_946411695.1 uncultured Lachnospiraceae bacterium
CATTATCTTTGTCAACGATCACCAGCGTCAGGCAGTGGGCCTTATAGGCGCTCATGCAGCGCCAGATCCGCTGCAGTCCGTCCGTATTCAGGACCGCCGGATCCGTGTCCCGGATATGAAGTGCGATCAGGGCATTGGAAACGCCGAGTTTTCCGGAGATATATTCCATCCACTGATCATACCCGGGCAGATAGGCTCCCGCCGTATTTTGAAAGCCAAGTTCGACGCCGGACTCAGTCTGACGGAAAGCGCTGTATAGCTCCAGCGCGGTAGAGGCCCCTTTCCTGAAAATATTGTTCTTCACCAATTCCCTGACAAGGCTTTCCATTTCCTGGTAAAGGCTGTCCATGGAATCCTGCGTTTCAACCAGCCAGATCGGAGCCGCGCGCAGAAGGTCCGCAGAAGAAAAACGATATTTTCCCGCAGTTCTAAGAAGCTCTTTCAAAATCTGTTTTTTCATAAAATTCCTCCCTCGTACCGCAGCGGATAAATACCGTATTTTGTTCAGTCGATATCAGCAAAGCAGCTGTTTGTAGTATATCACATTCTGTATGTCCGGAAAATGGCGGAAGTCCAATGTCAGTAATGCGATAATTATTCTCCTGTCTGTCTGAGGGATCTGACAAAGGGACAGCCCCGCTCGTCTGCGTACAGCCTGTAGAAATAGCGCACGAGGCGGTCTGTGGCCCGGCTGGTCTTTACGTATTTAAACCAGGTGAAGGTGGGCTGGACATCTTCCTCTTCCGTGATTACGACTGTGTCCCGGTCATTCAGCCGGGTGTAGGCTGGCAGCTGAGTAGAGTTGCCGTTCAGGCGGGCGTATTTGAAATGCAGGCCCAGACCGGTGTGGATATGGAAAGCAAAATCCAGTACGGTGGCCCCCTTGTCGATCAGCATGGCCGTCCCGTCCTTACGGAAGACCTTGATCTTGGGTTTATAGGCATCACGGGGCTCGACCTCGTCGACGGTTCCCTGAAAGAAGGTGTCTTCATCGATCTGGCTGCCGGTCCTGTAGCGGTCCTTCTCCTCTTCAGTCCGAATGAACAGGCGGTAGAGGTTGTCCCGCTCATCCGCCAGCAGGAAGTAGGTCGAATCCTTGTGGGTGGTGCGCCTGTAATCAACAATGTAAAAGCCTTCCCTGGAAAGGACCAGGTCAAAGTATTTGAAAAAGAGGTCATGGGGGCGGACTGGTGTCCCCGCTTCCTCGAGGTCATTGGAAACGGTCAGGAAGAGGTCATGGAAGGCAAAGGTTTCCTTGCTCAGAAGGAGGCGCATGTCTACGATCTTGTCCGCTGAGGCTGTTGCCTGGCGGAAGAGGCTGACCATTGTCCGGTCCGCGTGCTCAAAACTGATGATATTCCTGTGGTAGGGCACCAGTTCCTTTGTATAGTTGTTGCGGAGAGGGTCAAAGATGTTCTCCAGCTTATCCAGAGCCTTTTCCGTCGTCAGACGGTTTTCGGCATGGATCCTGCGGCAGGCTTCCTCCATTTGTGCAAGCTGGGCTGGATGTTCGATGCGGAAACACAGATCTTCGAGCTGATCCACGAAGTAAAAGGCTCCGGCCTTTTGGGCCAGAGGGATCAGCATCTCGCGTGTGTGCTGGGCCTTCAGAAGTCTTTTTTCCTCACTGAAGCAGGAGATCGTGGACAGGTTGTCGATCCGATCCGCGATTTTTACATAGAGGGCCCGGGTGTTCACCTTGTTCAGGAACTTTGCGTCCGAGAGGATATCACGCTGTTTTTTTGTCAGCCTCCGGCCGTCGTAGTCCCGGTCACTGAGGGCAGTGACCGCATCGACAGTCTTTGCGACCTCGCGGCCGAACAATTCCCTGATCTGGGTGAGCGTGACATCGCAGTCCTCCACCACATCGTGGAGGAGTGCCGCCATCATGCAGATGCTGTCGAAGCCGTGCTCCGCCAGCAGCCTGGCCGCCCGCAGGCAGTGGTTGATATAGGGTTCTCCGGATCTGCGCCTGACCCCGCCGTGCTTTTCGTTCGCAAAAGCGTAGGCGCGCTTGATCCCGTCCCGGTCGGCGCCGGGGTGTTTCTGTGAAAAAATGTTGGTGAGGTCATTGTAGCTGACCTCAAGCTTATATTTGCTTGTCATTTTGACACCTCAGCGGATGCAGCAGAAGCCTTGATCAGGTGGTACCACGCATCGTCGTCCTCTTCGGAGATCTTGGCGTAGCGGAAGGCATTTCTGGTGAGATTCCTGAGGACAGCCCTCTCGACTGTCGACTGGATCACGGCCTTTTTCTGATCCTGTGTAAAGGAGTTTCGTGCATCATCGTTGTCGATAAAGAGGATCCGGTGGATGCGGAGGACTTCCTCCACTTCTTCCCGTACATCCACAATGGGATAACGGAGAAGGAGGGCATGCTGGATATCCTCGGCGGAGATACAGAGAGGGCTGCGGCTGATCCCCAGAAACTGAAGGACGGGCATCCTTTCCCTTCCCTTGCTGATCGAGTTAATGGCGGCGATTCCGCCCAGATACTTGTCCTTGTTGGAGTCCACCCTGTGCAGGATGGCCAGGGCCCGGTCTGTTCCGGCGTGCCTCAGGTTGAGAAAGGCGTGTTCCTGTCCGATCTCAAAGTTTCCGTAATAGGCCGTTCTGGAATAGCTGCTGTCTATTTTTTCCAGCATGCTGACAGGGGAGTCCGATGCCCGGAATTCCTGCATGAGCATGTCGGCTTCCTCCTGCTTTTCAATTCCCAATACAGCCGCGCAGCTGTAGCTGAGTCCTCCGACCGAGGCGGGTTCCTCATAGATATTGAGGATCCCGTGCAGCAGGGACATGGCGGGCGACAGGTTATCCCGGCCCTTGAACCTGGAGGTATCCAGATAATAGACGTAATAGACTCCGCAGTATTTGCTGTATACCCTGCGCAGGGATTCTGTCAGGGTGTCGGCTGCATTCTGGCGGGCGGAAGCCGGGATGTGGATCGTTGAGGTAAGGAATTCGTTGATGTCAATTCCGTAGAGCTTTCTGAGTTCGACGAAGAAGGTGGCCTGGGGAGCGCGTCTCCCGGCGCAGTAGTCGTTCATAGTGGCCGTAGCCACCCCGACCTGCTGGGCGAGTCGTCTCTGCGTAATTCCCAACTCTCTGATCAGGGTCCTGAGGTTGGATGCGATGATGGCGCAGACCTCCTGGTTGGCTTCGGTGGACATGGGCATGGTAGGATTTTCAGACATGGACATAGACGATCTCCCCCTTTCATTATGGGATAAAAGCCGGCAGGGACATCAGGACGGGTGATCCCGGCCTGTGTCCCTGTGCGGCATGGCAGTTCCGTAATGATTCCTCCGTGTAAAAATGTCAGCAGGCTATGCGCTTTCTCATTTTTACAGAGGGGAAAAGGTATCTTTTCTGGAATGTTGGAATTATAACACAGGGTGGGGGATTTAAAAACAGAAAAATGCAAAAAACGGCAGGGAAATATCTGTAAGAAATTCGATATTTAAGACATTTTACATTCAATTAGTACTTTCCCAACCAGTTAGACTATATACAACGAAAACCTTCGGTTGTAG
>CAMKEX010000266.1 GCA_946411695.1 uncultured Lachnospiraceae bacterium
ATATCAAAAAGAAGCAGGTACCCCTCAGCGGCATTGCACAGAAGTATCTGGAAGAACTGAAAGAATTTATATGAAGAAAAGCCGGCACATTCTCGTGACTGATCGGCAGTTGCGAGACTGTGCCGGCTTTTTGGGGTTACGCATCATTCCGAAATCATTCCGAACAGGCTTCCAGGGCAGTGAGGAAATCTTCAATCAGATCCTCCGCGTCTTCGATTCCGACGGAGACACGTACCGTGTCCTCAAAGACACCGGCGTCCGCCTTCTGCCGGTCCGTGTTTTTTAAAAAGATCGTTGTCGAGGGGAGAAGTACAAGTGTACGAATATCACCGATGTTGGAAGCGATACAGGCGTACCGGAGCTTGTTGATGACCTTTCTGGCAGATTCAGCTGATCCTGTGCGGAAAGTCAGGATTCCGCCGCCCAGTCCCCGGAACTGCTCCCTGCACAGGTCCCTGCAGGGACTCTCATCTAACGCCGGGTAATTGACCGGGATTCCGGCTCCCTTCAGAGCTTCTGCCAGCCGGGCCGCATTCTCACAGATGCGCTCCATGCGAAGTCCCAGAGTCTCCAGACCGAGAGTGCCCAGAAAAGCATTCATCGGGCTCAGGCAGCCGCCGAGATTTTCGTGGATATCGGTGCGAAGCCTCATGAGAAAGGCAAGCTTTCCGAACTTTTCAAAACCCTCCAGGGCAGGGAAATGTGTCCGGTCCCAGGAAAAGGATCCGCCGTCCACGACCACACCGCAGATCGCATCCCCGCTTCCGACCATATATTTTGACGCGGAATGAATGACGATATCCGCCCCCAGTGAGAGTGGTCTGCACAGAAACGGCGTAGCTGTCGTATTGTCCACGATCAGAGGGAGTCCCGCCGCATGAGCTGCGCGGGCGGCCGCGCGGATGTCCAGAACTTTCAGTGCCGGATTGGCGATCACCTCTCCGAAGACACACCTGGTCCGGCTGGTGACCGCATCCTGAATCGATTCTTCATCCAGACAGGAAACAAAGTGTGTGTGAACGCCCAACCGTTCCAGGTCATCGAACAGCCCGATCGTCCCGCCGTACAGACAGCCGGAGGCGATTATCTCATCCCCCGGGACCAGAAGACTCAGCAGGGTGTGTGAGACAGCAGCCATGCCGGAAGAGGCTGCGACAGCACCGATTCCTCCTTCCAGCTCACTGATTCTCTGTTCAAAAGCCGCTACCGTCGGGTTGCCGATTCTCGAATAGGCAAACCCGGGCTTTTTGTGGGAAAAGACCCGTTCCAGATCTTCCATGGTCTGACAGCAGAAGGCATTGGACTGGAAAACAGGGACCAGAGTGGCGCCATCCGCATAGTGTGCCGTATTTTTTCCATGCAGAAGACTAGTGTTGAAATTCATAGAGAAGAACCCCCGTTACAGTATAGACCGGCAGAAAGTGCCGGATTTCTCTGCAGATTCCAAAATAAGTCTAACACGGGTCTGCTGTTTCAGTTATCTGTTCTGCAAATATCTGGAGCTTCTCGATTTCATTAATGCAGCTGCGTATGTTCCGAAAGGAGTGATCTGCCTGATGAGTGCCGCCAGATACCAGGGGCTTACTAACTTCCTGCCGGATGTAATAGACATGGTAATCGATCGGAAGAAAAAAGTCAGTACCCTTCCTGACTGGTTGGAAATCAAAGTGTTCTATTTTAATCTACACGTATGAACACTGGTGTAATAGAAATTACGGAAGGCGGCGACTCCTTCCAGATCTTTGATGTCGAAAAAGAGGTGCTTATTTCATGAATGCTGTACCGGGGGTTTCCGGCAGGACAATATCCCGATGGGAGACAGGTAAACATATGCCGGATATCAGCATATTGGTTGAAATCGCTGAAGATATAGAGCAACATAATAGACCTGCTTAGAGACTTATTTCTCCCTTATCACACAATGGATACGGCACAGGCAATCGAGAGGATTATGGAAGCCAGAGGGCAGGAGTCGAATCAAGGACGCGGAGAAGAAAACAGATGAATAAAGAATGGTCAGAACTCAATAAGCTTATGCAAAGCTGGAATCACTCTCTGTTGTCAGTAAGGGATGAGAGTGCAATCTGGCTTATAGACTACTGGTGCAATAAAGATGTTCGCGGACTTATTCAAATGCCATTTTCCAGACATTGGATCATGCATATTGAGGCCTGTTTAAGGATAGAGAATAAGATCCATCCATAATACATTTGGTTAAAAGCATGGCGAAACCACGCATTGCGATTTGGCAAATATGTGATATATTCTGAATATGATCACGCAATGCGAGGGGGAGAAAATGGATGCTGCAAAAACAATTAAAGAATTAAGAGAAAGCACAGGGATGTCACGTAAGGAGTTTTCGGAGCATACGGGTATCCCTGTTCGAACATTGGAGGACTGGGAAGCCGGCAGAAGAACGCCTCCGGAATATATACCGAGGCTGATTGCATATAAGTTGAAGTATGAGGAACTGGTGAAAGGAAAGGAGGAGAACCTTCTATGAGAGAATTTGATAAGCAAATGGAAATGGTTCTCTATCATTCTGATGAAGGGGATGTTTCCATTGATGCATATATCAAAGGTGAAAGCATATGGATAACGCAGAAAGCGATGGCAGAGCTGTTTGGTGTCAAGGTACCGGACATATCAAAGCACCTTTCAAATATATATGATGAAGGGGAATTGGCGAAAGAGGCAACTATTTCCAAAATGGAAATAGTTCAAAGAGAAGGGACCCGAGATGTAAAGAGAACTCCGGTTTTCTATAATCTGGATGCGATTATTTCGGTTGGATATCGTGTGAATTCGATTAAGGCGACAAAATTCCGCATCTGGGCGACTACAGTTCTTAAAGAATATATGACGAAAGGCTTTGTTCTGGATGATGACCGTCTGAAACAAGGGAAAACTGCTTTCGGAAAGGATTACTTCCGCGAGTTATTGGAGCGTGTTCGTTCGATTAGAGCCAGCGAACGACGTATCTGGCAGCAGATTACGGATATTTTTGCCGAGTGTAGTATTGATTACACAAAGGATTCCGAAGTGGCTTATCATTTTTATGCAACAATACAGAACAAGTTTCATTATGCTATCACAGATCATACCGCTGCAGAGATAGTATATGAATCGGCGGATCATGAGAAAGAGCATATGGGTCTTACAACTTGGAAGAATGCTCCGGATGGCAGGATACTGAAATCAGATGTTTCAGTTGCAAAGAACTATCTGGAGGAGAGGCAGATTCGTCAATTGGAACGTGCTGTCACAGGATATTTTGATTATATAGAGGATTTGATCGAGCGTGAGAATGTATTCACGATGGAAGAGTTTGAAAAGAGCGTAAATGCTTTTCTTGAAAGACTAGCCAGCGCATTCTTGTGACTTCAGTCATGAGTCAGCTGGCTTTTATTTCCCCATATAAGGGAATGTTCGAACTGCCGTAAACGGCTGCCATTTTTTCTCCGTAAGGATCCCGGAATGAGAAAGACGGATCCATTGT
>CAMKEX010000267.1 GCA_946411695.1 uncultured Lachnospiraceae bacterium
CTTAAGGCAGTGGTCATGCAGAGTAAACCTTCTTTCCCTCAAAATAGGTAGCCTGCGCCTTGGCAGTGTGTATCTCATCCGCCGGACAGGACAGCACATCCTTGTCAACGAGGAGGAAATCCGCATATTTGCCTTCTTTGATGCTGCCTCTTTCATCTTCAATGAACATCTGCTTTGCGCAGTTAATGGTCAGGGCTGTCAGGGCCTGCTCGCGGGTCAGGTGCTCATCGTACCACCAGGGATCTCCCTTCACCGTGGGGTGAACACAGGTGACCGCAATCTCCATAATGCCGAATGGGTCGTCGGGGCAGCCGGAAAGTGCAGGAAAATCAGAGTGTGAGGAGACATTGATGCCGTAATCGAAATAAGTCTTCATGGGATAGGATTTATCCTCCATGCCTTCGGGAACAAGAGGTTTCAAGAGATCAGCTGCTCCGGATGGCATATTATGCCAAAGCATGCCTGCGGTTGCATAGATATTATGATCCGCCATACGCTGCCAGTCGGACTGATCAACATTACGCACATGTACGACAGTATTACGCATCTCATCTTTTCCGCCGCTGACGAATGCGTTGACACATTGATTCACGGCCTTATTGCCCATTGTATGTATATGCATGGACAGACCTTTTTCATTAGCCTTGCGCGTAATGTCCGTAGTCTCCTCTTCCGTCCAGTTGACGAGGCCCTGATGCCCGTCTGGATATAACGGATCCACGAATCCCGTACCGCCTTCAACCGTGCCGTCCATAAAGAGCTTGATCCAGTTCGTTAATACGTGATCGGTAGCGTATTTTCTGACGGCATCTGCTTCGGCAAGGGTCTTATCAACGTTCATCCAGCTTTCAATCTCGTAACTTAAGCCCAATATAAAGTTCATATCACCGGCCTCGTCCACCTGTCTCGCAGCCTGATAGAAATGGTCGTTAAAGAAATATTGAGACCATCCGTCCATATACATCGTGTATCCCTCTGACAGCATCTGATCCTGGATCGTCTTTATAGTTGCTTTTGCAACATCTACCGAGAAAAGCCTGTCATTGTCAAGGAAGGAACGCACATAGGTTCCTGCCTGTTCCTTGAGGAAACCGGTGGGTGTACCATCGGGACCTATTTCTATCTCGCCTCCGCGGATCTCAGTCTTTAATACTGTGCCGTCTTCCTTCATGATCCCTGCGTTAACCAGGGCAATGGTGTTCACCAGTCCCTTATGGCCTTCCTCATCGGCAAAGTAGATCGGAATATCAGTGCTTATGGCGTCCAACTGCTGACGGGTGGGCATATTCTTAGAAAAGGTATGATAATTCCAGCCGAAACCGAATACAGTCTTTATCCCGTTGGCCTTTGCCTTCTCCACAGCGGCGGGAACAATCTCCTTAAGAAACTTATCCACATCATCCTGTCCGCCAACGACCGTTCCGACCATAGGCATGGCATGACCCGTAAAATAATGTGCATGACCGTTGCCGCAGGAAGGCATCACAAGACCCTTGCCGGTATGATCGATAACTTCAGTCTTTCCTTCTTCAATAAATGCCCTGGCTCCCTTTCTGTCACCTGCATAGACATACCTGCCGTCCTTTACGGCAAATGCTTCCACTGTCTGATTCTCGGAAGTAAATATCTTGCCATAGACAACGAGATCCGCACTGTTTCCGCCTGAAGGCTTACCTGTTTCGTTCATTTTATTCGTTTCCTCCTTTTTTTGTTTGCAGGGATGCGTGATTCGCTCCTGCATCCTAAGTATCTGTCTTAATAGGGCAGTCCGAAATCTTCCGCACTGCCCCATAATATGTTAATTGACTTTCTTTACTTCTCTCTAACGGACGTAGTACCTGGTCATGAAGTAGGTTCTGTCCCAATCCACGATACTCATGGCGGACTCCTTCTCAGCACGGATGTCGAACTCGTCAAAGACCATCACGTACTTATCCGTAAGGTCATAAAGCGGCCATTCCTTAGCTTTGCCATCAGGCGAAATGTCAGCAGAAAGAGAGGGATTGCCGGTCTTAGCGAACTGCACCCACATTTTCCGCATCGTCCTGGAAAAAGTTTTGTCGAACTGTCTTCCCGTGACTAAGGTCTCCTCAGCATGGTTGAACAGCTCCGAGAGCTCTATCGCGTGTCCGCTCTTCATCATTGGAATGGAAGACTCTACCCTGAAATAGTAGACGTATGTCTTTCCACCGCCCTTGACCTGGTTTTCTGCCGTTCTGATAAGCGGTGCGTTAAACCAGTACTGATCCATAAAATGACTGAGTTTATCATAATCCTCGCCCGGGAGGTCTTTTATATAGCTCTCAGCAAGCTTCCTCTCCTCCTCGGTGAACTGCGCGAGCTTCTCGGCATGGCAGTTCTCCGCCCACGGCATGAAGTTCTCCGCGCCGAACCCGGCCACGAAGTAACTGCATTCGTCCTTCGTGCAGCCCTGCATGATGTCAAGATCCTTTGCCGCACCCTTCTCATAGGCATCAAATACCTCTTTTGGAAGGAACTTGCCGTCACGCTCCGGTGTGGTGATCGGCATCGAAAGCACTTTCGACGCAGCCTGTACGATTTTGTCTACGTCAGTCTTCATGAGGTCAGCAACGGTTTTGCAGCCCAGCTCCTCCATCAGCGTATTCGTACACCAGATCGACTGTTCCGTTGACCTGCAGAACGCAGGCGAACCGCTCTGGGCGATGACGCGCCTGAAATACTTATGCGAGCCCTCCACCAAAGGCAGCAGGGATACGGAGCCGCCTCCTGCGGACTGTCCAAAGATAGTCACGTTGTCAGGGTCGCCGCCGAATCCGGCAATATTCTCGTGAACCCACTTCAGCGCCGCCAGCTGATCCATGAGGCCAAGGTTCTGTGCATCCGGGTAATCCGCTCCGTCCGGCAGGTGGGAAAGACGAAGAAATCCGAGTGCGTTCAGCCGGTACTCGATTGAGACGAGGATGATGTCCGGGTTCTCCTGCACGAAGCTGGTACCCTCCTCGCGGGGCTCGGGTGTGGCGCCGAGCTCATAGGCGCCGCCATGGATCCACACCATGACCGGTTTCTTCTGAGTCCCTTTCTCATCAGCCTTCCAGATATTCAGATGCAGGCAGTCCTCACCCTGGGGGTAGAGGCCGCCCATCTGACCGGGACTTCCCACCTGGCAGGGAGCCTTTCCGAAGTAGTACGCCTCGTACACGCCGTCGTCCGGAGTGACATCCACCGGCGCCTTCCAGCGCAGGTTCCCGACCGGCTGCTTTCCCACAAAGGGTATACCCTTGTATGCAATGATATTCCCAGTCTTCTTTCCGACAAAAGTGCCGTTGATACACTTGACTCCCAGCGAACGGTCATAATTCCCGTCTGTAATTTTTCTGTTCTCTCCGTACAGAGCATACATCTTCGCTGTCGCTTCTTCCAATCCCATCATTACCATTCCACTCATTGCTTCAATCTCCTTTTCACAGATTCATTTTTCTTTCTATCCAAAAATACA
>CAMKEX010000268.1 GCA_946411695.1 uncultured Lachnospiraceae bacterium
ACAACGAAAGCAGGTCAGTCAGAATGGATTCCAGAAGCGCGATCAAAGTACAGTTTATGAAGGAGTATGCCGGGAAAGATTTTCAGGCCATCACAGTGAAGGCACTTTGTGCCTCCACGCCGGTTGCCCGTACGACCTTTTATTCTTATTTCAACAATACGGATGAAGTCAGATGCGAAATCGAGGATGAACTGATCCGGGGTCTCATTGCCGTTTCAGAGAAGGTCTCCGGCGGGGACATGGCAGGCATGGACTTTATAGTATTTATGGATGAGACGGAGCAGTATATCCGGGACAACTGGTCTGATATTTACCTCTTCCTGGTGAGGCAGCCCAACCACCGATTCATCCGCAAGTGGAAGGACGCGATCATCGCGAACTTCTTCCGGCGTTATCCGGGGATGCTGCATTCCAGAAACCGTGATCCGATTGCGGAGATTCTTGCCTCCTCCATGATCAGTGCCTATACCTATTGGATGGAGCATCCGGAAGCTGTGCGTCCCAAGGAAATCAAGCCCCTTATCATGAAGGTGCTGGATTCCCTGACGACATCCGCGTAAAACCGGACACAAAACCGGATGCAAAACCAGAAACAAAACCGGACACAAATTCCGACATAAAAACCGGACACTTTTCCGTTATGTGTAGTGTTCCTAAGTTCAGAACCCTCCTATGATGAAAGAAACGGCAGAAAGGATGCCGGTCGATTTTCACATAAGGAGGGCTTTTTCATGGCTGACATCAATATTCATGTATTTCACACCGGCGAGGTGTGCGTGGCACCGGATCTTCCCTTTGGGGGGGACAAAAGCAATGCCATCAAGGCTTCCGGTATATTCGGAAAGAAAGGGGACAGGCTGTGGCTTCCGGTCTCTGCCTATCTCATCGAGCATCCAAAGGGACGTTTTCTGGTAGATACCGGCTGGGCAAGGGAAATGAGTCCGGACGGGGAATTTGACAAGAAGGCCCAGGTCAAGTCTCTTGGCAGTGTCATTCTCTATGAAGTGAATCAGGGTCGGATCGGCCTGGGAGAGTGCATTGACGAGCAGTTCTTAAAGCTTGGCATCAGGGATTCCGACATTGACGCTGTGCTTCTGACCCATCTGGACTGCGACCATGCCAACGGCTTAAAGCAGGTGAAGGGCGCAAAGAAGTTCATGGTCGCTGCAGACGAGTTAAAGTTTGCCGAAAAAGCAACCAACCGGATTCACTATTACAAGGGCTGGTGGGAGGACATCCCGCTCACAGCCTTCGACTGGAACGATACCCAGGGACCTGTGGGCAAGTCCTACGACCTTCTGGGAGACGGATCCATCGAACTGATCAACATCCCCGGTCATGCGGACGGCTTGTACGCGGTCAAGGTCAGGAACGAGGATGGAAAGTTTGTCCTGCTTTTCTCCGACGGCGGTTATGCCCGAAAGAGCTGGGAGGAGCAGATTACTTCGGGTATTGCGGCGGACAAGCAGCTGCAGAAACAGTCCCTTGCCTGGATCCGTGAACAGAGCCTGGATCCGGACTGCATCGAATCCCTGGCAAATCACGATCCGGACATAGCTCCGCATGTGATCGAGCTGTAAGAGAACATCATGTAAGCAAGGAACAGGAGCAGATGAGAGAGTTTATAATCCCGATTTATGTCAGAGAAGAGGAAGAACTGTATTCTGCCTTTGAGCCATCCGGTCTGACACAGAGCAGCAGTCTGACGGACTATCTGGTAGATTATGTCGAAGACCGGAAACCCGGGGAAACTGTACGCATCGATCTCATAGCGAATGCGGAGATCAATGACGGACGTTTCCGTGAATCCTATGCCGGATTGCTCCGGAAATTGCAGGACCGGAACAAACGGGATATGTTAAAGTGCAATATCCGGGCGGCACGTATGATGATTATTGGGATTCTCTTTATCCTGGTCGGGCTTGTATCTGCGTCACAGATCAGGGAGATCCCGACAGTGGTCATTTCTACGATCGGATCTTTTTCCGTATGGGAAGCTTCTGCGGAGTGTATCGAGGTCCTGCCTTCCCTCTTAAAAAAGGACCGGATTCTGAAGCGGATGGCTGATGCCGGGATTATATTTACGAGGAGTGATATTGAAAAATGAAAAGACAGCACACAGCTTTGATCACGGGAGCATCCGGCGGGCTGGGCCTTGAGTTTGCCCGGATCTGCGCATCAAAAAAATATGATCTGATCCTGGTGGCAAGGAATGAAGGAAAACTATATGCCATCAAGAATGAGCTGGAGTCAGAATTCGGCGTGAAGGTTCATGTTTGTGCAGCAGACCTTTCTGTGAAGGACGCGGCATTGGATGTTTTCGATTATACTCTGGAGAATAAGCTCCCGGTCGATATCCTGATCAACAATGCGGGATTCGGGGACTCCGGAAGCTTTGCGGACAGGGACTGGCAGAAACAGTACGAGATGATCCAGGTCAATATTGCAGCCCTGATGCAGCTGACGCATTGTTTCCTGAAACCCATGATGAGACAGGGATACGGAAAGATCCTGAACCTGTCATCGGTTGCCGCCTTCTCTGCCGGGCCGGACATGTCCGTGTATTATGCCTCCAAGGCATTTGTCCGCAGCTTTTCGGAAGCGGTCGCTGAAGAAGTAAAAGGAAGCGGAGTGACCGTCACAGCCATCTGTCCCGGTCCTACTGCCACCGGATTTGAAAAAGCGGCTTCCATGAAAGGCGGATCCCTTATGTTCCGCAAAGCGGCCAGCGCGGCTTCTGTGGCTGCAGAAGGCATCCGGGCTATGGAGAAGGGAAAAGTCCTGCTTTACCAGGGGGCATTCACTAAGCTGATGGCATTCGGTGCCAGGATCGCCCCCAGATCGGTTACCAGGAAGTTTGCCAGGCAAATGAACCACTGATAAGCAGCTGTCAAGGGGACGGTTCTTCTGACACTTTGCACGCAAAGTGTCAGAAGAACCGTCCCCTTTCACAACCTTTTTGGTGTAGACAGAAGAGCATACGCGGGATAATATATTAGTAAAGACTAACATTATCATTAGGTTAGAGAGACCGGCAAGAAGGAGAGTGCAGATGTTCTGGGATCAAGTGGCAGGCGTGTACGACGTCTTTGTCAACGTCATCAACAGGAAAACGCATAAGAAGCTGAGGCAGATTGTGTCGGCTCTAATCGAACCCGGGGATGATGTTCTGGAATGTGCCTGCGGAACCGGTCTGCTCAGCGCTGTGATCGCGCAGAAAAGCGGGCGGCTTACAGCGACGGATTTTTCCGCAAAAATGCTGAAAAAGGCAGAAAAGAATTGTGCTGCCTTTCAAAACATCACTTTTTCAAAGGCTGACATCACCGCACTGGCTTTTCCGGACTGCAGCTTTGATAAGGTCGTAGCAGGAAACGTGATCCATCTGCTGGACAATCCGCTGACAGCCCTGGGCGAACTGAACCGGGTCTGTAAAGACGG
>CAMKEX010000269.1 GCA_946411695.1 uncultured Lachnospiraceae bacterium
CTTAACCCGAGTTGATATAGGCTTTTATATAGTCTTACTGGTTGGGCAAGTTATACTTAATAATCTAACAAGTATTCCTATTATATCATTTTACCTGCCTGTAGTCGAAGAGTCTTGCCATAAACCCTTGTGAAGATTATGTGATGTGTTTTTCTTCGAAAAACCTGGGATAGTTCTGTCTGCCAACAGAACCGTCCCAGGTCTTTCACGGTCTTTCATCAGTATTTTATTCAAAGGGATTGAATCACCCCATCGCTGTCTCCTTCTTTTTATTCCCTTCTGCGCCCTTATTGAAGACTGCCATGATCAGAAGTACTACGGCGGGAACCAGAAGGACCCGCATGCTGACACGGATGCCGGTATGTTCTGCAATCGTTCCGATGATGGAAGGAGTGATAATGGAACCGAAACCGGACAGGGTGACGAAAATACCCATGGCCAGAGGGTAGCGTCCGAAAACATCTCCTGCATTGGATACGGTCGTCCCGTACATGCCGGAAAGAGAGAGGCCAAGCCCGATGGTTCCCAGCAGCATCATGGGCAGGCGGCCAGCCATCAAAACAAGGCAGAGGAAAATCAGGATTCCGGCAGTCAGGGCACGGATGATCTTCACAGACGAAGTCCTGCCGCCAATCGCACTGCACCCGAAGCGGCCGATCAGGATCGTGACCCAGAGAAGGGAAGTGAGGAGCTGCGATGCGCCGGAGGCCAGGATGCCGCTCTCCTCATAATAGGTGACCATCCAGCCCATAACGGAGGCCTCGATACACTGGTAGAGGAACATGATGCCAATGGAATACCAGTAGGGCCCTTCTTTGAGGAACCCGAATGCGTTCTGCTGTGATTCGGAGCGGCTGTAGGTTACACTGTCCATCTTCATGAAAGAGGAAGTGATGACAGAAATAATTCCCAGTCCGATAATGATGTAGACGGTCAGCCGCCAGCCGGAGCTGTTATTCCGGGTACATGCCAGGGCGATGAGGGGAGCTGTGACCGCGCCGATGGCAAAAAAGCCGTGCAGGGCATTAAGGGGAGAGGAATTGCCGCCGGATAAGGTGCTGACTGCCTGGTTGTTGTAATTACTGACAGAGCCCCTGCCCAGACCGGTCAGAAGAAAAGCGAAAATCAGAAGGAAGGGGTTTCCGGTCAGCAGGGCTATGATAAATCCGATATAAGGCAGCAGATTCAGGATCATCAGGGAGTTCTTGATACCGATCACCAGAGGAATCAGGCCGGCAAAAAGACCCGCCACGATATTTCCGGTGGAGTGGGCAGAGATCAGATATCCTCCGATCTGATAACTGAGTCTGTACTCCTCCTTGATCATGGGCAGAATGGATCCGATGAGGATGACATAGACGCCCTGGATCAGATACAGAAAAAACAGATTTCCGATCATGTAGCGGTCGTTGCGATTCAATGAACCGAAAAATGATTTCTTTTCCATGATTGATTACTCCCCCTTTAGCAAACAGCACAAACAGTGTGCTCTTCCAGTTCGCTCGTTCTGCATATTGATTTTCTATCCTGTCTGAACCTAATCATAGCATAAGCCTCCGGCTCCTTGAATTGATAAAACAGACACATTCTATAAAAAAAGCGACACAAAAAGGGAGAAAAAATGCTGTACCGCATTCGAAAATGCGGTACAGCGATATAAAGTCAATATGATTTCAAATTCCGGATCATCACCAGAGAACAGCTGCCGCTTCAAAAGGCCTGAGCGCAGTGATCTCAATATCTTTTTCCGCACCGTCGTCTGCATAGTTGCTGATGAGCATCTTTCCGCCGGGAGCTTTAAAGGCTTCTCCCAGGGGCTGGTCTGTCCCGCGCAGGTTGCAGAAGACGCTGAGGGTCTGGCCGTTCAGGGTGCGCACATAGGAAATAATGTTGTCATTTCCGGCATCTGTGAAGCGGATCTGACCGTCCGCGATGATCTCATTTTCTTTGCGGAGGGCGACCAGCTTTTTGTAGAAAGCGAGGACGGAATCGGGATCCTTTGATTCGTCTTCCACATTGATGTAACTGTGGTTGGCAGGGA
Organism: uncultured Lachnospiraceae bacterium; assembly: GCA_946411695.1. Taxonomy (GTDB): domain Bacteria; phylum Bacillota; class Clostridia; order Lachnospirales; family Lachnospiraceae; genus CAG-791. Next base: position 2,042 of record CAMKEX010000269.1, read on the forward strand.
TTCCCAGCCAGGGGGTTCCTGTAGTGAAGCCTGCCTTTTCGCTGCCGTCCCACTGCATGGGGGTGCGGCCGTTGTCACGGCTGCGGGCACCGATGATCTCGAGGGCCTCTTCTCTGGTCTTGCCTTCCTCTTCCATGAGGATGCGGTAATAGTTGGTGCTCTCGACGTCCTGGTACTGGGAAATATCAGTGTAGCCGGGGTTGGTAAGGCCTATTTCCTCGCCCTCATAGATATAGGGTGTGCCGCGCATGAGGTGAATAAGGGCACCCAGCATCTTGGCGGATTCCTTCCAGTAATTTTTGTCGTCGCCGAAGCGGGAGACGGCGCGGGGCTGGTCGTGGTTGCACCAGAACACGGCGTTCCAGGCACTGCCGTCCTGCATACCCTCCTGCCATTTGATGAAGAGGCGGCGCAGCTCATTGAAATCGGGATCCATCAGAGCCCACTTCTGGCCGTCTTTGTAGTCCACCTTGAGGTGGTGGAAGCTGAAGACCATCTTGAGTTCTTTTTCGTCCGGATTTGCATAGCGCAGGCAGTTGTCCAGGGAGGTGGAGGACATCTCGCCGACTGTCATATAGTCCGCGATGCCCGTGTCGCCCACAAGTTCCTTGAGGTACTGGTGGATGCGGGGGCCGTCGGTGTAGAACCTCCTGCCGTCACCCTGGAAATCATCCTCCAGGACATCCGGCTTGGAGATCAGGTTGACCACGTCGAAGCGGAAGCCGGAGACACCTTTTGCCTTCCAGAAGCGGATGACATTTTTGAGTTCCTCGCGGACTTCCGGGTTTTCCCAGTTGAGGTCTGCCTGAGATACATCAAACAGATGCAGATAGTATTTTCCCAGAGAGGGAACATACTCCCAGGCATTGCCGCCGAATTTGGAGACCCAGTTTGTGGGTGCGTGGCCATCCACGGGATCCCGGAAAATATAGTAATCCATATATTTGGGATCTCCGGTCAGGGCCTTCTGGAACCATTCGTGGCTGGTGGAGGTGTGGTTGAATACCATGTCGAACATAAGCTGGATCTTGTGCTCTTTCGCTTCCTTGATCAGGGCATCAACATCCTCCATGGTGCCGAACATGGGATTGATGGCAAGATAATCCGCGATATCGTATCCGTTGTCGTTCATCGGGGATCTGAAAAAGGGTGTGATCCACAGGTAATCTACTCCAAGATCCTGCAGATAATCCAGCTTCTGCCGGATTCCGTTGATATCTCCGATCCCGTCCCCGTTTGAATCACAGAAGGATTTGATATAAATCTGATAAACGGTGCTGTTTCTGAAACCACTCATTTTTTTCCCCTCTTGCATTCAATGGTAGTGTATAGTTCACCACCCATTTATTGTTTAAAATCGTTTATTTTACGGGA
>CAMKEX010000270.1 GCA_946411695.1 uncultured Lachnospiraceae bacterium
CAGGCGTTGAGATCAACCGCAAGATGCTCGCTGAGCTCGCTGTCAACGATGCAGCAGGTTTTGCTTCTCTTGCAGAGATCGCAAAGGCAAACGCATAAATTCAGGCGTCAGATCAGCCTGACATACATTTTTAATCATGAAACCTGTCCTGCAGACTGCGGGGCAGGTTTTCTTTCTTGTGTTGTTTTCCGGTGCATGATAAAGTTATATAGGAAAGATTCATGGCAGCAGTAAGACCCGGTCCCGGGCTGCCGTGAGGAGGCTGTTTTAAGGAGAACGTGGATTGATTTACTGCCTTGGAGAATGTGTTGTGTTCTTCGGATAAATGCCTAGTATGTGTCGTGGATGAATAGTTTCTGAAAGGAGTGCGGAAATGAAGCCTTATGCATTTGGAATCGATATCGGCGGAACTACGGTCAAGTGTGGCTTTTTTAACTCTGACGGTACCTTTGTGGAGAAATGGGAGATCCCTACCAGGAAAGAAGATGACGGAGCAATGATCCTTCCCGATATCGCGGAGGCAATCAAGGCAAAGCTCGCGGAGCACGGGGTCAGCATGGATGATGTCGAGGGAATCGGCGTCGGTGTCCCCGGACCTGTCCTTGATGACGGCGTGGTCAACGGATGTGTCAACCTCGGATGGGGAGTTTTCAATGTTGCGGAGAAATTGTCCGGTCTTCTGGGTGATGTTCCCGTACAGGTCGGCAATGATGCAAATGTAGCGGCCCTCGGCGAGCAGTGGCTCGGCGGCGGCAAGGGCTTCAAAAATGTTGTCATGGTGACCCTGGGTACAGGTGTCGGCGGCGGAATCATCATCGGCGGCAAAATCCTCGCCGGCAGTCATGGAGCCGGCGGCGAGATCGGTCACATCCAGATGCGCAAAAATGAGACAGCGGTCTGCGGCTGCGGCAAGAAGGGGTGCCTTGAGCAGTACGCTTCCGCGACGGGTATTGTCCGCATGTCCAAAATCCTCCTCGAGAAGGATAAAAATGATTCCTCTCTGCGCAGCCTTGCGGAAATCACCAGCAAGGATATTTTCGACGCAGCAAAGACCGGGGACGCACTCTCCCTGAAACTGGTTGATACCCTGGGAGAAATGCTGGGAACCGCTCTCGCTCATATCACTGCGGTTGTGGATCCCGATGTGATCGTCATCGGCGGCGGTGTTTCCAAGGCGGGCCAGATCCTTCTCGACGCGATTGAGAAGCACTATCGTCCCGTGGCTTTCCATGCCTGCCGCAGCACCCAGTTCAAACTGGCTGTTCTGGGAAATGACGCCGGTATGTACGGCGCGGTCCGCATGGTGCTGAACAGATAAGTGAGGGAAGCGACGGCAGATTCTGATAACTGTTGGGGACCGGGAGATGACTCCCGGTCCTTTTTTTGTGTCCGGACAAATCCGGCCGGAGAGATTTTTGTGTCCGGACAAATCCGGTCGGAGAGATTTTTGTATCCGGATAATTACAGTCGGAGAGATTTTTGTGTCCGTACATTTACAGCCGAAGTAGTCTTTGTGCCGTAGACAATCGGCGGAAATTGTTTATTCCAACACATTTCAGTGTCTGCTATAGTACTTGTGGCTAAAAACAGACTCGGATGACTCTGTCAAGTACAGAATATAACAAAGGAAGTGAACAAAATTGAAACTTGGTGAATGGATTGCGAGACACAGAATATTGATATTGCTGATCGGCGTGCTGCTTCTGGTCCCGTCAGTGATCGGTATTGTGAAGACGCGGGTCAACTATGATCTTCTGAGTTATCTTCCGGATACACTGGAGACGGTGGAAGGACAGGATATCATGGTGGATGAGTTCGGCACGGGGGCCTTTGCCATGTGCGTCGTTGACGGTATGCCCATGAAGGATGTACAGAAGATGGCGGACGAATTCAAGCAGATCGACCATGTCAAGGATGTGCTCTGGTACGGTGAAGTGATCGACATCAGTGTTCCCTCACAACTGCTGCCGGACAATCTGAGAAAAAAGTTTTTTGAGGGCGACGCGCAGCTCATGGTGGTCTTCTATGACGACACTACCTCCTCGGACGAGGCAATGGGAGCGCTCACGCAGATGCGGCGGGTTGCTGATGAGCGCTGCTTTATCGGCGGCATGACCGGTATTGTCACGGACATCAAGGACCTGTGTATGCAGGAACTGCCGGTCTATGTGGTCATTGCGGCAGTCCTGAGCTTTATTATCCTTCTGCTTGCGACAGAATCCTATATTGTACCCGCCTTTTTCCTGATCGGCATCGGCGTCTCGATCCTCTACAACCTGGGCAGCAACTTTTTCCTGGGCTCCATCTCCTATGTCACACAGGCGCTGACGGCGGTCCTGCAGCTGGCTGTCACGACTGACTACTCGATCTTCCTGCTGGAGAGCTATGAGGAAAACAAGAAAAAGTATCCCGAAAACCGTGAGAAAGCCATGGGTGTGGCCATCAGCCAGACCTTCCGCTCGATCGTAGGAAGCTCTGTCACGACCGTAGCCGGCTTCCTCGCCCTCTGCGTCATGACCTTCGCCCTGGGCAAAGATATCGGTATTGTCATGTCGAAGGGCGTTCTGATCGGCGTCCTGTGCTGTGTCACCATCCTGCCCGCTATGATCCTCGTTTTCGACAAACTGATCGAGAAGACATCGCACAAGCGCATTATTCCAAGCCTGGATAAGGTAAGCGGCTTTATTATCCGCCATTACAGGGTCTGGGTCCTGATTTTTCTGCTCATGGCGGCGCCCGCCCTCTACGGCAGCAAAAACGTGAGCGTCTACTACAACATTGCCCAGTCGCTGCCGGATGATATCCTGAGCAATATGGCCAACAAAAAGCTGCAGGATACTTTCCACATGAATGCGACGCATGTCGTTCTCCTGGACAAGGACCTGGACGGCAGCACAAAAAGAGAGATCATGTCGGAGATTGAAGATCTGAAGGGCGTGAAGAACACAGTGAGTATCTCCTCCCTGGCCGGGCCTCTTCTCCCTAAAGAAATGATCCCCAAGGACATCCTGAAAATGCTGGAGAGCGATGAGCACGAGATGGGACTGGTGGTATCGGAGTATGAGCCCGCAACGCCGGAGGTAAATGACCAGATCGCAAAGATCAATTCCATAGTGAAGACGAAGGATCCGGGCGCCCTGGTCATCGGCGAAGCACCTATGATGAAAGACCTGGAGGATACGACCAATGTAGACCTGCAGCGTGTCAACCTGCTCTCCATGGCGGCGATCTTCGTCATCATCCTGTTGGTATTCAAGTCCGTTTCGCTCCCCTTCCTGCTGGTGCTGGTCATTGAGTTCGCCATCAATGTCAATATGGCAGTCCCTTATTTCCAGCACATCAGCCTGGCTTTTGTCGCCAGCATTGTCATCGGCACGATCCAGCTGGGCGCGACGGTTGACTACG
>CAMKEX010000271.1 GCA_946411695.1 uncultured Lachnospiraceae bacterium
CGTTCCAGATTTGACAATGCCTTTTTTGCACCTGTAAATGTATATGTGTCTTGCGAGCGCAGAGAATCTTTCTGTCTGGCGTACTTACCGTGGCTTCCACGATAAAGAACCCTTCCGGTATCCCGATCAACACAGCGAATGACATATCCTCTGTTGTCCTCTTCAGCACAATAATTCATGGCTATTCCTCCAGCTTTTCTCTCACAGTATTTCTTGTATTTTTCCCGGAACCAGAGGGACAGGGATCATTGGGATATACTTTCTGCATCTTCTTCATTGACTTATTCAGGGATAAGGCTCTGTGCTGTTCCGCTAGTTCATTCGGTGTATAGCTGCAATCAGCGGCCATGAAACCAGGAAATAAAGGCGGAAACAATTTTCAAAAGCACATATCCATGCAAGAGATATGGGGACGGTCCTTTTGTTTCTGTCCACTTGCACTCATGCTCATATGCGAAACATGGGGACGGAAACAAAAGGACCGTCCCCTTATTTTCTCCCACAGCATTTCTTGTATTTTTTCCCGGAACCGCAGGGGCAGGGATCATTGGGATATACTTTCTGCATTTTCTTCACCGGCTTATTCAGGGATAGCACTCTGCGCTGTTCCGCTAGTTCATTCGGTGTATAGCCGCAATTGGGGGCCATCCTGGTATGGTTAGACAGGCTGATGATCATTGGAGCAAAGTCACGTACTGCCTTTTCGCTTGAGAAAACAAGTCCTTCATTCTCAAGCATTTCAACGACATCTGAAATACGGCCTCCATAGGCAAGACATCTATATGTCAGAAAGACAATGGTAAACAGTGAATCCCCGTCAATATGGAATTCATCCTTAAGAAAAGCAATATATCCCTGATAGTCCGGCTCATACAAAGGATATTTATAGTCGTAGAGCATTTCGATTTCATGGAAATCCGGAATATAGAATTCCTTCTCCCCCTGCTCTTTCTCCAACAGCTTATACTGACCATTCGTCGTCAGTTCCCGGGCAACCAGTCTGTCTCCCTTGAGCACGGCAGTGTCGTTTTCGTCAGAAAGGACTGCCAGAAGACGTTCTGTCTCTGCCTGATCAATATTCATTCCCTTCTTCTGACTGTAGAGTTTACAGAACACATTTACAGGAACTGATCCATACATGGAACAGGCAGCGTACAGGCATTGTCGAAACCAGGTCAGTGATGCATGTTCATCCCGGAAATCACGGGTATCAATCTCCTCAAAACGCTTTTTCATTTCGACAGAGACTGTAACACGGTCCTGCACCTCAATGAAAACCAAAAACCTGTCGTACAGCCCTTCAAGCAGATACCACTCTTCTTCCTCCGGTATGTACCAGTCATCTTCTCTACAAAGTACCCGGAACATTTCCAATTCCGCTTCAGAGCACTGCATCAGCTGCTTTCTGAACACAGTCGGTCTGAGCACTTCGTTGGCAGCAATCTCGGCAAGCTCGGACTTTTTCCATGCAGAAGTCACCCTGATATTCATGCCTTTGGCAATTTTAAGCAGTTCTTTTTTGTCAAAGGCCATGAAGGATTGTTTCTGGGTAAGATGAACGGGCTCTTCAGGCATTAGCGGCTTATTTCGTTTCTTCTGCACCGGCAGATTCTCAAACTTCGCCAGCTCCTGTTCGATCACGTCTATTCTCTTCTCTATCTCTGCCCGTTCATTTATCAGATCCCCTATTGTTTTCAACATCCGATGCGTATCTGAAAAATAATTGTCTTTCTCCGACTCCGGTTCATTCATTGCAGGCAGCCAAATGATCCCGGTTTCTGAGGATCTGCTATATATTTCCGATAAAGACATGAACTCAGCTTTGTCATTATGATTGCACGTGCAATTCTCAATCAGTCTGCAGGTATGTTCTTTGGTCCGATCCTTATCGGCGGCAGACAAAGGATCCGCTCTGCTGAATCCAAGCAGCATGGGAATGCTGACTGCATATTCACTCTCAATCTTCTCAATCTCGACCCGATATTCCTTCTCAGTTCCGTATGAGTAGGTGAACCAGGTTCCTTCTGTAAAATAGTCCTCGATGAAAGTGTTCTTTGCATTCCTGATGTCGTACCAGATCTCCGTATGAAAGTCAGCAGGCCCCACCTTTTCACTTTCACGCAGATAGACGCGTTCATCCGCAAATTTCATCTGGAAAAAGTCCGGTTCCTCCAGTTCCATGATTTCATTCAGGAGATAAGCCAGAACAGAAAAAGTAATACCGTAGGGAATCAGAGCCCTTCGCCAGATCACCGGCCTGGCTTTCTTTTCAATAATCTTCAGCTGATAGGAAATAGCTTTCACCTATGTATGCTCCTCTCAGAATAATATCTAATCCGGTTCATTATTGTTCCATTCTCAGCAGCATCCTGACTGCTGTCTTCACGTCATCGCTGAATTCTTCAAGTTCATCCATACTGATCGCGCCATCATATACCAGATCCGCAATGTTGAGAATCATTTTAGATCGGCTCATGGTCGCAATAACACCGGTCTTTTTTCTGTCATCCTTTATCCTTTTTTCCAACTCCCAGAATCGATCGGAGGCGTTGGTATCAGATGACAGTAAGTCAATATATTCTTTGCAAAGTCTTTCCATATAGGCTTCCTGCCAGCCAGGCAGCTTCTTCCTAAAAAGTTTCCAGTCCTTCTCTGAAAAATTACGCATAACTTCTCTCCAAAATTACATTGTGCATGTCCCGTCCCTATCGGTGATATTTTTTACACTCTCCAGCAAAGAAAGCATACCCGGTGACGCTTAATCTGAAAAGCATATTTTTATTTTGTATAGTATACCATTATATATGACAATTCTATGGATGATATCTATTCTATATAGGTTCTATATAGTGTTTTTGTAGATATATTTCCTATTGCAATAATTCTTCTTTACACTCTGTAGACTTCATCATATTCTTTTTATCCTCAGACAGTTTTTCTCCATGCATACTGTCTACCCGGAAAGATGTTTGTCGTTGTCTGCAAAATGATCATCTGCTATTCTGAAAATATCGAAGCGCATCGAACATGGTTACAAATATAAATGGTTACAGATATGAATAGAAAAGAGGATCCTGCCATGCCTCCGGATTCTATGCCCCGGTCATTAAAGACTGTAAGGACGAAATCCGGGAAACACTCGGGAAAACACTTCCTGATCTGCCCGAAACTGTTCATTCCATTTACCAGCTCAGCAACTACCTGCTGCCGATTCTGCGCGAGCAAGGATACAAAGGGAGCGAGCGCACTCTGCGGAACTATCTATATATGCATCCAAACATAAAAGCTCTCTTTGAAAAAAGAGCGCATGACACACTCTCTGCCGGAAAGGATACAACCTCGTCAATGTCCCACTCAATTCCAAGCTTAGCTGCCGTCTGTACAAACTC
>CAMKEX010000272.1 GCA_946411695.1 uncultured Lachnospiraceae bacterium
AATTGTTGCATTTAGTTATAGAAATGTTTTCCTATCCGTTTATGGTGCGGGCCCTTCTGGTGGGCGCGCTGATCGCCCTTTGTGCGGCCGTGCTGGGGGTCACCCTGGTCCTCAAGCGCTACTCCATGATCGGAGACGGACTGTCCCATGTGGGCTTCGGCGCCCTGGCGATCGCTTCGGCCATGAATGCGGCGCCTCTTCTCGTGGCGATCCCGGTGGTGGTCGCGGCGGCATTCTTCCTGCTGCGCCTGCGGGAGACGAGTCATGTCAAGGGAGATTCCGCCATTGCGCTGATCTCCACAGGCGCCCTGGCAGTCGGTGTCACCGTCGTTTCCATGACGACCGGAATGAACACAGATGTTTACAACTATCTGTTCGGAAGTATTCTGAGTATGTCGGGCAGCGATGTGTGGATCACGGTCCTCGTGTCCCTGGTCGTCCTGGCGCTCTTTGTCTTCTTTTATCACAGGATCTTCGCAGTGACCTTTGACGAAAACTTCACCAGGGCAACCGGTATTCCGGCGGGAACCTACAATTCCCTGATCGCGATCCTGACCGCACTGGTGATCGTCATCGGCATGCGGATGATGGGCTCCCTTCTGATCTCCAGCCTCGTGGTCTTTCCCGCCATGACCTCCATGCGGCTCTGCCGCACTTTCCGCAGCGTCATGATCAGCGCGGCAATCGTCTCTGTGGTGTGCCTGATGCTGGGCCTCGTGATCTCCTACCTGTACGCGACGCCTACAGGCGCCAGTATTGTCCTCTGCAACATGGCAGCCTTTTTCATATATGCAGTGATCGCCAAAGCCAAAGGACTGGAGTAAGTTCCCGTGGAGTAAGTTCTGTGATGTGTACATGGACATTTTTGCTTTTGCGTGTATACTAAAATAAGCTGAAAAGCAATGCCGGAGGGATGCGGCATCAGTTTTGTGCATGATATCGAAGGATCCCGTCCGGACACAGGACAATAGAAAGGAACCGGAGAATGAGTAAACGAAGTGAGGGCGCAGACGAGAGTTTTCTGTCAATCCTGATCGGGACATTCATCCTGCTGGCAGGCGCTGCGGCGGTATTCTATGCGGCGTATAAGGTGAGTTATGTATCTGTTGACTATGGCATTCATGTGAGGATCGCAGAGGAACTGGACTGGAGAGACCCTGTGCAGATGCTCAGGGAGCATCCCGAACCGGTCTGGCATCTCCTTGTGCGTGCCGCCATGCGCATCTGCAGAATAGGGGCCAAGCGCGCCGCAGGACTTGTGTCCGGCGCCCTGTGTGCGCTTACCTACATGATCGCGGCGCATTTTCTGCACCGCGCAGTGGGAAAAGGGGCGGTCTCGGCCCGGGATACATCTGTGAATCTCTCCGTGCGGGCATCCGCAGACACTTCGCCCGGATCGGGGAGCGGCCTCTCTCTGCCGGAAACAGCTGTTTTCACATGGCTTCTGAGTCTGTCCGGTGCAATCTTCATCCCCTGGTTTAACAAAACGCCCTATCTGGGGCAGGGTTCCCCCAACCCCTGGCACAATCCGACGACGATCATGGTGCGCCCGATCGCCCTGCTCATTTTTGTCCTTGTGATGGGAGAATGTGTGCGTGTCCAGAGGGGCGGATTCCGCAAGGGGCAGGGACTGCGCGTCTGGAAGGGATTTGCGATCGCGCTTCTGCTGCTGCTCTCCAATCTCTCCAAGCCCAGTTTTGTGCAGATTTTTTATCCGGCAATCTTTTTGCTGATGCTGCTGTGGCTCTTTGTATACCGCTTCAGGAATTTCCCCCTGGGTATGCAGCTTTTAGTCTGCTGTATTCCGTCTGTGGCCCTGATGGGCATGCAGTTCTTCTCGGCCTTTTACAGCGGAACAAACGAAGAGTCCGCCGGCGTCGTGTTTGCCCCCTTCAAAGTCGCGGGCATGTACACGGACAACATAGCCTTCTCCACATTTCTGGTGATTGCCTTCCCCCTGCTCGCGGCTCTGTGCAGTATTGCGCGCAGGACATTTGACTGGACGGATGCCTTTGCCTGGATCATGCTCCTTGTCGGCATGGGGGAAAAGTTCCTCCTGGCCGAAGGCGGCTCCCGCATGGCCCACGGCAATTTTAACTGGGGTTATATCCTGGCTGTCTATCTGCTCTGGTTCGTGAGTATCCGCGACTATGCCGCATGGAGGTGCAGCTTCTCGGACGGCAGAGGTGTCCGGAGAGCTCTCTCCATATTCTTTTTTGTCTTCTGCGGCCTGCTGCTGATCGCCCACTTCATCTCGGGAATCTATTATCTCTACTATCTGGTGGTGCTGGGAAACGGAATCTGAGGCGCGGAATCCAAGGCACAGGATCCAAGGCGCGGAATATACAGGGAAACAGAGAAGGGGTGAAACCCTGATCGGTCTCTGCAGATCAGGAAGCCGGCCGTAAAGTCGGTCGAGATAGTCGAAATCAGGGACATCTTATCACTTGACAGACAGGCATGTACCCTGATAGAATTTTAATTCACCTGTAAGATTCATAGGCAATTGAAAAAGGCTGCTGTCAGCACAGGAGCCGCCTGTGTCTGCAGGGGATACCTTTGGCGGAAACACTGTAAAGGCCGGTACATCCGGCAGACAGAATCAATAACATCGCTTTGATGATGATCATTCAAGGAGGAATTTAACCATGGAAAACACCGCTGCTGCAAAAGAGCCGATCACTGGCGATATGCTCATCTCCAGTATCCTTGCGAAATATCCCGATTCCGTTTTCCTTCTGATGAACTGCGGCATGGGCTGTGTCAGCTGCCCCGCATCTCAGATGGAGTCCCTCACCGAGGCCTGCATGGTCCACGGACTTGACGGAGAGGAAGTTGCCAGATATCTCAACGTAGAGCTCGGTCTGATCGAGGTCTGATCGGAGCAGGGGCCGGCCTGACTGATTCCGGCCTGACAATTCTATAGACATGTCCGGACTTTCCCGGAGATAAAGACAAAAGAGCGAAAAAACTGCCGATACAGTTTTTTCGCTCTTTTATTTTTGCCGGCAGGCGGCATGGTCAGAAAGGGCAGATATTTTTATTGAGTTAGTCATGACTAAATTTTTTCTCCGATATCATTGCTATTTCTTTTCACTATTGTTAAAATGATGACGGAATCAAATAACTGTTTTTCCGTTGTGTCCCAGGACAAACAGAAAGGAAAGCTATGGATTATTTACAGATTGAAAAAGTTATCGGACGAGAAATCATTGACTCCCGCGGCAATCCTACCGTAGAGGCTGAGGTTTATCTTGCGGATGGCACCATCGGCAGAGGCGCGGCTCCCAGCGGCGCATCCACCGGTGTATTTGAGGCTCTTGAGCTTCGCGACGGCGACAAGTCCAAATTCGGCGGCAAGGGCGTTTCCAA
>CAMKEX010000273.1 GCA_946411695.1 uncultured Lachnospiraceae bacterium
CGTAAGCGTCAAATAGTTGGTGTTGTATCCAAGGAAAGAGGCTCTTCGTAGAATGAAGAAATAATCTTTCTACAGGAGGTCCACTATGGATAAACAATCACTTGAGATCCGTACCCGCCAATGGTATGAGATCGTCCTGGAAGCCAACAGCAGTCCTCTGAGCAAAAAGGAATGGTGCCGGCAGAACAGCATTTCCCTAAAAAGTTTTTACTACTGGCAGCGCAAGCTCCGTCAGAAAGAAGCAGAAAAACTCAGAGATGTAACACCTGCCGCACTGACATGCCTGAATGAAGCCTTCCCCCATTCTCTTGATGCCAATACCCATGTGGAAACAGAAGAACGGACCCGTTCTGCCGGGACAGGGATCCTCCCGGAACTCATTATGCAGAAAGGTGCTTACCATCTTCTGATCGGCAAAGGGATCTCCGAGGACACTCTTATCACAGTACTGAGGGCGATAGATCATGCTTAAAGAAGGTGCTGGGGTGAAACGTGTCATACTCCGGGCAGGAAAGACCGATCTGCGGCGCGGGATCGACGGCTTGAAATCCATCATCCAGCTGGCCTATGGGATGGATCCCATGGAAGAAGGGACGCTTTTCCTGTTCTGCGGAACACGGAGGGACCGCATCCGCGGGCTCTTGTACGAGGGCGACGGATTTTTGCTGCTTACAAAAAGGATAACGGACGGTGTTTATCAATGGCCCCGCAAGTCAACTGACGCCAAAGAACTGTCAAAAGAGGAATTCTCCCGTCTGATGCATGGGTTTACTGTCACATCTTCGATCCGGTCATATCAGGATATCGGAGAACAGGACGGATCGCCGCAATGAGCTGTCTGTGGGATCCCTCCGGCAGCTTGCCTTTTTTGTCTCCAGGATAGACAATAGAAAGTGACATTTTTCTAAAATATTATGTAACTTTTTATTGACACTCGTTACATAAAGTGATATAATTATCTTATAATTAATGTAACGAGGATCTCAAGGGAGGCAGAAATGGCTATCGTCAAACAATACCATAAAGATACCAACACGACCTATGTCTATGAGTCAGAGAGCTACTGGGATGCTGAAAAGGGCCAGTCCCGTTCACGCCGCCGGGTCATCGGGAAGCTGGATCCTGAAACAGGGGAGATCATCCCTACAGGAAAACGCGGACGGAAGAAAAAGGATCCCGCTCAGGACATCCCCGGCTCCTCTGACGGGGCTGCAGCACTTTACGCCCAGAGCCTGGAAAAGATCCAGGCCCTGGAGGAACGGATCCGCACCCTTGAACAGCAGGTGTCCGGGCTGGAGCGCCGGAACGAAAGGCTGGCCGCCCTGATCAGGAGATCAGACAGGCTCCTTATGCAGAACCATCAGATGCTGGTGGATTCTCTGGGAGAAGAATGACTGTTACTCCGGGAAGGGGCGGGCTGACCGATGGACGCAAAGCTGCAGTGGTTCCGTGAAGGCCTCGAAGGCCTTTCAGTACAGGAACTCAAAGATATGCTGGTGGAAGAGCATGCGAAACGCATGCAGGAACATGAAGACCGTATCCGGGAGCATGAAGAACGGATGCGTGAGAACATGCGCCTGCTTGAGTTCGAACGCTCTTCTGCTGCCATGTCCAGAGAGTACCAGCGCATACAGGACAGGCTTGCCGCTGCTGAAAAAGAACTCTCAAAGAGCCGCGCGCTCTGCAAAAAACTTCAGGAACAGAACGATTCCCTGACAAAACACCGTTTTGGGCGCCATTCCGAAAAAACAGATGTCCTCTTTGAAAGCGCTGATGACCCCAATGAAGATCCCCTGGCTGAAGAACATATGCCGGAGACTGAAAGCCGGACCTCCCCGCCGCTGAACTTCGAGGCGGCCGTCCGGAAACTGGCCGGAAAGACCGGGACCCGCGGCGGTAAAAGGAAGGGAAAGCGCATGGATGACCTGAGCCGCCTGGAGCAGGTGCACCGCTTTGACCTTGATGTCGATGAGATGGACAAAAAGTTCGGGAAAGGAAGATGGACGATCGTAAACTGGCACAGCTACACCACTGTGAAACATGTCAGGGAGGCTGTATATGCCGAGACCGTACATGAACCTGTCATCAAACAGCTCGCTACAGGGGAACTGGTCAGCATGCCCAGGCCTTTTGTACTCTATCCTTATTCATTTGCGTCCCCTTCACTGGCCGCGGATATCCTTTACAAAAAATATGTCCTTGGGCTTCCCCTGTACCGCATTGAGAGGGATTACCTGCTGTGTGATCTCATACTTTCCAGGCAGACGATGTCCAACTGGGTCATCCATTTCGCGTTCGGCCTGTTCGGCCCGGTCTATGACCGCATGATACAGGAGCTTATGGAACAGCCCTATCATCAGAGTGATGAGACCGTTTATGAGGTCATCAGGGACGGGCGGAAGGCCGGCAGCAAGAGTTTTATCTGGCTGCATACTACGAGCGAATGCTATGACGATCATAAGATCGCAGTCTATTGTTACGAACCCACACGCGGTACAGACCACCTGCGGAGATTTTATGCCGGATGGGACGGCACTGATACTTCTGACGCCTACACCTCCTACCTGGTCATGGAACAGGAGACCGGCGGGCGCTTTCTTGTGACAGGATGCCTGATGCACTGCCGCCGCAGGTATGCTGACGCCTTCAGCCTTCTGGATCTGAAAGGGCTGACTCAGGAACGGATACAGGAACTTCCGGAAGCAGCTGCGATCCGTCTGATCAGGGACATCTACCATGAGGAGAACCTGATCAGGGACCTGCCTGCCAAAGAACGGCTGCTCATGCGCAGACAGGACGTCAGACCGAAGGTGGATGCATTCTTCCGTTTCGCGGATGAGTTTGACGCAGATGCTCCCGGGGTCAGCAACAAGATGAAAGATGCCATCATGTACACAAGGAACCAGAAAAAATACCTGTGCCGGTTTCTGGAGGACGGGAATATCCCTCTTGACAACGGGAATGCCGAACGCTGCCTGAAGCCTGTGGCCCAGGGAAGGAGGGCATATCTGTTCTCGACAAGTATCGACGGTGCAAAAGCGAACACGATCATCTATACGCTCGTCGAGACAGCCAGGAAAAATGGCGCCGATCCCTACTATTACCTGAGGTTTGTACTGGAGAAGATGCCGGGCCATCTTGATGGAAAAGACCGTTCTTTCCTGGCGGAAATGATGCCCTGGTCAGATACGTACAGGCGGTATGAGTCGGCTGAACGGAGCCGGCCGTTCCGCGCCAGTGTTCCCGAAAACCAGACATGTCCTTCCCGGCGCCAGATCACGGATAACGTTTCCTGACCTGATACGCCACTTCAAACACTGAAACCTAAAATTTTACGTTAATAGAAACTCGGCTAAATTGATGCTTC
>CAMKEX010000274.1 GCA_946411695.1 uncultured Lachnospiraceae bacterium
ATATTTCGATATCAAAAAGAGGCTGCCGCATTTTTTTCTTAATGCGACAGCCCCTTTCTGTTTGGATTGATATGCGGGACATGCGTCCCGTTCAGGATCAGACTTCGTCAGGGCTCCACTCTGTAGCCTTGGAGAGGTCGACACTGCGGATGATCTTACGCAGAGGCAGGACGCTCTTTGCGTTGACGGAGAGCTCGTCTACGCCCATGCGCAGGAAGGTCTCTGTCAGGGTCGGATCTGCGCCCAGCTCGCCGCAGATGCCTACCCATGCACCGTGTCTGTGGCCTGCGTCTACGGTCATCTTGATGGCTCTGAGGACTGCAGGGTGGTGCGTGTCGGAGAAGCGCTCCAGCTTCGCATTCTGGCGGTCGATCGCGCAGGTGTACTGGGTCAGGTCGTTGGTGCCCAGGGAGAAGAAGTCGACTTCTTCTGCCAGCTCGTCAGCTACAAAGACGGAAGCGGGGGTCTCGATCATGATACCGACCTGGAACTTGCCGACTTTGTGGCCTTCCTTGATGAGCTCCTGTTTGCACTCTTCCATGATAGCCTTGGCCTCAACAAGTTCCCACTTGCTGATGATCATGGGGAACATGATGCCCATGTTGCCGTATGCGGAAGCGCGCAGCAGAGCGCGGAGCTGTTTCTTGAAGAATTCTTTTCTGGTCAGGCAGATACGAATGGCACGGAAGCCCAGTGCAGGGTTCTCTTCCTTGTCCAGATTCATGTAATCGATGGTCTTGTCCGCGCCGATATCACAGGTACGGATGATGACAAGCTTGGGAGCCAGGGTCTCAACAACGCGCTTGTAGGCTGCGAACTGCTGCTCTTCTGTAGGCTCGTCCTTGCTGTTGAGGTATACGAACTCGGAGCGGAAGAGGCCGACGCCTTCTGCATCGTTCTCGTTGACGCTGCCCAGATCGGCAGGTCCGCCGATGTTTGCATAGACATGTACGCTGCGGCCGTCGATGGTGGTGCTGCTCTTGCCCTTGAGTTCCTGAAGAAGGGCATCCTTCTTGAGGTCTGCGTCGTATTTTGCCTTCAGAGTCGCCATCAGGTCGGGAGTGGGATCGATGTAGACACAGCTGTTATAGCCGTCCAGGATGGCCATCTTGCCGTCCCAGCTGTCGTCGATATCCTTGACCTGGATCAGGGAAGGAAGGTTCATGGAGCGGGCCAGGATCGCGGTGTGGCTGTTGGAGGAACCCTCGCGGGTGATCATGCCCAGAAGGAGGGACTTGTCGAGCTTGACAGTCTCCGAGGGAGCCAGATCCTCGGCAACCAGGATAGCGGGCTCTGTGCCCTGCATGCTGCTGGCGTCGTTACCCATCAGGAAATCAAGAACGTCCGTCTCAACGTCGATGAGGTCAGCGCTTCTGGCCTTCATGTAAGGGTCGTCCATTTCAGCGAACATCTGCGCATAGTTGTCAAATGCGGTCTTGACCGCGTACTCTGCGCTTCTCTTCTGCTCTGTGATGATCTCTTTGGTGGAATCCTGCAGATCCTCGTCTTCGAGCATGAGCTGATGTGCCTCGAAGATTCCGGCGCTCTCTTCGCCGGCGTCCTTTTTGGCCTTCTCATACAGAACACCCTGCTGATCGATAGCTTTCTGAAGGGCTTCCTCAAAGCGCTTTACTTCAGCTGCCGGATCTTCCACGATGCCCTCGTAGATATCATAGGTGGGAGCTTTATAGATTTTGATCTTGCCAATGCCGATACGGTTAAGGATACTCTTACCTGTTGCAACTACCATAACTATGTTTCCTCCTGAATTTATTAAAACAAACGGGGATGCTTCTGTCCGCATTCCGAACAGTAACACCCCCGGACAATCTGGCTATCTGATTATAATTCCAATTATAATTAGAAGTTCTCTTTCAGGAATTTCTCGATTGCTTCTGCGCAGGCAGCTTCATCATCGCCCTCGACCTGGACAGTGATCTCATCATTCTGCTTAACAGCCATGCCCATCAGAGCAAGGAGCTTTCTCATATCGCAGCTCTTGTCGCCCTTCCAAACAGTGATCTTGGAGCTGAACTTCTTAGCCTCTTTAACAAGGATTCCAGCGGGACGAGCGTGAATTCCTAACGGATCAGTAACTGTGAATTTAATCTCTTTCATGTTTGATTCTCCTTCTCTGATAAAGATGTATTGTGGGACATATAAAACGAGATACAAATATATGTTGTCTCTCAAACGCTATCGCTATTATACTACGAAATGGTTAAAGAAAAAACATGCTTTTTCAAGTTTTTTACAATTTTAAGAAGTTTTTAAGACCTTCTTTTGGCAAATATTAGCAACACTAATCACCCCGCTCTTCCTGCAGTCCGCAAAGTGAAACAATGCAGGGCGTGCAGATCTGCTTTTTTATCATTTTTGCCGGATGCAGCAGTCTGATGCAGATCTGAGAGGGAAACCTGTTCACCGGCAGGTTCAGCCTGAGACCTGTAAAAAAACAGAGCCGGTTCCCTGCGGGACCGGCTCTGTTTTCGTCATTCTGACTTCTGCAGCAGACTGTTTAAATGCGGCTGTTATTATTTGCCGTTTTCAGGCGTTTTCTGTTCGGCAGCATGAATAGGAGCCGAACATCAGCAGATCACTGTGCAGGGACAGCTGATTACTGGCCGCCGCACTTGACATCATTGTAGTCATCCGCATTGGTGAGCAGGACAACGACGGTGTCGGGGTGGTTTGCAGCTTTGATCTTGTCGATATCGAAGTTGAGGAGCAGCTGGCCGGCCTTGACCTGATCGCCTTCAGCGACCTGAGGATCGAAGCCGTCGCCGTTCATGGCTACGGTGTCAACACCGACGTGGATCAGAAGTTCCATGCCGGAGGGGCTTGCAAGGCCGATGGCGTGCTTGGAATCAGCGACAGAGGTGATCTCGCCGTCGAAAGGAGCTACGACATAGCCTGCAGTGGGCTTGATGCCTACGCCGTCGCCCAGGACGCCGCTTGCGAAGGTCTCATCTTCAATGTTCTCACGTGCAATGACAAGGCCGTTTGCGGGAGCCTTGACTTCGCCTGCTTCACAGCTGATGACAGTCTCGGTGGGAACCTTGATCTCAGCAGCGGGAACAGCAGCGGGTTTCTTCTTCTCTTCTTCTTTCCAGAAGACCCATGTGCCTGCAAATGCGATTGCGCCGGCAATGATGAGAACGATCGTGTACTGTACAGGATTGGAGACGGTCAGATATCCGGGGATACCTGTAACACCGTATGCAGTTGCACCGAAGCCCATTAAGGCAGCGATCAGAGCACCGACCGCGCCGCCGACCATGCCGGCGATGAAGGGCTTGAAGAAGCGCATGTTAACACCGAAGAT
>CAMKEX010000275.1 GCA_946411695.1 uncultured Lachnospiraceae bacterium
GAAAAAGGTGAGAATGATGAGAAATATGTGTATGTCTGGTATGGGAATGTGTCGCTGCTGTTCTGGAAAGTTTACAAAGATGAAAGCGGTTTCGTTTCGAATGTGCACAAAAAATTGTTGACCTGCTAAAAAAGAGGGCAGGAACAGATTTGTATGCGGAAGCGGGAGCGTTATAGTATGCCCCGCTGTTTTTATGCTCAAAAATGGAGCAGGAGCCGGGTGCCTTCGCAAAAAAGTGCTTCAAATACCATAGAGAAGCACCGGGGTACAGCGAGTCTTGAATGTGAAAGGAAGAAAAATGAGAACAGGTCAATATCCGTACAGGAATGGTAATAGAGAAGTCAGATTAAAGGAAAACAGCAGGCTCGGAGCAGGAAAGCCGGAATACGGCATATTTAAAAGAGCCGCGGCCGTCTTTCTGGCGGTGCTGGTGACAGCCGGTGTGCTTGCAGGCTGCGGCGGATCCTCCTCCGGCGGGACCGCGGCAGGCAGTTCCGCAGGCGGCAGTACCGGCACAGGAGCTGCCGGAAATGATACGCAGACAGCAGACGGTCAGGGGGAAGTGATCGAACTGACGAATGTGTCGTATGATCCGACCCGCGAACTATATGCGGCCTACAATGAGATCTTCGAGCCCTATTATGAGGAACTGACCGGCCGGCAGGTCGAGGTGACGCAGTCTCATGGCGGATCCGGGAAACAGGCGCTGGAGGTCTCCAACGGTCTTGAGGCGGATGTCGTTACTCTGGCCCTGGAAGGAGACGTGCAGGTGGTAGCGGACTCAGGCTTGATCGACGACGGCTTTATCTCGGAATTCCCTGTGGACAGCTCCCCCTATACATCAACGATCGTATTCCTTGTGAGAAGCGGCAATCCGAAAAAGATCTATGACTGGAGCGATCTGATCCGCGAAGGGGTCGGCGTGATCACCCCCAATCCTAAGACCTCTGGAGGGGCGATGTGGAATTATCTGGCTGCCTGGTATTTCTTTGAGCAGCAGGGACAGAGCGAAGAGGAGATCCTCGAATCGATCCGAAAACTGTATGGAAATGTCGTTGTGCTGGATTCCGGAGCGAGAGGATCCACGACCTCGTTTGTGGAAAACGGACAGGGAGACGTTCTCCTGGCATGGGAGAATGAGGCATTCCTTTCTCTGAAGGAGTATCCCGGAGAGTATGAGATCGTCGTTCCCTCCGTCTCGATCCTGTGCCAGCCCACGGTCGCTGTCGTCGACGAGGTTGCCAGGAAGCACGGGACAGAGGAAGCTGCCGCGGAATACCTGAACTATCTGTATTCCGATGAGGCGCAGATCATTGAGGCACAGAATTTCTACCGTCCCAGTACAAAGGAAATCTATGATGAATTTGTCCTTGAGACTGATTCCAATACCATCACGGGGATTCCTGCGGACGGTCATTGGATCAATGACAAGATCGTCCTGACAGATATCACCCATTTCGGCGGCTGGGCGCAGGCGCGCAGCAAGCATTTCTCAGACGGCGCATACTTCGACCAGATTTATGAACAATAAAGGAGCCTGACGAGCGGAACAAAACTCCTGTGATCCTGGACAGTTTTGGTCAGCGCGAAAACGGTTCAGGCGCATGTGCAGCATGTGCTGCTGCCCTGACCGGCGGCAGATTGGAAAGATGGAAAAATGAAAGCAAGTAAAAGCAGAAGCATTATTCCGGGATTCGGGCTGAGCTTTGGCGTGATGATCACGATATTGAGCCTGGTGGTTCTGCTGCCATTATGCTCACTGGTGGTCTTTACACTGAAACTGACGCCCTCCGAATTCCTCTACACGATCACAAGACCGCGGATCCTTTCCGGTTACAGGGTCAGCATCTCTACAGCACTTGCGGCAGCGGCTGTCAATACTGTCATGGGTCTGATCATGGCCTGGGTGCTCGTGAGATATGAGTTTCCGGGAAAAAAACTCATTGACGGCATCATCGAGCTGCCCTTCGCACTGCCGACCGCGGTGGCGGGCATTTCCCTGACTCACCTGACGACCACGAACGGCTGGGTGGGAAAGATTTTCTACGACCGGTTCGGGATCCGGATCGCCTATACCCGTCTGGGCATCACCATTGCCCTGATCTTTATCGGCATCCCCTTTGTGGTCCGCTCCGTGCAGCCGGTTCTGGAAAAGATAGATATTCAATATGAGGAGGCTGCCATGATTTTGGGGGCGGACCGGCGGACGATCTTCCTGCGGGTCATTTTTCCCGAGATCCTTCCCGCCCTGATCTCCGGCTTCACACTGGCCTTTGCCAGGAGCATCGGGGAGTACGGAAGCGTCGTCTTCATCGCAGGAAACACCCCCTATGAGACGGAGATCGCCCCGCTTCTGATCATGTCGGAACTGCAGGAATTTGATTATGCGGCAGCTACTTCCATAGCTCTTGTCATGCTGGCCATCGCATTCGTGATTCTTTCGGTCAATGCAGTCCTGCAGAGCAAGGTCTCGCGCCGTATCAGCGGTCTGGCATAAAAGCAAGGAGGAGATATCAAAATGACATTGAGGAATAACTCCGGTCCGGTGAAATGGATCCTGATCATTCTGGTCATTCTCTTTCTGGCGGTCTTTCTGATTCTGCCGCTGGTCTATATCCTGATGACTGCGCTCGGCAAAGGAGTAGAGGTCTATCGGGCATCCATAACGGACAAATACGCCGTGAAGGCCATTCAGCTGACAGTGCAGGCCACACTCTGGGCGGTCGCCGTCAATACGATCTTCGGTATTGCTGCCGCATGGTGCCTGACCAAGTATGCTTTTCGGGGAAAAAAGATCATTTCCACTTTCATTGATCTTCCCGTCACGGTGTCCCCGATCATCGCCGGCCTTATTTATGTCCTTACCTTCGGGCGCCAGAGTTTTCTCTACCCGATTCTGGACAGCAGAGGGATCCAGATTATCTTCGCTGTTCCCGGGATCATTCTGGCGACCATCTTTGTCACCTTTCCTTTTATATCCCGGGAGCTGATCCCTGTTCTGACTGCCCAGGGGACTGACGAAGAAGAGGCTGCCGCTCTGATGGGGGCAGGTACCTTTACCATCTTTCGAAGAGTGACATTTCCCCATATCAAATGGGCTCTCCTGTACGGGATCGTTCTCTGCACGGCAAGAGCAATGGGAGAATTCGGAGCGGTCTCCGTTCTTTCAGGGCATCTGAGAGGAAAGACCAACACACTGCCGCTCTACATCGAACTTCTTTACCAGGGATACGATTATACAGGTGCTTTCGCAGCATCCTCCATCCTGGTGATCATGGCGGTTCTGGTTCTGATCCTCCGCCTCTT
>CAMKEX010000276.1 GCA_946411695.1 uncultured Lachnospiraceae bacterium
GCAAAGCTTTCGCTTTACGATCCCCTACGCTGCGGCGTACTGTCCTCCGATGACCTATATTCAAATTACGTGCATATTATATCCTCTTTCAGCCTCTGATTCAAGACTCCACAAGGCCTCGGAAGGGGGAGACATAGTAGGAAAGGGACGGTTCGGAAGGGGCCGGTTCGGCCACTCCGAACCGGCCCTTCTCCCAGCCAGGCTCTTACCCGGCCAGGGTCCGTCCCCTAAAGCGACTGTGCCTTCTCCAGCCCCGCATAAATACCGTTCAGAGCGAGGAGCTCGCCCCGGGTACCCTGCTCCGCAATATGGCGGTCCTCCACAACAGCAATGCGATCGGCGTCAAACACGGTGGAAAGCCGATGGGCAATGACGATACAGGTCTTGCCCCGGCTCAACTCGTCGAGACTCTGCTGGATCTCTCCCTCCGTCACGCTGTCGAGGGCGCTGGTTGCCTCGTCCAGAATCAGTATCGGAGGATTTTTCAAAAAGACGCGCGCGATGGAAACACGCTGCTTCTGACCGCCGGAAAGGACGATGCCGCGCTCGCCGACAAAGGTCTCATAGCCGTCCGGCATCTGCATAATGTCCTCGTGGATCTTTGAAAGGACCGCTGCCCGGACGACCTCCTCGTCTGTCGCGTCCGGTCTGCCATAGCGGATGTTATCCATGACCGTTCCCGCGAACAAAAAGACATCCTGCTGAATAATACCGATGCTGCGGCGCAGACTCTCCTGCGTCAGGCTGCGCACATCGTTGCCGTCCACGAGAATCCGTCCCCGGCTCACATCGTAAAACCGTGGGATCAAATGACACATCGTGGTCTTGCCGCCGCCACTGGGACCCACAAGGGCAAACTTCTCCCCCGGCTGAATCGTCAGGGTAACGTCATCCAGCACCTGCGTACCGTCCTGATAATGAAAGCTGACATGGTCAAAAAAGACCTCTCCCCTGACCTTCTGTATATCCAGTTCCCTCGCGTCCGGTGCGTCCTCAATCTCAGGCTTTGTGCGCATCAGTTCCAGAAACCGGTCAAAACCGGCCATGCCCGATGTATAGATTTCCATGAACTGCATCAGCTTGCGGATCGGTGCCGTGAAGGTGGATACATAAAGGGTAAATGTGATCAAATCGACATAATCCATATTCCCCTTCATGATGAGATATCCGCCCATTGTGACAACAGCCACCTGCATAAGTCCCACTGCTGCCTCAACGCCGGCATTGAAGAGCCCCATTGCACGATAAAATCCCACTCTGCTGTTTTTGAACGCCTCATTTGCCTTCTGGAACTTCTCATCTTCCGCAGTCTCGTTGGCAAAAGCCTTTGAAGTACGGATTCCCGAGATCCCGCTCTCGATCGCCGCATTGATCTCACCGGTCTTTTTTTTCACCTCCTGATTCGCCTTTTGCATATTGATCCGCTGCCGCATGCTGAAAAGCACACAGGCCGGCAGCAAAAGGAGCAGCACAAGCGTGAGTTTCCAGTTGATCGTCAGCAGGATCACCAGAGCGCCAAGGATCGTCATCGAACATGTCAGAATGTTTTCCGGCCCGTGATGAGCCAGTTCCACAATCTCAAACAAGTCATTCGTCACTCTCCCCAACAGCACGCCCGTCCGGTTCCTGTCAAAAAAGCTGTAGGACAAATCCTGCATGTGCATGAACACATCCCGCCGCATATCCGCCTCGACCATTGTCCCCATCCGGTGCCCGATCACAGTGACCAGGTACATGAACCAAGCCCGCAGCAGATAGGCGAGAAACACGATAGACATCACACTGAAAAAGGCTCTGAACAGTCCCTGCGGCAGGAGCGCCTGCATAGACCACCGCGACACCAGGGGGAAGATCAGGTCTACCAGGGCTACGGCCACCGACAGTCCCATGTCCACAGCAAAAGCCTCCCTGTGAGGCCGTATATACGCTGCAAATACTGACAGCTTCGAATGGTTGAAATCTATTTTCTCTTTCATCCCTTCTCTCCCTCTTCACTGACCAGTCTTTACCTTTCATCCTCTCGATGGGAAGGGGACGGTTCTTGGGGAGACAGGGGACGGGGGGAGACAGGACTGTCCTGTCTCCGTACCGTCCCTGTCTCCCCTTATCCGTATACGATTAATCCCGCTAAAGCCGATATCACAATCAATCCGATCGGTGAAATACCATTCTTCAGGACTTTTCTCGAACCGAAGTATACTGTTCCAAGAACAATCGTCATTATAATTGCAGTCGTATCGAACGAAAGTGCACCAGGACTTCCTACGCTGTGCTGCACGATCATAAAGATACCCGTTGCCAGAATGATCCCTATGATGCACGGTTTCAATCCTCGCAGAATGGCTTGGACATAAGGGTTCTTCAGCAATTTTTTCAACAGGACCATGATGAGCAGGATAATAATAAATGACGGAAGCACAACTGCTGTTGTGGCAATAAGGGCGCCCAGGAAGCCTGCCTGTGAACTGCCGACATACGTTGCCAGATTAACCATAATGGGTCCCGGTGTACTCTCACTGACTGCGATCATGTATGTAAGCATTTCATCCTCAATCCAGCCATATGAGAGCACCACGTCTCTGATCAGAGGGATTGCGCCGTATGCTCCGCCAAAAGCGAACAGGCCAACCTTCAAAAAGCCGATGAGCAGATCGAAGTATATCATTTAGCAGCACCTGCCTTTCCGGTATTCTGCCTGATCAGGAATATAGAGAGGCTGATGACTGCCGCAATCAGCATCAGGGTGATGGAGGATACCCGCAGGGCAAAGACGTCGATCGCCAGCATAGAAACAAAAGCACAGATCATGATGGTGAGCGGCATCGGCTTTTTCTGCATCTTTTTGATCATCTTGAGCGCAGCGTCAAGAATCAATATACCTACTGCGATCCTGATCCCCATGAAAGCATGAGCGATCCACGCAATCTCCAGAAAGTTGTCCAGAAACATGGAAATCAGGAATATGATGCAGAATGAGGGGAGTACCATGCCGATTGTCGCTGCGACAGCTCCGGTCAGACCTTTCTGTTTATAACCGACGAAGGTGGCACAATTGATAGCGATCGGACCCGGTGTGGATTCTGCGATCACCGTGACGTTCATCATCTCATCGTGAGTGATCCACTGCTTCTTTTCCACACAGGAATCCTCTATCAGGGAGATCATGGCATATCCTCCGCCAAAAGTAAAAAGCCCGATTTTGGCGAAGGTCAGAAAAAGATCAAGCACAATATTCATACGTTAATTTCCGTGGCAGTGGTGATCTGCGCAGTGATCGTGTCCGCAATC
>CAMKEX010000277.1 GCA_946411695.1 uncultured Lachnospiraceae bacterium
GCGCCTGCGGGCGCGAACTCTGCGAGGCATAATAAACAAGCGGCAAGATGCTTGGCCATCTCGGTGTTGATACGGAGGCGGAAAATGGAGATCATCGTACTCAGCGGGGACAATCTGCCCGCAGCGGCGGAGGTCCACGCCAAAAGCTGGCGGGAGTCCCATCGGGCGATATGCCCGCCGGATTTTGTGGACGCCCATACGGCGGCGCGGCAGTTAGCCTATCTTCGGGCAAAGCAGGCGGAGGGCAGCATGATCTATCTGCTGCTGGAGGACGGGAAGGCCCTGGGGCTGGTATCCCGCAGCGGAAGCCTGATCGCGGACTGCTATGTGCTGCCGGAGCATCAGCGGAAGGGCTACGGCTCCGCCCTCCTCAGGCAGGCCATCGCCGACTGCCCGGAGACGCCCCGGTTGTGGATATTGGAGACCAACACCGGTGCGAAGCGGCTTTATGAACGCTTCGGCTTCCGGCGGACGGGGGCCCGCCATGTCCACCCCGGCGGCGTGGACGAGGTGGAAATGGCGCTGGAAGCTGTCTCAAGAGAAACATCCCCTTGACACTCAGAGAACAGGTTTCTATTATATCGCCTTTGTGCCCAAGATGATTTACTCATAACTCTTTCGATAGAGTAGTGTTTTGAGGCAATCACAAACCTAATCGGAATCAACCTCTCGTTGAATTGAACTCAAGAACACCTACATTGACTTCATGAAACTGGCGAATTATATTATGTGTAAGGATGCTATTCAACCTTTGCTTGAGTTCCCGTCGGAGGTGATGCTATGGAGTTTGGTTCCATACTGCGTCAGCTGAGAATTGAAGCAGGGCTAACGCAATCGGACCTTGCTGATGAACTGAATGTGACCAACCAAGCGATCAGCAAGTGGGAGCGGGGCGACAACTATCCGGAAATCACTTTACTTCCCAGACTCGCTTCCCGATTCCAGGTATCAGTTGATATGCTTCTTGGAAATGAAAGACCCTTATCGTCCGAAGAACTGCGTGTGCTATTCGATAAGTGCCAGAGTTTATTGGCCTCCGGTATGATCGAAAAGGCGATTTCTCTCACTCAAGAAGCGGTTGATCGGGATAACAGGAATCAGGAATTGAAGCTTGCCCTGGCTGAACTGCTGGTCCAGGTTTCTGAGAGCGAAAGTGACGCAAAGAAGCGTGATGCTTTTCTTCGCAGAGCTGCCGCTCTTCTGGAAGCGGTGATCGCTGTTGCCGATGACCCCCGGAAAAAGCTGAAAACGAAAAAGTCTCTTATGAGGATATGGTATCGTCTGGGTCAAAAAGACAGGCTGTTTGAAATGACCGAAGAGCTGGATGAAGTGTATCATCTCAGATCAAAGTCTGACTTGCTGGACTTCTTCAAGGGAAATGACCGAGTGTTCACCGCGCAGGGCGTGATCCATGATGCGGCAATAGAAATCCTGCAGGGATTGGACGCATTAACGGACGATAGTGCAAATGGAAAGCCGATCCTCTCCCCGCTAGTTTCTGAGGAGAAGAAGTGGATCTGCCGCTCGGACGAGAAGCAGGAGCTTCTGATGCTTGGGATCGATCTTTTTGACCGCGTGTTCGGTTCAGATTACAGGGGAATGGTCCTTTACACCGCTTGGCAGTTGGCCATGAAACTGGGACGGCTCTATCTGAAGGATGGAGATCGTTCAAATGCCATTGATATATTGAAGCGAGCAGAAGCTTACGCAAAGCGTATGGATTCGGACGATGGGCTGGATACAGCCGTCAGGCGTTTCCAGCATTTAAAACAGGAAGTAAGATCGAAAACAGGGACTGGAGCCCGGGATTTGGATTCCACGCTTCAGGCGATGAAACTGATGGATGCTTATTCAAGGGAACTGCTTCTCAAGCCGATCTCCTCCTCACCGGCGCTCAGCCATTTGGACCAGGTGAATTTCGGCCCCCTGTATATCTCGTCCTCTCCCTGGTTGTCCTCCCGGATGCTGGTCGAGCTGAAAAGCCCTGCGTTCAGCGAACTCGCCGCCGATCCCGAGTTCAAAGAGATAGAGAACGATTTGGCAGCGACGGCGCCGCCGCAAACCACATCAGAGAAATAACAGAGAAATGCTTCCACTGTTTGGAGTGAAAATGTCATTACCAGCCTTTCCGCCAAGTGAATAGAGATTAAGCAATATGAGCGAGTAAAGCCGGAGCAGCTGCTTGCTCCGGCTTTTGCTGACCCTTTTTGGGGTTGCTGACCCCAACTATTCTCGTTTTTCTGCAACATAAAGAAAAAACTAAGGGAACAAACCATGCATGACAATAACGACAAGTTGAGAAAGGAGAAACAAATTGGAATATTTACACCGCTTTTTCAGGCTCAAACGAAATCAATCAGCAGCATTTTTGTGGTTACTCCTTGCTTTCCTGCTGCTGGCAGGATGCTCGCCTGCTGCGCCTGCGCCTAGCCAAAGTTCGGAACCGACTCCGGCAGGAACCTTGCCAACGATGCCGCCCGAATCTTACGGCAGCAATCGTGCGGCGGCCAACCTGAGCTATCTTCAGGCGGAAGCGGAGCGGGTACTCACCGAGCAGACCGTCGAAATGATAATCTATCCGGAAGACGACACAGTGATCCGGGAGATCCCGGAAGGAACGCTGCTCACCGTTCTCGCGGCGGCGGCCTCTGAAAAACAGGAGTGGCTGCTGGTCAGAATGCGGGACCTCCGTTCACCCAGCAATATCATTGGCTGGGTAGAGCAAGGAAAGACTCTTGCTTATGACGACAGTATGAAGGATCAGTTGGCAAGCCCGGTCCTGCTTCCTGCGGGAACGGTAGTTTATCCCAGCTCCGACGATGGGAAAATCCTATGGGACAGCGCGCAGACCCAAAATACAGATGCATTCGGCACGGTGTTGCGCCGGGAGGATGATTATCTTCTGCTGGCACTCACCGGCGGCGAAGAGGTCTGGGCGGCGTCGGACACCGTGCAAGCGGGAAATCCGTAAGTTTAACGGACACAGCCCTTCTTGAGAAGAAGTATATAGTATTGAACGACGGGCCAGACGAATAATGCGCAGAGCCAGCTCCCTGAATTTCAGGCAGCTGGCTCTGCGGTTTTGTATACAGTTCTTGGAACTGCTTGCTGGAGTACAGGAGCACATCTATACAGGGACAATACACAGCGGGAAGAATGGAGTGCAATCCTTCTCAAATCGCAACCCAGCGAAGCTGTTGTGATTTGAAGTCTACAG
>CAMKEX010000278.1 GCA_946411695.1 uncultured Lachnospiraceae bacterium
GTCTCTTTTTTTGTTAAGAAAATTGCAGAAAAGGGTTGACAGAACGGGCAAAATGTGCGGCCGCTTTCGCTACTGAATTTAAAGAAAGTCGGTAGCGAAAGCGGCCCTTGAAAGCAGGTATAGACCTGATTTCAAGGAGGGCACAGGATGAACTATTCCACATTTATCAAAGAAAAACTGGTATCCCTCATCAACGAGATGGATCAATATCATTGGTTATTTACTCGTAATGCAGAAAAAGATTTCAGTCGCATCAAGAAATGGTCATTTGAAGAGATCATGAGATTTATCATCTCCATGGAAGGAAAGTCACTAAAGGATGAACTTCTGGAGCATTTCAACTTCAACGTGGATATAATCACAAATCTTCCGCTAGAAGAATTCTCTCCCGAAGATATAAAAGCACTTTACGGAGATACTCTGCAATCAGTTCCTCCCGGTAACGGGTACCGGGTGTTTCATCCATCGTCCGTATGTCGTCATGAATCCGGCGCTTAAAGGCCTCTAAGGAATAGATTTCATATTCGCTCATATATTAGATGCATAGATCGCAGAAATCTTACAAAGAATTTTGAAAAAGTTCGAAAAATTGTTTGGTTCCCCCAGGATAGCAGATCTTCTGTCCGCAGCTCACGGAGGCGGACACGCTGATTTCCACCCGTCTCCGGCCCAGCCGGGTCATATTGACCACCCGGCTGCCGGAGATGCTGCTATTGGGAATGTAGGCTGTTTTCCCGTCAAAGGTCTCTACGACCGTATGCATCATCCGGATTTCCCGGACGACGCCCGCTACCCCGTCGTGCTCAAAAGACCGTCCCTGTGTCCCCCGCGGAACGATAAGGACCGTCCCGGCGTCCCGGCTACAATGATTCAAGGAAATCGAAAACCATACCATGCAGCTCTTTCACATACTTCTCCTGTTTCTTTCCGTCAAAAGCATGATTGTTAAGAATTGGAGCGCTGTTCACTTCTATCACATAGTAATCCGCACGATTCATGTCAGTAATGTCTTTCGCAATTATATCAATGCCGCAAAGTTTCAGGTTCAGACTTTCTGCAATGCTAATGGCCAGTTCAGAATAGTAGGGGCTTATCCGGTCCGTCAGATCCCTGGCCGTTCCGCCTAATGACAGGTTCGCCACATCCTGGAGTGTGCAGATAACGCCCGCGTTCAAAACTGTATTCAGGGTATAGCCCTGATGGATAATATTTCGCAGGATACGAGGATCCTCAGTATCAACAGTCTTGTCTCGGTTGGCTTTTTCAAAAGCATCCGCCTGTTTTTGAAGCAGGGTTCTGATTGTGTCATGGCCATTTCCAACAACGTGAAAGGGGATCCGTTCATACGCCTGAATAACCTGCCCGTTGAGCACGACAATTCGATAATCGCTGCCAGGACAATACTCTTCCAAAAGAATGATTTTTTCTTTCAGGGCCAGAACATTCCGGGCAGCAAGCAACCCGTCTTTGGCATTAAAAACTTTATATACGCCAGTTCCCTGGGACAATCCATTCGGTTTCAAAATCATAGGAAAACCAAAGCCTAATCGCTCTTCCGGGTTTTCAAAGCATCTGCTTAAATCTGAAAGAGTTATATCAGGATTGGCTTTTCTGGCAAAGGTTTTTTGCCTGGGAATTTGAAATCCCATATCGTGAAGAAAGCGAGCACAGGCGGCTTTATTTATGCAGAGGCTGATACTTCCTGCATAGTTAATGTTTAAAGGGTGGTCTTTGGCAACAAATCGTTTTCCATTTTTGAACACAAAGATGGCAAAGTTCCCTTCTTCTTTATCTGGGATCATTTGTACACCACGTTCTCGAGCAGTTTCTTCCAGTACAGGCGGGACGAGGTTTGTTTTTCCCGGTCTCTGGTTGGAATATTGATATCGTGGTGTATCCATGTTCAGATAGTGAAGGATCGCTTTTTGATAGATGTTTTTTGCAATCTCATAGTTCTCAGGATTGCTTGCGGCAAAGTTTTCCATCATGACACCGCTGTTGATTTCAAGCACTTCGAAACCGCATTCATCTTCAACGATATCAACGGACACGAATTCAGCGTCGAGAGCGGCCACGCACGACAGGGCCAGTTCGGACAGGATTTCCGTTTTAAAAACGTCTGTCACAATAACAAGGCGTGCCCCCTGTTCCAGATTATGCTTCCAGGAAACTTCAACAATTTCATCAGCATCAGGGACACGAAATACATCCAATTCGTTGTCTGTCTCAATACCCAGTAAAGCAGGGTCTTTCTCAATCAGGCTCTTTATTGAATCACGACCATTTCCGACAACAAACGGTCTTTTTTTCTCATAAATCACGCCGACGCTGGCATTTACGATAATAACCCGATATTCCGCCTGAATTTTTCTGTAAGGTGATATGGACATGGCCTCTGAGGCAGAAAAAATCTCCTGCGAAGCGAATTCCAAATCTCTTTGTGATGAAACTTTGAATACGCCGTATCCTCCCGTAGCAGCGTTGGGTTTACATACAATCTTCCCATATTCCTGTAAAAGAGACTGCATTCTCTTCCAGTTGTCCTGCGGAGGGGGATTTTGCTTATTGTAGGGAGAGCTGAAATAGCTGTGCGGAACGTGAGGAATCCTGTGCGCAGACAGAAGATCAGAAAGAGCGGACTTGTCATTGCAGATTTGTTCAATGGCTGCATTGTTATTCGGAAATTTATATCCATGAATAAACATCGTATGGTCATTAGCGGTCAATTGTATGACCCAGTCAGATGAGAATCCCTGGAAAGTAATTCCGTGTTCTTGACAAATCTCTTTCACTATTTTTATCAGTTGCCTGTTGCTGCATTCCATCTTATACCTCCGTTTCCCGGACGCCTTCCGGAAGGAGCTCTTCCACAGTCAGGAAGATCACCGGCCACTTCCCCTGCTGCTCCCGCATCTGAGCATCTTCCCAGACCTTCAGCCCCTCGAACAGTCCTCTTTATCCCTTATAAAACGGCATAAAAGCACAAATAGAATATACCAGAATTTCAAGTGGGGCTCAACAGATTATACTGTTCTTTCCGTAAACCAATGTGGGTAGGTTACTGTTCATGGGGCGGGCAGACATAAAAAATGATATGCTCTTCTTGCAGAGCATATCAGGTAAACATAATCAGACGCCAAAGGAATCTATTTCGATATGCAGACAGAAGAACCGTCCGTTATGTAGTGCCCACTTGTCAAGCGGAAAATGAAGG
>CAMKEX010000279.1 GCA_946411695.1 uncultured Lachnospiraceae bacterium
GATTAGAATTATATTCTTTCCCGGCAAGTGACTGGGCCATTTTTACGGCAAAAGGACCGATGCCTGGATCTCTGCAGACACTTAATACTGCAGTATGGCAGGAATGGTTTCCGAATGAAGGCCAAAAATTACAGGCAAACGGAAAAGCAACCCTTGAGGTTTATTCGCAGGGTGATCCGCAGGCTTCGGATTACGAATGTGGTATTTGGGTTCCGGTGCAGGCAGAAGGGAGGCTTTGATCATGAATGAATACATTGCATATTGAGGGCTGGACTGTGAGACTTGCGAAGCTCGTTTGGCTACTGTTAATAACGACAATGAACTGCGGATAAAGGTGTCGAAAGAATGGTCAGAGCTTAATGGAGTGGAGATCACGCCAGAAATGATAAACTGCTCAGGCTGCCGGATTCCGGGAGTAAAGACGGTGTATTGTGATTCTTTATGTCCGATCAGGCAGTGTGCGAGAGAAAAACAGGTGGAAACTTGCGGCGGCTGCCCGGAAATGAGGTCGTGCGAGAGGGAGGTGCCATCATGCGAAGCATGATTTATAATGCACCGACCGATATGCCACCGAACGAATGTGAGGGGGCGATACCTATGAAAAAGGTTGGAGCAATTATTTAGAAACAATCCTGATGCACGGGGAAGGCTGGAAAACGCCGGAAGCGTATGATGGCAAATGTAATAACAGGCTTAAGAATCCTTGTGAGTGCGGTACTTGTGTTTTGCCCGGTGTTTTCTCAGATTTTTTATGTGCTGTATCTGATCGCTGGATTATCGGATATGGTCGATGGAATCATCGCGAGGAAAACAAATTCAGTCAGTGAATTTGGATCGAGATTCGATGGGGTCGCTGATTTTGTATTTGTGGCCGTTTGCCTGATAAAGATTCTTCCAGTAATAGATATTCCGATATGGCTGTATGTATGGACGGTGGTTATCGCTTTGATCAAGATCATCAACATTATATCCGGGGTAGTCAAGCAGAAGAGATATGTTGCAGTACATACGACTATGAATAAGGTGACAGGCGTGCTGCTTTTCATGCTTCCATTGACATTAACAGTTGTTCCGCTTATATACACGGGAATCCCGATATGTTCAGTGGCGACATTTGCGGCTGTCCAGGAAGGTCATTTCATAAGGACAGGAAAGGGGATTAAACAAAAGAATATCCCTACGGAATCTGGGGGATGAAAAACGATGGACAGAGTAAGCGGAAAACTGACGATATATTTTGAAGATCCGTTCTGGGTGGGTGTTTTTGAGAGAATTGAAAACAGGAAACTGTCAGTAGCTAAAGTGACGTTTGGTGCGGAGCCGAAGGATTACGAGGTCCTGGAGTTTATCAATCGGAACTATTATCATCTGCAGTTTAGTCCGGCGGTTGAAATGGTTGTAAAGGAAACGAAGAAGAATCCCAAGAGGGCACAGCGTGATGCGAAAAAACAGACATTGGAGACGGGCATAGGAACTAAATCGCAGCAGGCACTCAAATTACAGCAGGAGCAGAATAAACAGGAACGGAAAGTCAGAAGCCGCGAACTAAGGGATGCTGAGAACCAGAGACTGTTTGAATTGAAACAAATGAAGAAGAAGGAAAAGCACAGGGGACATTAAAAGATGTTATACGAACTGTATGATGCATCAAAAGTAAATCATCTTTTTGAGGGCTGGAAAGAGACATTGATATATTCCTGCCTGCATTTCGTTTCATCATTTGAGAGCAAAGAAAAATATCTGGATATCGGGAGAGTGATCTTACAATGCCTTGACGAAGGCTTGTATCCAAGCTGGGATGCCCAGAATATGATCTCGGTTCATCTGGCGGAAAAGCTGGGGTATGAATATGATCATGAATATATGGTATACGAGGTGTCAGGCAAGGAAGGGACGTATGGATATGAACTATAGGGTTATAGACAAAGAAAAGTATTACCGGAGCGGAGTATTCCGCCATTTTACGGAGGACTGCAAGTGTTCAACTTCTATGACTGCGAGAATAGATGTCACTGATCTGGTGGAGCATTCCAAGAAGACAGGTACCAAGTTCTATATTAACTTTCTGTATCTGCTCTCAAAGGTGCTGAATTCAAGGGATGATTACAAGATGGGTTATCTCTGGCAGTCGGAAGAACTGATCTGCTATGGCAGCATAAATCCGATTCAGTATATCTTTCATGATGATACAGAGACTTGTACGCCGGTCTATTCGACATATTATGAAGAATATGAAGAGTTTTACCGAAATGCTGTAAAGGATGTGGAGAATGCAAAGCAAACAAGAGAATACGGGCTGGATATGATGAATCATCCGAACTGGTTTGATGCATCCTATATATCATGGTTGTCATATGATTCACTGAATGTTGAGCTGCCGGACGGATATTTGCATTTTGCTCCGATCGTCAACTGGGGTAAATACCGGGAGGAAAACGGACGCCTGATGATGCCGGTGAGCGTTCGATTGAATCATGCCATAGCAGATGGATTTCTTGTAGCAAATGTTTACAGATTGCTGGAGAAGGAAATGGCTGTGTTCAGCAGAAGTGATGGAGGAACAAATGAGCAAGGAATGTTCATTGCGAATATGATCGCCCCGTGTGGGCTGGACTGCAGCATCTGCAAGCGTGCGCTGACCGATACCAGTCCCTGTGCCGGATGTCGCGGCCCAAATGACAACAAACCGGAGTTCTGTTCGACGAGATGCGGCATCATCCAGTGTGAGAAGAGAAAAGTAAATGGGTATTTTTTCTGTGATGAGTGCCAGGATTTTCCCTGTCCCGACGTCATGGAAAAGGAGACCCGGTACGGATCGCAGTACCCGCTCCGAGAATCCCCGTTGGAGAATCTGCGGTTCATCCGGGAGGCGGGGATGGCCGCTTTTCTAGAGCGCGAGCGAAAGCAGTGGATCTGCTCTGCCTGCGGAGGCGTCATCTGTGTCCACACAGGTGTGTGCAGCGGTTGTGGCCGGCAGTACACCGGTTCAATGGAGCACTGATGCAAAGAGGGAAATTAGAATGCAGGAGATCACATTTGCAAAAGGAAACGAACAGCATCTGAAGGATTGCAGGGACGCACTCTGCCAGTCAACGCTCGGCGAAAGATACTTTTCTTCGCCGCTCCAAATACCGTAAGGATATGTTTAAGAGCAAGAGAAAGAGCGCTGAGGAAATATGGGAAGGCGAAC
>CAMKEX010000280.1 GCA_946411695.1 uncultured Lachnospiraceae bacterium
GAGCAGTATGTCGGCAGGGCACTCCGGGATTTTGCAAAGCGTGAGGACATTGTCCTTGCTACAAAATTTCTTCCGCGGACACAGGAGGAAATCGAGAGAGGGATCAGCGGACAGCAGCACATCGAGAACATGATCAACACCAGTCTGCAGAACCTCGGCATGGATTACGTGGACCTCTATATCTATCATATGTGGGACTGGAACACACCGATCTACGATATTCTGGATGGGCTGAACCGCATTGTAAAGGCAGGTAAAGCAAGATATATCGGAATTTCCAATTGTTTTGCATGGCAGCTTGCCAAGGCAAACGCCCTGGCGGAAAAGGAAGGCTTTGCCAGGTTTGTTTCCGTCCAGGGGCATTACAACCTGATCTTCCGAGAGGAGGAACGGGAGATGGTCCCCTATTGTCAGGAGGAAAATATCGCGCTCACCCCCTACAGCGCACTGGCCAGCGGACGCCTTTCCAGAAAGCCGGGAGAAGGCGCGACAAAGCGGGCGGCAGAGGACAGCTACGCAAAGTTCAAATATGACGCAACAGCAGACCAGGATAATCTGATCATCGGCCGTGTTGCAGAACTGGCCGAAAAACATGGTGTGACCATGACGGAAGTATCTCTGGCGTGGCTGCTCACAAAAGTGACATCGCCTGTTGTTGGCGCAACAAAGTTCCATCATATCGAAGGCGCTGCAAAGGCAGTCGATCTGGAGCTGACCAAAGAGGAGCTCGCTTATCTGGAAGAGCTGTATGTGCCGCACCCGCTTGCCGGCGTGATGGCACAGAACAAGCCCGCAAACGCGAAGGAGAAACATGTCTGGTCAACAGGAGATCAGAAGATCACCTCAGCTGCAGAAAAATAAGCAGTATATGTTTTTAAATGCGGGAGCTCGGAGATTTTTATGCAGGGAAAAAAGAATAACAGTTTGGTAAAAAGAATCGTCGATGTCTGCATGACTGTTCTCCTGCTCTGCCTTATGGCCTATCAGGTGACCGGTGAGCAGGCCCATGAATGGATCGGCATGGGAATGACGCTGCTTGTCATTGTACATCAGATTTTAAACAGAAAATGGTACGGCGCCATTTTCAGGGGCAGGTACACAGCTTATCGGGCTTTGTCTGCTGCAGTGAATATACTGCTGCTCCTGTCGTTTATGCTGACGGCTTTTTCCGGAATGTCGATGAGCGGATATGCGGTGCCGTTCATGTACGGATTGACGGACGTCGCCCTTGCCAGAAAAATACACCTTTCCATGTCGCACTGGTCCTTTGTCCTGATGGGACTGCATCTTGGGATGCACATTCCGGTGATGGCGGCAAAATGGAAGATGTCGGACAGAATGAAATCATTGATTTCGGTAATCTTCTGCGGCATCGCCGGAATCGGTCTATTCCTCTTTCTCCGGAACGGAATGCCGGATTATCTGCTCTTCCGTGTCCTGTTTGCTTTCCTGGACTATGAAAAGCCGGCAGCATCGGTCTTTCTGGAGAATATCCTGATGCTGCTCTTCTGGGTCTTCGTCGGTGCCCAGGGCGCCCTGCTTTTCAGAAAATCCCATAGAAGAGAAAGTGAAAAAAAGAATCCCCTTCTCCCGGCGGTCCTGGTGATGGCAGCAGTGATCCTTGGGCTGGTGCTGAATGTGGTATTTCCCTCCGGGAATGGGCAGGGCTTTGGAAGTGCCGGCTGGAGTGCTCCCAAGGAGATCTCTGCATGGCTGGATGCCAATGGGATCAAACATTGAGACGGAGGTGATGCACAGTGAAAATAACGATTCTTTCGGGAAGTCCCAACCGGAAAGGTTCTACGAAAAGTCCGCACTTCTGACAGTCGCATGGAATGCGGACGACTGGACATTCGATGCACTCACAGCACATTACAAAACGCTGGTCCGTTACATCAATTTTGAGGACAAGGGGATGATCCTCGGCTATGGCTGCGGAACGCCGGCCATGACGAGAAGGAGCAGATATCCTGAGAAGGCATACAGACTCGGAAAAAGCCTGTAAAGGGAACAGCGGTTAATTTTTCTTTATAAACAGAGTTGGACAGACAAGGAGGTATCTATGAAAAAGAGACAGTTGGCCATGAGTATGTTACTGGCCGGTTTGCTTCTCGGGCTTTCCGCCTGCGGAAACAAGGCTGCCGCAACCGGGCAGGATACACCGGTACCGCAGGAAACCGTGGAGGAGGCACAGGAAACAGAAGCTCCGGAACAAGAGGAAGAGGAAACCGCAGTGGAAACAGCAGAGACTGAAGAGCCGGAGCAGGCTGCGCAGCAGGGGAGCACAGAGCAGGAAAGTGCCGCCGCAGACAATGATACGACGGCGGCAGCAGCATCTGCAGATGAAGGCGGCGCTCCGAAGAGCAATGCTCTGGCAATTTATTTCAGCAGAGTGGGCAACACGGATTTTCCTGAAGATATTGATGCTGATTCCAGCGCAAGTATCCGGATCGATGAAAATGGCCTGATGGGAAATGCCGGACAGATTGCGGCGTGGATCGCGGAGGAAGCAGGCTGCGAAACGATGGAGATCCTGACAGAGGATGCCTATCCGGCAGATTACAACGAGACGGTCAACCAGGCAAAGCAGGAGCAGAATGATGGATTCAGGCCGCTTTTGAAAGCGGATGAAAAGGCAGTTGAGGATTATGACACAATCTTTCTTGTCTTCCCCAACTGGTGGGGCGATCTGCCCATGCCTGTCTATTCCTTCCTGGAGGCACATGATCTCACCGGAAAGACAGTCAACGTCTTTGTCACACATGAAGGAAGCCGCTTCTCCAATACTGTCGGCACGATCGCGGAGCTGGAACCCGGCGCGGATGTACGGGAAGGACTCGCGGTCCAGGGTGGAAGCGTATCGGACGAAGAACAGAATATCAGACAGTGGGTAATCGATAATCAGAAATAAATAAACAGCTAAAAAGAAATAAATCAGCGCATGAAAAGCCGGGAACTGCTTCCGGAACAAAAAACAGCGCCGTCGGAATGATTCCGGCGGCGCCTGTTTTTTTCAAGACTTGTGTAATGAATGAATATTTATGACTTACGGCAGACACGGATCGGTCGGTGATAGAGAACCTGGCCTCTGCCCTGTTGAAAGACTAGCCAGCGCATTCTTGTGACTTCAGTCATGAGTCAGCTGGCTTTT
>CAMKEX010000281.1 GCA_946411695.1 uncultured Lachnospiraceae bacterium
AATAACAAGCGCAAAAGCAAAAAGAACAATCTTGAATTCACCACAGAAGAATTCATTGAGAGTTGCAACGATGCAGGCTATATACAACTTCCCCTGCAGTCAAAGCATCTTCAGATCGAGAACACCCTCAAATGGGGAGGAAGCGGCGAGGAGCATAAAGATCCTTACGACCGTCTCCTTCTTGCCCAGGCCAAAGCCGAGAACCTTCGGCTGATGACGCACGATCAAATGATCAGCCTCTTTGACGAAAAATGCATTTTGGAAGTGTAGCTGATTACACATCTCATCATGTATACCCGGATGTTATCCGCTTCATCCTCCGGTTCATTTCCCCATGCATCCAGCCAGTCATAGGAAGGATCTGTCAGCCATGGTTCATTGATGAACATGGGGGGTTTTATCCTTCGGAACAGGATATATATCCAGTTTGTGATCCTCCGGCGGATAGTATCTGATTTTGTTCATGTTGATATGGTCATAAATCAATCCTTTACAGATTCGATTATTTCCAGCATTTCCCTGATATCGCTTTATCCTTTTATTATCTCATATAATGCTTTACTTTTACCTGACAGATCAACAGTATCTTCGGACGGTTGACTCTTTATATGACAAATGTTATAATTCATCTTGTATAAATGTTATATGGAGGCGGCTCATGCAAACCTTTCTTCCGGAAATCCGTGCCCGGTTAAATGTCAGTCAGGAGGAGCTGGCCCGGATGATCGGCGTCTCTTTCGCCACCGTAAACAGATGGGAAAACAGACATTCCCGGCCCAATAAAGCCGTGCAGCTCCGTCTGTATGACATCTGTAAAGAGCACGATGTCAATCTCGAAGAGATCCTCATGCAGAAGATCCAAATAACCGTTTCCGGCATACAGAACAATTCCGGCAGAATGATTCTGTATCATGGATCAAAGTCCGGGATCTCCGGACCTATCGCCCCCATCAGCAGGGACCGCTGTGACTTCGGTAAAGGCTTCTATATGGGAACCGATCCTTATCAGCCGTTAACGCTGATCAGTGATTTCGAACACTCAAGGTTCTATGTCGTCAGCCTGGATCTGTCTGATCTGGAAGTCCTTCAGGTCAGACCGGATCTTGAATGGGCCATGCTGGTAGCCTTCTATCGGGGTAAAATGGAGTCTGCCAAAGGAACCTCATTGTATGAACACTATGCCCGGATGGCGGATGGCGCCGACGTAATCATCGGCAGCATCGCGGACGACCGAATGTTCTATGTCCTGGATAATTTCTTCCTGGGGAACATCACGGACAAGGCGCTTATTATGAGTCTGTCCGCGCTTCAGCTGGGGCAGCAATATGTCGCAATCACCGAAAAGGCTTGTCAGCACGTAGCGATCGAAGCGGAGATTGAACTGTCATATTTGGAAAAGATCTTTCTTCGTGACCTCAGTGAAGCCAACCGGGTGAAAGGGATCAACCTCGCCAATGGGATCTGCCGGGATTATCGCAGGGAAGGTCTCTTCTTTGATGAAATCCTCCGGGGCGCTAATAAAGGAGGCAGTAATCAGCATGGATAACATTCAGCTGAAGCTCTGCGATATCCAGGGCCGTTTGTTTGAACGCTCCACAGATTATGCCAGCGAAGGGTTCATCCGGGATTTTATGAATTCCCGGGTTGCGGAACACCTGGATTCACCCTACAACAAACTCCAGTGGATGGGAGAAGAATACCTCCTTGAAGACCTGGAGGAGGAGAAAAACCTCGCCCGGGAAGGTGAGAAATTCAGTCCGGAAGTCCTGTACTGGATCGGCTATCTATACCGTTACTGGGCCTGCTCCCGGAAAGAGTCAAGCAAAAAGATCTATCATCTCGCTCCGGCAAAGACGATGAAACGCAACTATCTTGCTTTTCATACCTTCGATCCTGAAATCGCTATCGACGATCTGAAAGAGATCAGCCGGCAGAAAAAAGGCGATCCTGTTGCCTCTTTTGCTTCCAATCAGGAAATATGATGCCGCTCTGTAAAATGCCGATTTCAAGCAGTTGGTTTGTCTCAGGATGCGGACGGCATCATAGCGGCGGCAGTCACAGTTGCACTGCTTTGTTCTGTCACGATGATCCGGTCTGCCAGGCCGTATCCTTCCAGATATTCTTTTTCTTTTTCAAATGCCATTGTTTTCGACCTTTCCAGTGAATGATGTCATTCATACCGTATCTGCTGTTGTTTTCTTAGCGGATATTGTACCAGCTCGCTTCCATCCAGGTCTGTCCCATGCATATCAACAGCTGTGATCTGCGAGTTTTCGTATGTTTTATAATAATAGATTCCTTTATCCATATTGCAGCAGGATGAATATATGGTGATCTCGTACTTATCGCCGCCAAGATGCACGCAGCCTCGCTGCTGCTCTACGGAACCCAGGATGTGGAAGAACTGGCTGACGCTCTCTTCCTCACTATCACCTGAAACGGAATTCATCCGGGTAAAACTCACCTTTACAAATCGTGACGCAGATGACAGATCACCGGGAAGTCCCATTGCTCCCATGCCACGGCTATAATCATCCAGCTTCAATTCCTTCGCGAAAGAATTTCTTGCAGGCTCCGGTGAGAGATTCATGAAATTATTTAGATTAAATAGCTGTATGTCAAATGTCGGATTGTTGGTCATAACGCCCACCGGATTGTCATATACCTTGAGGCCGTCCTTAACTGATTCTACCACAATCGCTTCCTTCTGATCCGCAATCATCCAATGCAGCGGCGACAGCGGGAGAACCTGGCTGAAGTTGATATTGATCAGATTGACCCTGGACAGCAACTGCCTCGCCTCTTCCACGCTGGCGCACTGCCCCAGGATCCACGGAACAAACTGAAACGGAGCAATATTGACCGCGCCGTCTCTTTCCTCAAAATAATGTGCATTCCCGGGAAAGTTCAAACCCGCCATGCTCAAGCCCTTTTCATTGGTGGCATCATAATAAAGCGGGTAATCATCCACCACAAAAGCCATCCCAATCAAAGCATAATGACTGCAAATGCTCCCGCATTTGCGAAACAATAGTGGGAAATTTCGAGGAGCAACAACCACCTCCTCGTGATATGAATACTCAAGATCCAAATTACGTCCAAAATAATGGTCTTTCGTCGAATAAGTTATAGCAGTACACATAACAAAATC
>CAMKEX010000282.1 GCA_946411695.1 uncultured Lachnospiraceae bacterium
CTGATGGAACGTGCAGCGCTGTCCGTTGCGGACGGCGTTGACGTTTTTTTGCGCAAATATTTTCCCCGTAAAAGCGGCGGCAGAGGCCCTCTGGTCCTGGCGGCCGCCGGACGCGGCAATAACGGTGCGGATGCCCTCGCGGCCGGCAGGATCCTGCTGGACCGCGGCTATGATGTCCGCTTCTGCAGACTCTCCGGAAAGATCTCTCCGGAGAGCAGTTTTGCTGTCCAGGAGAGGATCCTGAATCACTACGGCGCGAAGGTGGAAGAGTTCTCCGGGTGCAGTTCCTGGTCTCTTTCTGCCGGGCAGGAGGATGCCGCGCCCGGCGGCGCACAGATCCCCGACGTGATCATTGACGGTCTGTTCGGAACGGGACTGTCCCGGGAACTGGCCGGGGAAGCCGCCGAATGCGTCGCCATGATCAATCGCTGCAGAGAACTCTACGGCAGCTATGTGGTGGCTGTGGATATTCCCTCCGGGATCTCCTCGGACGACGGACGGGTCATGGGATGCGCAGTCATGTGTGATGAGACACGGACCTTCGCCTTCTATAAGCGCGGACATTTTATGTATCCGGGCACCTTATATGCGGGCACATGTCATCTGGCTCAGATTGGTATTACCTCCAGAGCCTTTGCGCAAAAGCCCGGCATGTTTACCCTCATGGAGGCAGGGGCGGCGGACCTTCTTCCCGCGCGCCATCCGGGGGGCAACAAGGGAACTTTCGGAAAGGTCCTCCTCGTGGCCGGACGCCGCAATATGTGCGGTGCCGCTCTGCTCGCGGCACAGGCATGCATGGCTGCGGGAGCGGGCATGGTCAAGATCTTCACTCATGAGGCAAACCGTCTGATCGTTCAGCAGGCTCTTCCCGAGGCGCTTCTGGAAACCTTTACGGAAGAGGATGCGCAGGAAGAGATCGCGGGACGGCTGAGATCGTCTCTGGCCTGGGCGGATATCGCCGCTGCGGGACCCGCCATGGGAACCGACGCAGCAGCGGAATCTATCCTTCGTCTGATCCTGCAATATGCACAGGAGCAAAAGGCTTTGCGCGGTCTGGTCCTGGATGCGGATGCCCTCCGGCTGATGGCGGGGGACGAATCCCTGCGGCAGCTGGCCGCGGGACGAAGCCCGGAGATCCCCTGCGTTCTCACACCCCACATGGCGGAATTTGCCGCCCTGGCGGGAAAGAGCATAGGAGAATGCATTGCCGGACGGACTGGGCTCGTGCGGGAACAGGCGCAGAGACTTCGCTGCACCATTGCCTGCAAGGACGCCCGGACGCTGGTCTCGGGACCCTCGGGGAGGCAGTATCTCAATACGACCGGTAACAGCGGAATGGCGGCTGCGGGAAGCGGGGATGTCCTGACCGGCATCACTGCCGCTTTTCTGGCCCTCGACTTTTCGCAGAAGGAGAGCGGCTCCGCGGCA
The DNA here is from genome assembly GCA_946411695.1 of uncultured Lachnospiraceae bacterium. Classification (GTDB taxonomy): domain Bacteria; phylum Bacillota; class Clostridia; order Lachnospirales; family Lachnospiraceae; genus CAG-791. Next base: position 1,429 of record CAMKEX010000282.1, read on the forward strand.
GAGGGGAAACTCTTTTCCGTGGAGGAATGCGCCGGCGGCTTTGCGGCCGCTGTCAGCGCCGTCTGCCTGCACGGCATTGCAGGGGATCTTGCAGCCCGGGTTTACGGAGAGCAGGGCATGACAGCAAAAGACCTCTGCGGAGAACTCAGAAAGGCCTCTTTCTGGCAGGCCTGATACAGAGACAATGACCCGAAGGACCGGCCGGGCTCTGATTGTCAACAATACTTAACTGGATTATCTGGAATATCATTATGAGCAACGAAAGAATCTGTGCAAAGATCGACCTGTCCGCAATCTCCTTCAATATGGAGAGCATGCATCGGAATCTGAAACCCGGCACGGGCATGATCGCCGTCGTCAAGACGGACGGCTACGGTCACGGAGCGTCCGCGATCGCGCAAAAGGTGGAACCGCTCCCCTATCTGTGGGGGTTCGCGGTCGCGACATTTGAAGAGGCAGAGGAACTGCGCAGGGACGGTATACAAAAGCCCATCCTGATCCTGGGATATATTTTCCCCTACTGCTACGGGAAACTGCCTCAGCTGCAGATCCGTCCCGCGGTCTTTAGGGAGGATATGCTGGAGGCCCTGGCACAGGCCGCGGAAAAGGCGGGGAAACCCCTTCACATCCACGTGGCCGTGGATACCGGCATGAGCCGCATCGGGATCACGCCGGACGACAAGGGTCTGGCCTTTATCCGCCGCGTCCTGGAACTGCAGGAGAAGGGTTTCCTCTGTCTGGAGGGCATTTTTACACATTTTTCGCGCGCAGACGAGATCCATCTTGACCACACGCGCGGGCAGCTCCGGAAGTTTTCGGAGTTTACAGACCGGATTGAATCGGAACTCGGATACAGGATCCCGCTCCGCCACTGTTCCAACAGCGCCGGGATCATCCGGCTGCCGGAGTCAAACTTCGATCTGGTGCGCGCCGGGATCACCCTCTACGGCCTGTGGCCTTCCGCGGATGTGCCGCGGGATCCGGTCCCTCTGCGGCCTGTCATGTCCCTGCAGTCCCATATCGTCTATGTCAAGACAGTTCCCGCGGGTACGCAGGTGAGCTACGGCGGGACCTACGTGACAGGGCAGGAGGAGACGATTGCGACGGTTCCCGTCGGCTACGGCGACGGTTATCCCAGAAGCCTCTCCAATAAGGGATATGTCCTCATCCGCGGGCAGAAAGCACCCATCCGCGGCCGCGTCTGCATGGACCAGATGATGGTGGATGTCTCCCATATTCCCGGTGTGCGGGAGGGGGACCCAGTCACCCTGCTGGGAGAGGACGGAGATCTCTGCATCACCATGGAAGAACTCGGAGATCTCTCCGGACGCTTCAATTATGAGCTGGCCTGTGACATTTCCCCCCGCGTTCCCAGAGTATTCGTTGACGATTGAACGGCGTAATGCTATATTTAAGTGTGGCTTTGCATACAGACCGGAATCAGTTCATTCAGTGGAGTAAATCCAAGGTAAATAAATTTTTAGTGAGGAATTAACATGTCAGGACATTCAAAATTCGCAAACATCAAACACAAAAAGGAAAAAAACGATGCCGCCAAGGGTAAGATCTTTACCATCATCGGCAGAGAGATCGCTGTCGCCGTAAAAGAAGGCGGTCCCGATCCCTCCAACAACTATAAGCTTGCAAAGGTCATTGAGAAGGC
>CAMKEX010000283.1 GCA_946411695.1 uncultured Lachnospiraceae bacterium
ACTTTCATTACTATTTGTGCCGCCGACCGAAGGCGGCGGAATGGAGATTTTTATGTTTAACAGAGATAATTACACCAAGCCATTTTCTGAGATCCTTTCACTCAGAGATCTTACAGACAGCACCATCAATAATTATAATTCCTATCTTAACCAGTTTCTTGATTATCTTGAGCAATTCCTTGGCGGCATCCTTCCGGAGAACGTAACCTGGGAGCAGCTGCGCTCCTACATCAGGCATCTGCAGAAAGAGCGCGGGCTGAACAACCGTTCAATCAACCCCCACATAGCACAGCTGCGTGATTTTTTCCGCTACGTCCTGCACCGTGACTGGAATCCGTACCAGGTACCGTTCCTGAAATACAACAGCTATCTCCCATCCGTTCCCACCAAACAGGAAATGGAACAGATTATCATGACCATGACTGAGCTGATGTACCAGTGCATCGTCGCTGTCATGTATTCCGCCGGACTACGCGTGAGCGAGGCTGTCCGCCTCCGTTATGATGATATTTCCCGTTCCCATATGCAGATCCATGTTGCAGTTTCAAAGAACCGTGCGGAGCGCAAGGCTATCCTGGCAAAGAAAACCCTGGATATGCTCACCAATTACTGGTTACAGTGCGGAAAGCCCATGGGATACCTTTTCCCCGGCCAGAAGGATGCTTCCCATATCTGTGAGGAATCTGTCCGCCTTGTGATGAAAAGGCATGACGAAGTTTTTCACGCATGGCTTTTGCTCTCGACTGTTCGTTTTTAAGCTTGTCACCATGCGTCTTTTTCTTCGCGGTGTTTTCCGGCTCTACTCGCCGTTTGGAGCTCTTATCCCTGGTGTAAATCCTTTCATTCATTTATCCATACTTTGGTCGTTTTTACAGCTAGGTTCACTGTTTTGTTTTCTACTTCTTCCTGCACCAAATCACTTCCTTTCCTCAAAAACAGTTTTTAAAGCAACTCAAGTGCTGAAAACTCCTGCCCGTCGCATACAAGCGTGATCAGTCTGCTCTTAAATTCCGCAGCTGCCTTCTCAAATTCGTCTCCAACGAGCATAGATAAAGCCCTGCCATCAAATTTCATAATGATAACAGAGCCTATAAAACACTTACCGGTTCCAATATTGATAATCTTGTCACCGTTCATCATGGCAATATAGTCACTATCACCCATATATTCACCATGTCCAATGTCATTAAGCTTATCCAGAATTTCCTGTGCCTCATACGCATCTACAATACGGGATTCGCCGTTTGTCGCGATAATAAGAGCACCCTCGTCTTTACGCTTAAGCTTGGTCTCTTTGAGCACTGCTCCATCATTGACGGGATCAAGTGCAATCTTGATATCCAATGTTTCCATGTTACGTTCCTCCGTTAAATACGACCTTCAGCCATGTTATTGTTGACCCAGGCCTGATAATAGCTTTGCATAGTCAGAGGTGCATTATATATGGCAGCAAGCAGGTACTGTTTGATGTTACGCACCTTGGCAGGGTTCTTCTTCATGCAGTCCATGACATATTCAAGATGCATGGAATTGATTTTCAAAAACTGAGATTTCACCACGTTCACAGGCTTATCATCCCCTGCAATACGGATAGTTCTCCGCTTGGAGCAAACAACATCAAGCATAAGATCCATGATTGCATCCAAAGTCTCCCGGTCATAGGGATACCGCTCATACATAATCTCCATATCAAGTTGGGAATTAAGGTAATTACGGTAGGATGTTCTCTCATCCATATCCTTATCCGCTCCGGATAGGATAGGATTAGTCTTATTACTCTCAGTATTATTTTTCTCAGTCTTATTAGTTTCCGATTTGCGATTGTCCAGAGTTCCGGTATGCAGAATTACAGAGTTCTGCTTTTCAGAATCCAAGAGTTCTGCTTTTCGGAATCGGGTAAAATCTTTCACATAGATAATGGTGGGTTTACCAAGCCCCTGCTTTTTGCGTTCAATAAGACCAAATTCATCAAGTTCCCGCAATAGTACACAGGCTTTTATATTCGCGCAGCGCATAGACTTTTTCACACTTTTTATTGTGTAATAGACATAAACACGCCCTGCATCATCCATCCAGCCATTTTCTCTGGACAAACTTATCCTGTCTAAAAGAAGTCCGTACAAAACCTTGGCATCTGTAGACAGTGCCTCAAAAATCTCTTCTGTAAAAAGCATCTTGGGAATCCTGTAAAACGAATAGCTTTCTGACTGCTCCTCATAAAAGTAGTCAAAAACCATAGCATCACACTTCCTTTGCCTTGTTCTTTGCCGCCCTGTGCTCTTTCATGATTTTGGCGTAACAAGGGAAACAGAAGGCTTTGTTATAACCATAAGGACATTCTGTCTTACAGTTCTGAGGATGAGCTATCGGCTCAGGTCTTCCGACTACGGGAGTACTGCTACTTCCTACAGCTCCCAATACGTTGTAATGTGCTGACATTTTCATTACCTCCTATGCAATAGAAAAAGCGTCAGACCGAAGGTCATAACCTCCGGCTGACGCCTTATTCATCATGATATGATTAGAGTGCTTCGCCACCCTTGGCCTTGGCACCTTTATCAATGGTTTCTTTCTTCGGAGTCTTGGCGACTTCCTCTTTCTTGGCTTTGAGATCACCAAGCACGGATTTTTCGCCTTTCTCCTCAGCGTGCTCCGCTTCCTTTTCAGCCTGACGCTGTATGAACTTTTCACCAAGCTCGAAGATCTTTTCCTTACTGTCATAGTGGTAAACACTATCGGTAAGCTTATCAGCAGGAGCAACCTGCGTTGCATTGACTTCCTTTACCATTGCCTCAAGATCCTTTAAGCCCATCTCGCCGTTGTCAGGGACAATCAGCACCTCATGGATGCTCGAAGGTAAAATGAAGAAATCTCCACCGGCTCTTTCAGCTGCCTGGTCCATAAAGTTCTGATAAGCAAGAACTCCGGCACCATGTACCTTATCGGGAACCGTAGCAACGTAGATCTTTTCATCTTCAGGAGCCACAGGAAAAAGTCCCATCATTTCAGCCTGCTCAACTCCCATCATCTCAGCCATGACTTCACTCAT
>CAMKEX010000284.1 GCA_946411695.1 uncultured Lachnospiraceae bacterium
GAAGCACCGGCGCATTATCGTTGCGGAAATGGTAATAGGTCCTCTGCCAGAGATCCGTATGGGGCATGGTCGTGATTTCAATCCGGTCCGCCTGGATGCTGTATTTTTCCGGCTCTCTCGTCCACTGCAGCCTGGAATAATCCCACATAATATTACTCCTCCTGATGTACCGCCGTCCGGCAGTTCTTCTGCCCGGCTCTGTGTCAAAATCATTCCTTCAATGTCTATGTCCAAAAAAGTTCCTTATAATTGATTCTCTTTTAAATACTCCTCCAGGGACTTGAGCAGTTCTTCGTTGTCCAGATTATAAAAGAGTTTGGTGAAGCATCCGCTGATCATGGGATTGAGGTCCATGTCAAGTTCCACCGATCTGGCGTCTCCCTTAATGCCGTAGCATCTTTTTCCGTTTGCATAAGCAATGCCAAGTTCAACACAGGCGCCTTCGTCAGGGATTCTGCCGTCCAGTACCATAAACAGGATGTCTGCCTTGAGCACTTCATCCCTGTCCTTCCGGAAGATCATCTCCGTTTTTTCTTTCTCTGTCTTCCCTTCAAGTTCAGGGGCCAGGAAGCCGTCGCGCTGAGGCAGGAACACCTCATAGCCATAGCTTTCCAGGAGCGTAACCAGCTTGAGGTTATACTCTCTTTCCGCTTCATTAAACAGAGGTGCGGCAAAATAGATTCTTTTTCCTTCGGCTTCCTGCTCTGACGCTGCAGTCTCAGCGTGGACGCTGGTGCCTGAATAATAAGAAGACAGGCCGACGGTCATGACAGCCATCAAAACAAAAGCAACAATTTTTACAAGGTTCTTTTTCATTAATCCGCTCCTTTCATTCTTTTATCATTTATGAATGGACAATGTAGTATACTATAACGAAATGCTGCTTTCATTTATGTATGTTAGTAAACCAGAGGTTATAGCCGTAATTATGAAAATAATAGATTTACACTGTGATACGATCATGCATTTCTGGATGGGGAAAAAGCTGTCAAAGATGCAGGACGCTCATATCAACCTGGCAAAATTAAAAGCCGGACAGGTGGGTCTGCAATGCTTTGCCATCTTTGTTCCCACGGGCGATACTGCGGAAAGGCTGGATGGCTATACTACGCCGGAAGCCTATTTTGACCTCGCCTATGAACGCTTTCTGGAAGAAACAGAGGCAAATTCAGAAGATATAAGGCAGGTTTTCACTGTCCGTGACCTGGAAGAAAACCTGCGGCAGAACCGCATCAGCGCAATGCTCACCGTCGAGGACGCTGTCCTGCTCCGCGGAAACATTCAAATGTTGGATGACTACTACCGGAAGGGTGTCCGCATGGTGACCCTCACCTGGAACTATGAAAACAGTCTGGGCTTTCCCAACAGCCCTGATCCCGTGCTGCATGCACGCGGGCTCAAGCCTTTCGGCATCGAGGCTGTGGAGAGGATGAACGAGCTCGGGATCATCGTCGACGTCTCCCACCTGAATGAGGGCGGCTTCTGGGATGTCGCAAAATACAGCCGCAAGCCCTTTGTTGCCTCCCATTCCTGCGCCCGCAGCCTGTGCGATGTCTCCCGCAACCTGACAGACGAACAGCTCCGCGCCCTGGCGGAGAGCGGCGGTGTAGTGGGCGTCAATTATTACACGCGCTTCGTCCGTCCCATGAAGGACGAGCAGGATCTGTACACGTCGATCGGGGACATCTCCCGCCAGCTTGTCTACATGCGGAATATCGCCGGCATAGACGCTCTTGCGCTGGGTTCCGACTATGACGGCATGGAGAGCACAATGGAGTGGGGAGACTGCGGCGGAACACAACTGCTCCTGGAGGGATTGGAAAAGGATTTCACCGCCTCGGAAATTGATAAGATTGCCTTTGAAAACGCGTTTCGCGTACTCAGGGATACCCTGTAAAAAAACTGTGTCCGAAATGGAATCGAGTAAGATGCTCCTACTCGATTGACCGTTTGCCGCCAAATGCATCTTCGTGCAAGCACGAGATGCGCTTAGCGGCTTATCGCACAAAAAACAGGGGGACAGAAACAAAAGGACCGCCCCCTGTCTCAATCGATTTCCATCAGGATCGGCGTGTGGTCCTGGCGGGACCCCGAACTGATCATCTCGGATTTTTTCACCCTGTCCTTGATCCGGTCGCTGACCAGGAAATAATCGATCCTCCATCCGGAGTTGTTGATCTTGCTGGTCTTGATCCTCTGTGCCCACCAGGAATAGACGCTTTTGACATCTCCGTGGATATAGCGGAAAGTATCAACAAAGCCCCTGCCCAGCAGGTTGGTAAAGCCCTCCCTCTCTTCATCTGTGAAGCCGGCAGACATGTGATTGCTTTCGGGATGGGCCAGATCGATCTCCTGATGTGCCACATTGAAGTCGCCGCAGGCGATCACGGGCTTTTTCTGATCCAGCTCCGCGAGATAGTCCGCGTATCGTTTATCCCATTCCTGGCGGTCGCCCAGTCTCTTGAGCCCGTCGCCCGCATTGGGTGTGTAGACATTCACAAAATAAAAATCATCCGTCTCCAGGACGAGGAGTCTGCCCTCATCATCCATTGTATCGGGCGCTCCGATCCTGGGGACGATTTTTTCCGCCTTCATATCCTCCTTGTAAAGGATCATGGTCCCCGCATAGCCCTTTCTCGCCGGCGGCTCCGAGCTGACCCATTCGACCGCATAGCCGGGAAAATACTCTGTCAGAGCTTCCAGATGTTTTTTGGACGGTCCCGTCACAGGAAGTTTCGTTTCCTGAATGGCAATGATATCGGCGTCCTCATTTTTAAGGGTATCCAGCACGTCTCTGGACAGCTGTGCCCTGGGAGACGCAGAAGTCAGTGCAGCATTCAGGGAATCTATATTCCAGGATATTAATCTGAGCATGGTTTTCTCCTTCTTCCTAAAG
>CAMKEX010000285.1 GCA_946411695.1 uncultured Lachnospiraceae bacterium
GATCGCGGAAGAAAGAAAATGTGCGGTCGGTGCTTTCAATACACCCAACCTGGAATGCCTGCTGGCTGTGATCGACGCGGCTCAGAAGCTGGGTACGCCTGTGATCATCTCCCACGCGGAGCTGCACGAGAGCATTTCTCCGCTCGAAAAGATCGGTCCCGTCATGGTACAGGCAGCGGAGAAGGCAAGTGTGCCGGTCTGCGTTCAGCTCGATCACGGCGAGACTCTCGAATATATCGAGAGGTCGTTGGAAATCGGATTTACCGGCATCATGTACGACGGGAGCCTTCTTCCCTATGAAGAGAACCTCGCGAATACAAAGAAGGCAGTGGCAATGGCGAGGAACTTCAATGCCGGCGTTGAGGCGGAGCTTGGGGCAATGCCCTCCCGCGAGGGAGGCGGGGCGGCATCAGGACCTGTCTATACCAATCCGGTGCAGGCAGTGGAGTTTTGCCGGGAGACGGGGATCGATGCGCTCGCACCCAGCTTTGGCACGGCACACGGCATCTACAAAGCAAAACCCATGCTTGACCTGGAGAGGGTGCGCGTCATTGCGGAGAATACAGGCCTTCCCCTTGTCATGCACGGCGGGAGCGGTGTTTCGGAGGACGATTACCGCAGAGCCATCAGGGCAGGCATTCGCAAGATCAATTACTACACCTATATGTCCAATGCGGGAAGCCGGGCGGTCCGGGAACTTCTCGCAAAGGAAGATGTGACTTTCTTCCACGACCTGGCATTTGCGGCACAGAAAGCAATGCAGGCGGATGCGGAGAAAGCGATGAATGTGTTTATGTGACCTGACAGGGGACGGTCCTTTTGTTTCTGTCCCCTTGTTCCTATTCAGGACAAGGGGACAGAAACAAAAGGACCGTCCCCTTCGCAGAGGGAGAACGATGCAGACGAAGGCAATCTTGTTTGACCTTGACGGGGTCATTTTGGACTCGGAGAAAGAATACAGGCGGTTCTGGATGCAGGCGGCAGAGGAACTCGGCTATCCTCTTACGGAAGACGTCGTTCTCCGGCTCAGGAGCTGCGACTCTTCGATCGCCCGTAAGATCGTAGATGAAGCAGCAGGTGAGAGAGGTGCCTATGACCGGATCCGGGCACGGCGCAAAGCATTGATGAAGGAGTTCCTGTCAGAGCACACATACGAGCTCAAGCCCGGTGTAAAAGCTTTTCTTGAAAAGTGCAGAGAACTGCCGGTCAGGAAAGTGATCGTGACTTCCTCAAGGCCCGAGGAAAAAATGCCGGAGCTGGAAAGACTGGGGATCGGACAGTATTTTGACGGCTTTGTGTCGGTAGAAGAGGTGAAGCGGGGCAAGCCCTTTCCGGATATCTATCTCTTTGCCTGCAGGAAGCTTGGGCTGGATCCCGGCCAGTGCCTGGCGATCGAGGATTCTCCGAACGGGGTCAGGAGTGCCTATGACGCAGGAGTAAAAGTGGTCATGGTGCCTGATCTGACAGGACCTACAGATGAGCTGCGCCGCATGTGCCGGGTGGTTGACAGGATTGAGCAGGTCATGTCTGTGATTTAGAAAGGAGAATGACTCAGAATGAAGAAGATATTGACGATCGGATACTATGGAAATGGAAAGAGCACCAACAGATACCATATTCCCTTCCTGATGAGGAGAAAAGACAGGATCCGGGTCAAGACCATCTATGCCCGCCGCCTGAGGGATGACTGGGCCAGATGGGAAGGCGTGCACTACACGGATAATGTGGAGGAACTGCTGCAGGATCCGGAGATCGATGTCATTGTCGTCACCACGCCTCCCCAGGCCCATGCCATGGCGGCCAGGCAGATCATTGAGGCAGGAAAAAATGCCGTGATCGAGAAACCATTTACCCACAGTGCGGAAGAGGCCCAAGCCCTGTTTGATCTGGCAAGAGAGAAGGGTGTGAAGATCCAGTGCTACCAGAACCGCCGCTTTGACAGCGATTTTCTGACTGTCCAGAAGGTCATTGAATCCGGAAAACTCGGTGAGATTACCGAGGTGGAAATGAGCTTTGACTACTATCGGCCGGAGATTCCCGAGAAAGCCGCAGAATACGTCAGAGCGGACTCCTTTGTCTACAGTCATGCCTGCCACACAGTCGATCAGGTGCTCTCTTATTTCGGTATTCCGGACAGGCACCACTATGATGTCCGTCAGATGCTGGGACAGGGACGGATGAACGACTATTTTGATCTGGACCTCTACTATGAAAAAGGAACAGATAAATATGATGTCATGCCCGGCGGGCTCAAAGTATCTGTCAAGTCCAGTTACTTCCGTGCCAAGGAGCGTCCCAGCTTTGTCGTCTACGGGCGCAGGGGAGTGTTTGTGAAAGCACAGAAGGATCTGCAGGAGGCTGACCTGAAGAAGTTCTATCTTCCCGACCACGCCGATTTCGGTCTTGATACGCCCGCTGATTACGGCACCCTGTCCTGGTACGATGAGAAGGGCCGCTATCAGGAGTGCAAAGTGGAGTCAGTGCCCGGCGATTACGGAATCTATTATGACCATCTCTATGAGACGATCCTGAACGGAGCGGCCCCGCTGGTGAGCGAGGAACAGACCATGACCCAGATGCGGATTCTGGAGGATGCCACGGCAGAGCTTTATTAAAAATAAAGCAATCGACAGATAATCGGGAGTCAGACAATGAACTTAAGCACAAAATGCCTGGCCCGGGCAGAATGCCTCTTTAATACCGGTATCAAACCTGTTGTGTTGGAACAGATCTGCGGTTACGCGAAAAAGCATGGGATTCATAAAGTGATTCTTTTCGGCTCCCGGGCGAGAGGAACCTTCCGAAGGGACAGTGACATTGATTTGGCTGTCTCCGGCGGAAACGCAGATCTTTTCCGGCTTTCGGTGGAAGAGGAGACAGA
>CAMKEX010000286.1 GCA_946411695.1 uncultured Lachnospiraceae bacterium
ACATGCCACATGACCGCATCTCTTATGATAAGCAGCAGAAGAAACATTCCCAGGAACAGGCAGACGGCCGCTCCCGGAGCCTGCACTCTTCTGAATGCACGGATAATGATCGGCGACAGCAGCAACCCTGCTGTAATCTGGTAGCATACGAAGAAAATCGGATGGATCGATCCTGTGACGCATACGACTGCTGTGACAATTGCGTACAGGACTGCATACAGCAGCATCCACAAAGCATTATTACGGTTCCATTTGTTGTTCATACTCCGCCTCCTTAGAAAAGTTAATACGTTTGATTAGAATTAACTAACCCCATGAACAAAGAAAGTCCCGCTCACGCGGGATCTCTCTCCTGTTTCCTTGTCAAACTTTCTTGTTTTATAATCCGTAAATCTGCCTCCATCCGGGATATAACAGATCTCTCACAAATTGCATATGGTCTATAGCTTCTTCCCGGGTCATGTCATGTCGGACCACCTCAAAGATCAGATGAACATAAGCTGTTGCAAGAATATGCCACTGCATGTCGGAAATTTCTTTTTTCATTTTCCCGGAAGCTCTCAGAATATCCGCATACTCTTTATTTGCTTCCGCCTCTTTTCGGATCAGGTCTTCCTCAAAGTTTTCATATGCAGAGCCCTTTGAACAGCAGATTAAGAGCTTTACACCTGCATAGTGTTTATAGATGAAGTCCACCCAGAACATCGCCCAGTCGTCATCAAAGGGGTTGTACTCCGTTTCTGTTTCCATCTGATGGGTGCTGCTTGCGGCAACAGAGTGAAATGCATCCAGCGTATCCTTCACCAGGCTGAAAAACATATCTTCCTTATTTTTGAAATGTTTGTACAGTCCTGCTGTAGTGATTCCAACCTTTGCTGACACCCTGTTCAAAGAAGCTTTCTCATATCCGAAGGTCAGAAACTCCTCCTTCATACAACGGATAATCTTCTCATAAGTAGCCGTTTTGTCTCTGAGCAAATATCAACCTCCTTGTTAGTCTAATCTAACCCTCTTGAGTTAATCATATTAACCGCAAAATGTCAAGTTCTGTCTACCCTTCTTCTATTACCTAAAGCAGCACCGGTTTCCCGGAACCCCTTACGCCAGTGATCATGAACGTTCTTTGGTTTCATACTCTGACAGAAATGATTCCGTAATGTCACTGGCTTGAACAGGTCTATCAATTAATTCCGCCGGACGAGTGCCGAAGGAGAGAGAAAAAGGATGATGACGGTTTTCAGAACAAACTCCACCTTTCCAAAATAGATTTTCATACTCCCCCTTTATGAGGAAAAGCCCTTCACAATGGTGCTGATGCTTTAGCGTCGATCAGAATCGTTGTGAAGGGCTTTTTCCCGGCTGAACATGTACAGCGGGAGAAATATACTCTCTAAGGATTTTTTCAATATGAAGGTTCAGATTTTCCGGAAGGAACTGTTGCTGTAAAGGATCAAGCCGGATGTAAAGATCCAGGTTCTGGTAGAATGAGGTGTTCTTACCTTTTCCCTGTGAAGCCGGTTCTTCGCTGACCCGGATCCTGACCTGAACACGCCGCTGTTCAAACAGGGGGATAACGATATAATACAGTCTGTCATCCTTGAAGGAAAGATATCCAAGTTCTTCCCCGGAAACGTCTTTCAAAAACAGGCGACGGCGGCGGAGTTCTGATGGATAAAGCAGATCGCCGGTCTTCGGCAGCTCCCTTCCGGTATGGGATGAGCGGGGGCCATATTCCAGCATGGCAGGAAGAAACCATATCCTGTTAGTGGGTCTCCCTGCGGAACCATCCCTGACTGTGATAACCTTTGCCAGTTCGTCCAGGGAAGACCGGACATCTATAAACTGCTGGGCAAGAAGATAGGTGAGCTCACCCAGTGCTCGTTGGCGGCGAGGATCATCTGCCTCTCTTTTTTGTGATGCATCCGCTTCCTTCAGAAGCTCTGATCCGCACTGATAAACACTCTTTAAAAACAGAGGGAACTCTTCATCCTGCGACCATAGATATTTTCCACGAGCGATCGTAAAAATGCCGATGGGTAATCCCTCCGCATCCTCTGCCCTGCAGTAGATCTCACGCGGGTGATATGCATAGGGATTGCAGGGTGCATCCCATTTCCCTGTAGATTGGGCTGTTTTCTTTTGAAAATCCTGCCCATCGGAAGATGCACGCGCTTCCTGGGAATTCCTTGTTTTCCTCCAGGAACGTTGAAGGAGGTTATATGCCTGGTTGATTATTCTGGCGTCATGCGGGGTGGTAAATAGTGCGGACTGATGTTCCTGACTGTCTGTTTCACTTTCCATGCAGGGCTGGTCAGAGTTCTGCGCGGAACGCCTTCTCACTTTATCGGGATGTACTTGCACGATCAGCTCCCGGTATCTTGTACGAATATGCTCCGGTCCTGCATTTTCAGGCAGGCCGAGAACACGATATGCTTCTGACTCCGTCAAGGTGATTCCTCCCATCAGTTCTACAAGCTGGAATATGCACGCGGGCTATAAAACCGGAGATAAGTTTCCATGTTAAATCTGATGTAGTCTCCGCTGTGATGCCCCTCAAACAGGTGGTTTTGCACATCGGCTCCGTTCTGCCGCAGCAGTTGAAACAGCTTTTCGCAGGCGCGATAGAACTGCCCCTCGTCTTCTTTTCCATCGTCCAGGAATACTTGCAAATCATCGAAAAACGTCTGTTTCGCAATGGAAATCGGGTCGTTTTTCAGCCACATCGTTTCATCCGCGAAATAACACTCGTCTTCGTCTGCGTAGGACAAGTCAATGGCCGGCATATGTCCACCGATTTTGGAAAACAGTTCCTGGTGTCTCAACCCTATACTTAAAGCAGTGTATC
>CAMKEX010000287.1 GCA_946411695.1 uncultured Lachnospiraceae bacterium
AGATCATTGCAAGGTGACTTTTGTAAATCACTTCGGAATCACACTTGCGGCGGACATGTATGTTCCCAGGGGAGCGGAAGGCAGACTGCCCGCACTTGCAATCTCCGGTCCTTTCGGAGCCTGCAAGGAACAGTCTTCCGGCCTGTATGCACAGGAAATGGCCGAGCGCGGATTCCTGGCCATTGCCTTTGATCCGTCCTTTACCGGTGAGTCGGGCGGCTTCCCCCGCGCCATGCATTCTCCCGATATGGACGTCGAGGATTTCCAGGCAGCGGTTGATTTCCTGTCCTGCTGCGACCTGGCAGATCCCAATCGGATCGGTATTATCGGCATCTGCGGCTGGGGCGGCATGGCCCTGCAGACCGCCTGCATTGACACCAGAATCAAGGCAACTGTGACTTCCACCATGTACGATATGTCCCGCGTCGCCGGAAACGGCTATTTTGACTCTGCTGACAGCAAGGAAGCCCGCAAGCAGATGCGTGCCATGGTCAATGCCCAGAGAACAGAGGATTACAGGAAGGGTGAGTACGCCCGCCAGGGCGGCGTGGTCGATCCGCTGCCGGAGGACGCCCCTTTCTTTGTCAAGGATTATTACGATTACTATAAGACAGAGCGCGGCTATCATCCCCGCTCTCTCAACTCCAATGACGGCTGGACAGTCAATACCCAGACTTCCCTCATGAATATGAGACTGTTCACCTATGCCGGTGAGATTGACAGCGCAGTGCTCATGATCCACGGTGAGAAGGCCCATTCCTGCTACCTGAGCCGGGATACCTTCAAGCTCCTGAACGGCGAAAACAAGGAACTGGTCATTATTCCGGATGCGGTCCACACCGACCTGTATGACAGGAAGGATATCATTCCCTTCGACAAGATCCAGAATTTCTTTGAGGAGTACCTGAAGAGCGAAAAATAAGATTGATACAGTGATATAGAGGCTCAAGAGTGAAAAAAACGCTCGATATCGTTTTTTTCACTCCGGATGTTTTTGCCGCGAGGCGGCCAAAACATCCCATGATCCCATCGGAGAAATCGACTCCGCGAATTTCTCCTCGGGTGCCGCTCTGGCGAGCGGCATGGTTGAAAGAGAGAATGATCACCCATGCCCGGGAGAAAGCAAAGCGTCCGGAGGGATGCAGAGGATAAGTGAGATGAAAAAAATCTGTGCGATATTTGCGATGATGGCAATGATAGTAATAATGCCGACCGGCTGCAGACCGCAGAATGAGGAGCCTGCTGCAGAGCAGTCGTCTCCTGTACAGCCTTCTTCTGCACAGACAGAGATTGCAGAGAACTCAGAAGAAGAGAAAGATGCAGTACAGTTTTCAGAAAACGGGGCCTCTTCAAAACCCATAGCAGAAGAGAAAAGAGAAGAAAGCAAAGCGGATGATGAAGAGAAAGGCGGAGCAGAGAATACTATGCGGTTATTGATCGGAGAGACAGAAGTGCCTGTGGCATGGGAAGAGAATGGATCAGTGAAAGCGCTTCAGGATCTTTGCCCGCTCACGATTCGGATGTCCATGTACGGCGGTTTTGAGCAGGTTGGTCCGATCGGTCAGAACATTGTACGTGAAGATCAGCAGACAGTTACAGATTCGGGAGACATTGTTCTCTACTCGGGAAATCAGATAGTGATCTTCTACGGGTCGAACTCTTGGGCCTATACAAGACTGGGACATATTGACCTGCCGGAGCAGGAAATGCTGAATCTGCTCAGTGGAGGAGATGTCACTATCACGTTGGAATGAGATTCTGATCATCAACGGAGATGCCGCTATCACTCCGGAATGAGGTTCTGCTCAGCAGCGGAAATATCACCATCACGCCGGAGTGATACGAATGGACAAAAGTATTATGGACGGGCTCCCGAAGAAGCGGGAGCCCATTTCCATGAAAACTTAAAAGTGTCAAAGCCTTTGAGAATGGCGTGGTCTGGCTTGGCTATTGTCTGGAGAACTAGTCCTCACCGACCAGGTGGACCGTCGTATAGGTATGTCCCGTAGCCGGCAGGAACTTTTCAATCAGGTCTGAGGTGCGGAGTTTTAAACTGCTGGTGCACACACAGGGATGGCAGCCAATATATTCATCTTTGAGGACGTCCTCATCGATCAGAAGTGTGACATCGTGGTCTTTGTCATTCATCAATCCCATGATGCTGACGGCGCCGGGCTCGATGTCCAGGTATTTCAGCATAGCATCTTCCCCGGCAAAGGACAGACGGGCGGAGTTGATCTGTGAGGAGAGCTCCTTCGTCTTGAATTTTTTATCTCCGGGCATCATGAGCAGGTAGAACTTTGTCTTTTGCCGGTTACAGAGAAAAAGATTCTTGCAGATCAAGACACCGAGAACGGCATCGATCTCGTTGCAGGCTTCCATGTTATCGGCGCGCTCGTGGTCGGTGCGCTGATAGGGAATCTGCAGAGTATCCAGATAATCATAGGTTCGTACTTCCCGCGGGAGACGTCCGGTAGTGTCTTCCGGCTTGCCATCATATAAAATCATTTTCGGTTGCCTTTCCAATGTCTTGTGACGCCTTGCGGCATTTTTATTGTTACATAAAGCTTATCAAATAAAAGCTGTTTACCAGGTAAAAAGCTGTCCGCCGGGGAAAAGCTGTTTACTTATTAAAATTGGTTCACTAAATTTAAAATTGGTTCACTAAATTTAAAATTGGTCCACTAAATAATTGCTGCTCGCTAAATAATAGTAGTTCATCGAATAAAAGCCGGGACAGACTGGGCAAAACCGTCTGTCCCGGCTTTTCATCTCTTTTTCACACTGAAACCTTAATTATTACGTAATAAATCAACATTTAAAGTGCTGAGTATTT
>CAMKEX010000288.1 GCA_946411695.1 uncultured Lachnospiraceae bacterium
GGGACATCGATACAGAAATCGCTGTCCATGGTCAGATGATCGCCGTTGAGGACGATCGTGGTATTGTCGTAGAAATCCTGTTTCTGGATCCAGCGTATGAACTCGCTCACCTGGCGGCTCGAGCATGCGAAGGCATTGGCATACTGGTTGCCCTCGAAGTCATCCCTGCACAGCCCGCACCGGTATCCGTCCTCAAAATGCGTATCCACGGTGAGCATGGAGAAATTGAAGGGTTCCTCCTGATCCGCAAGCTCCAGCACCTTGTTCTTGGCATAGGAGAACAGCTTCTCGTCCTCATAGCCCCAGAAAACATAGTAGTCCTTGGGGATCAGTCCCTGTTCGATGGCCCACTTGTAGTCGTCGATCTCATAATCCCCGTGTTCGGTCCAGAAGAGTCTGCGGCCGCCGAAAGTGGCATCCGAGCCGAGCATAAAGGCCTGGTTGTAGCCCTCGCCCTCCAGGATGTCTCCGATCGTCGTCACACCGGAGAAGAAGGAGTCCTGCGTGTTCATTTTGTTGAATGAACCGCGCGCATCCGTAAATTCCTCTCCAAGGTCCATCTTGAGCGGCAGTCCGGAGGACTGTGTAAAGATACCTGCCATGGTATAGGTGGAGCCCGGCATGACATGTCCGCCGTTCAGAAGGCCGGTATTTCCGCTGAAATTATCGCCCTCCATGGACAGCTCTGTCAGCTCGGGGATCACATTCTGCGGAAAAGCGCCTCCCTTCTCCCCGTCCGCAAAGGTCATCTCCATGGATTCCAGATAGATATAGATCAGATTCCGTTTTTTCTCGGGGAAAGTCATCGCCGTCTTCTTGGGATCGACATAGTTGTCCTCGATAAAAGAGGAGTCCTGCATCTGGTCCTCGAGAAATTTGATGATGTCCAGCTTGATGACGCTCACCGTCAGAGTGATGACCAGGGCGATGGAAGCCCCGATGATCGTGTGCTTGACAAACCTCCCCCTCACCTTTGAAGAGTGGCGGGTATGCACGATCATGGCAAATATACTGAGCATGATCAGAACTGAAGGCAGAAGGCATCTGGAGGCGTACTTTGTGAGCATGCCGCCGCCTGTGCCTTCAAGCGGTGCACGCAGATGATACAGGATCTCATCCATCTTCAGTCCTGCCCAGGTCGTAAAGGCCCAGAAGGCACTGAAAAAGAGCACCGCGGAAATCGTGGCGATCAGTACGGCGAGGCCGGCAAAAAACCTGGTCTGCGAGAGCGGGCGCTTTCGGACCCTTTTTTTCGGTGCCGCCTTCTCCTCCGGAACAGAGGAATCGGCAGCCGGGGCTTCATTTGAAGATCTCCGCACGGCTTTGGCGATTCGTTTCCTCTTCTTTTTCTTTTCGCTTTCACGCGCTTCGATATCACTGTTTTTCGGCATCTTTTTTCCTTTTTGCTTGCAAAGTCTTTCTTTTCTGCTATAATAGTCTTTGTGCTCTGCACAATCCCTATGCAGGTGTAGTTCATCGGTAGAATACCAGCTTCCCAAGCTGGGGAGACGGGTTCGATTCCCGCCACCTGCTTTTTTGAACGGCGTTTTCCCGGATACGCGGAAAACGCCGTTTTTTTGTCTGCCCCCTTATGTCGATACTGTGTCTGTCCCCTGATGTTAATACCGTATCTTATGTTAATACCATATCTTATATTAATACCGGATCTTACAGCTTGAGTTGTTCGCGGTACTCTCTCTCCGTCTCGCGGCGGATCGCTTTCTTTCTCAGATCGTCCCGCTTGTCGTAGAGCTTTTTGCCCCTCGCAAGACCGATCTCGACCTTGACCAGCCCCCTCTTGAAATAGACCTGCAGAGGCATGATAGTATATCCCTTTGTCTGAACCTGTCCCTGCAGGCGCAGGATCTCACTCTTGTGCAGCAGAAGGCGGCGCCTTCTGAGCGGCTCCCGGTTGAAAATATTGCCCTTTTCGTAGGGGCTGATATTCATTCCCTCGATGTAGGCCTCACCGCCGGACACGACGACATAAGCCTCCTTGATGCTGCATTTTCCCATCCTGATCGACTTCACTTCCGTCCCGAACAGTTCGATGCCGCACTCATATTTTTCTTCGATAAAATAATCGTGATAGGCCTTCTTGTTGTTGGCCACCAGTTTATAGGATTTTTGATCTGCCATATTGACGGCCTCCTCGAAAAAACAGTTGCTCGCGCTCTTAATGAGCGCGGTCCTTCCCTGCAGACCCTCCGGCGGGTCCTGCACAATGAAGAATCATCACTATGAACGCAAAAGGCACCCTACCGGGTGCCGCAGTCAACTACGCAGTCCGATACCGGGCTGTGAGACATCATCAAAACTCGCCTGCTGAAACCGCGTCCTTATAATACGCGGGGTGACAGCTGTCATACCGGCCATGATCAGGTACCGGCACAGTGCTGCCCGTACAGAGCCGGACAGCCGCAGCCCCCGCGGATGCGGAGCTGCAGATCAGAAAATGTGCATGTTCAGCAGTATAGCCAGCACAAAAAAGGCGACGACAAGTCCTGTTGTAAACTTGACCAAGAAGCCCTCCATGGTCCTGCCCTTATTCCTGCCCCAGTAAGTGTCGTTGTTGGAGCCGGCAAGAGCGCCCAGTCCCTGAGACTTTCCTTCCTGCATCAGAATGATGATAGTCATGATCACACAGATAATAATCATAATAATGGTCAGGATCAGCCGGATAATGCTCATAATGATCTATTCCTTTCTCTGCCTCTCCCGCAGTAAAGATCTGCCGGCAGGAGAGTATAGTCCGAATCAATGTCAAACATTAGAATATTATCACACACTTTCTGTGCATGCAAGGATTATTTGTTACTTTTTTGTCCTCTTT
>CAMKEX010000289.1 GCA_946411695.1 uncultured Lachnospiraceae bacterium
GGGGGACGGTTCTGAAAAACTCATTGCGTGCAATGAGTTTTTCAGAACCGTCCCCCGTGACTCATTTTTCCTCAACAAACATTCCGGTCAGCTTCGGGACCTGGAAACGTGTTGTAAACAAATCGCATTTGCACAAAAAAACGTAGAAAATATGTCTTCCCTGGTGGGAAAGGGATTCGTAGTTGCCCTGTCCTTTGGCCAGGATCACATCCGCAGTGTCGAGTACCCTGCGCGCCTCCTGGGACAGCATCTTGTAGACCGTGCCCGGAATAGGGGCGCCGTTGGAGACGATCTGCGCCAGCCGGTCGATGCCGGCATAAACCGCGTCCTCCGGTGTGACGTCGTTGAGCACGGCGTCTCCCCGGACCAGCACGTACATGTCAAGCCGGGGGAAGCGCTTTGCCAGCTGTTCCAGAAAGAGCTTGTCCAGGACAACTTCGCCGCAGTTGTCCGCAATGAGCAGGAAGGTTTTCGCTTTGGCGCATTCTTCCAGGAAGGAAAGATATGTCCGATGATCTGCCTCTCCCATCTGAGGGTTTTCAAAGAGCCCGAGGAAAGTCTCCGTACTTACATCCTGCATGGCGCCGAAATCGATATAATTGCCGATGCGGGCAAACAGAATAGACGCAGCAAGAGGATCCGCCGCAGACTCAATCTTCCCGCGCACTTCGTTCTCCATAGAGAGCACGAGATCGTTGAAAGTCTGTTTGATCGCGCGGTATCGGCCGGTCTCCCCCTGGTCTCCAAACCTGTTTATAAAAGCCCGGTCGAACAGATATACCATGTAGGGGGAAGTGTCATCGACATCACGGTTCTCCAGAAGTTCCCTGACCTCAGCCAGGTAATCTTCATCCTGACTAAGTCCCTTTTGTTTATCGTACAGGCAGACGGCGCATTTTTCTGACAGTCGCATTCCCGGTTCCTTTCAAGCTTTGTCAAAGCAAGTCAAATAAGCTCTTCACTGGAAATGTCTACAGGTTTTTCAGCGTCACGAGCTGGTAGACGTGAAATCCAAGCTGGACAGGGGCGGGCAGAAGCATATCCGCCGCCGCTTCGGCAATGACCTTGCAGCGTAATTTTCTCTTGAGCTCCGGGCTCAGCTTTCTTCGGGACAGTTCTTCTGAACTGATACTCTCCTCAATTTCCTCCGCGAACATTTTTACATTATGGAACTGCAGGTTCCGGAGTTTTTTCAGGACAACTTCCCTGTCACCTTTATAGGAAAACGCGATTCCGCCGGAAGCGGGATAGAGTCTGACCCCGGAGACGCCTTTGAGATTAGACAGGGCATAGTCCAGCACCTCTGCCTCAGCCTTTGTAAACCGGCCGCAGCAAAGACGCAGCCGCATATATGATGATGTCTGATGCTCAATGACAAATTTCATATGCCTTCTCCCTTCAGTGCAGGTATCCATGAAGATCCTTATTTTGCACCTTTGGCGTTTGCCCTGGCCTCGAACCGGGCGCGGTCAACGATTGCGCGCTGATGGGTTCCCTCTCCGATCAGACCGGCCTCATCATAGCAGGTAACTTTGAAAGTCATGACCTTGCCGTTGGGCGCCGTTTCTGTGAGCTCTGTCTCGATACGGACTTCCATTCCGAGAGGTGTAGCAGCGACATGGGAGACGGTGATCGCTATGCCGACAGTGGTTTTCCCCTCTTCGAGCTCGGGCTGAACGGACATGGCAGCTGTATTCTCAATCCCGGCGATCATGGACGGGGTGGCGAAAACATTTACAAGGCCGCTGCCGACTCTGGAAGCCAGCATATCCTCGCTGACGATAAACTTTTTCTCACCTTTGATCCCTGCAGTAATAGCCATTTTTTCTCCTCTTGCCTGAATGTTCTTTATTCAGTCTGTCTCTATTTGAAAAAACTCTGTTGATATTAGTGTGCTCTGTTTTGAAATGAGCTCTGTTTTTGAAAAAATCCTATTATTGAAATGAACTCTGTGATTCTTCTCAGATGACATAGTACCAGGTGTCATCCGGCCTGGACTCCTCCATGTCCTCGGCCGGTTCCGGAGTGCTGCCAAGCTCGGAATCATCCTCTCCATTGCGGATGATGAGCTCCTGGGTCTTGACACTGATGCGGGTGCCGGGCTTGACCGAGCTCGTGATGAAGACGTTGGACCCGATGACGGAGCCCTCTCCGATGGTGGTATCACCGCCCAGGATCGAGGCGCCGGCATAGATCGTGACATTGTCCTCGATTGTGGGATGACGTTTGGCGCCGCGCAGACGCTGGCCGCCGCGGGTCGAGAGCGCGCCGATGGTGACGCCCTGATAGACCTTGACATGTTTGCCGATGATCGAAGTCTCACCGACGACGATGCCGGTTCCGTGATCCATGAAGAAGTACTCGCCGATGGTGGCGCCGGGATGGATATCGATACCGGTCTTGCTGTGGGCGTACTCCGTCATCATCCTGGGAATGAGCGGCACGCCGAGCAGGAAGAGTTCGTGGGCCAGGCGGTTGATGGTGCTGGCCAGAAGTCCCGGATAGCACAGGACGATCTCGTCTTTACTGAAGGCTGCAGGGTCACCCTCATAGGAGGCCTGCATATCCGTATTTACCAGCGCCCTGATATGGGGGATCCTGTCCAGGAAATCGATCGCCAGTTCCTCAGCCGACATGCGGAGCTCGAAATCCGTCTCCGCCGCATACTCTTCCTTGAAGCGGAGAGCGATCGCGATCTGCTTCTGCAGGTTGTAGATGACATCCTCGATCACCACCGCGATCCGGCTGTCATAATTGTAGCTTCTGAATTCCCTGGGCCTGTAATAGCCGGGAAACAGAATGTTGAGCAGCTT
>CAMKEX010000290.1 GCA_946411695.1 uncultured Lachnospiraceae bacterium
GGCTACACACAGTCTGCTGTCAGCCAGATGATACAGTCCCTGGAAAAGGAGCTGCAGCTGAATCTGATCCGCCGGAGCAGGAACGGTGTCGTCCTTACGGAAGAAGGAAAAAAACTCCTGCCCTATATTGAGCGGGCAGTCAATGAATACCATCGGCTATTGGAAATCGACAAGGAAATACTGGGACTGGAAGACGGTCTGATCCGGATCGGCACACTTTCTTCTTATTCTTCGCAGTGGCTGCCGCGGATCATCAAAGAATTTCAGGAATTGTATCCCCGGGTCCGCTTCCGTCTGCGGCAGGGGGATTATACGACCGTACCGGAATATATCCGGCAGGGAAGTGTGGATTTTGGCTTTGTCAGCCCGGATGCCGAAACGGTCAAAGGACTGGAGACAATTTTCATTACGGAGGGCAGTCACTCCGCGATTCTGCCTGCCGGACACCGGCTGGCCAAAAGGAAACGGATCGATCTGAAGGAACTGGCATCCGAACCCTATATACAGCTGGAAACCGGATGTCTTTCAGAGCCCATTGAAATGTTTCACAACCTGGGGCTGGAGCCGGAGATCGAGCTCCGCATGCATGATAATTTCTCTGTATGCACGATGGTCGAAGCCGGAATCGGCGTCTCGATCATGCCTGATCTGGCGCTGCGCAAAATGGCATTTTCCATCGTTGCCATCCCCACCAGACCGGATATCAAACGCAAGGTTGCCTTTGCCATGAAAGAAAAAAAGGCGCTGCCCGTAGCCAGCCGCCGTTTTTTGGATTTCTTTATGGCCCGTTTTTCGGAATTGAATTAGGACGGTCCTTTTGTCTGCCCCTGATTCATAAAAACAGAAGACGGAGAGGAAAAGAAACAAAAGGATCGTCCCCGAGTCTATGGAGGAATACATATGTTAACCAAATATCCCCCGATGGGTTGGAACAGCTGGGACTGTTACGGAACAGCTGTTACCGAAGCAGATGTCCGCCGCAATGCGGAGTATATGTCCGTTCAATTGAAAGATTTTGGCTGGGAGTATGTGGTAGTCGATATTCAGTGGTACCAGCCCGCAGCTGTCGATCATAACTATCAGCCCTTTTCTGATGTGACAATGGATAAATTCGGCAGGCTGATGCCTGCGGTCAATCGTTTCCCGAGCGCAGCGGAAGGAGCAGGGTTTAAACCTCTGGCAGACTATATCCATAGTCTGGGCCTGAAATTCGGTATCCATATTATGAGGGGTATCCCGAGAATGGCAGCGCACAGACACCTTCCGATAAAAAGCTTTCAGGCAGTCGATGGTATGCAGTACTCATGTGACCAGGCGGCGGATCCGAATTCGATCTGCCAGTGGAATCCGGATATGTACGGCGCACGTCAGGACCATCCCGCAGCCAGAGCATATTATGAAAGTATTTTCCGGCTGTATGCGGAGTGGGGTGTTGATTTTGTAAAGTGCGATGACATCGCAAGAGAATATCCCCATTGCCGCAGAGAGATTGAACTGATTTCGCAGGCCTGCCGCAGCTGCGGGCGGGACATCGTGCTGAGCCTTTCTCCGGGTCCGGCCCCTGTCGAAGAAGCACAGCATCTCAAACAATATGCCAATATGTGGCGGATCACGGACGATTTCTGGGACGACTGGAATCTTCTCAAAGGCATGTTTGAACGGGCGGAAAAATGGTGTATCCACTCTGGTCCCGGTCACTGGCCTGATGCAGATATGCTTCCTGTCGGTGCACTGCGTCTGTGCGGAGAAGAGACGGCTGCCGGACGGTTTACAGAAGATGAACAGCGCACCATGATGACCTTGTGGTGCATGATGCGTTCTCCTTTATTTATTGGCGGAAATCTGCCTATGAATGATGCCTTTACATTAGAAATTCTCACGAATCGGGAACTTCTTGCGATAGAGCGGGAGAATTATTGCGCCAGCCCCCTCTTTACTTCAGACTATGCTGCTGCCTGGATTGCTCCCCGCATTGACGGAAGCGGATGCTGCGTGGCGATGTTCAATCTTTCGGAAGAAGAGCAGGATATGTCCATCGATACGGAAGAAATCGAGCGGCAATATTCCAGTGCCAAAGAACTGTGGAAAGGAACTGAAGCGGAAGATCCAACTGTTTTGAGCGCAAAGCTGCCGCCTCATGGATGTGCCGTTTGGAAGCTGTCGGATTGAAAGAGCCTGAGCACCATGACTGAGTCTGTGCATCATGACTATCATAAAGAGAAAGCAGGAGGAGCACTGAATGAAAAAAGCCAGAATAGTGCTGGACAAAGACTATATCATCAGTTCCATCGATCCCAGAATATACGGCTCTTTTGTCGAGCATCTGGGCAGGGCCGTCTACGGAGGCATCTATGAACCGGGACATCCTCTGGCGGACCAGCAGGGCTTTCGCCGGGACGTCCTGGAAATGGTCCGAAAGCTGAATGTTCCGGTGGTCCGCTATCCCGGAGGGAATTTTGTCTCCGGATTCAACTGGGAGGACTCGGTAGGACCTGCAGACCGGCGTCCCAAACGCCTGGACCTTGCATGGTTTACTACCGAGACGAATGCTGTCGGACTGCATGAGTTTGCGGACTGGGCGGAAAAAGCGGGCACGCAGATAATGTATGACAACGTCAAAGCAGTAAATACGGAAGAAAAGCCCATGAATGTGGCTCCCTGCGCAGGGCCTTCGGCAAAAATGAATAAGGGGAAGGCATATGTCATGGTGCCTTCCCTCAGCTGGAATGTAATACGCTTTGAAAAATAGGGACGGTCCTTTCGTTTCTGTCCCCCTGTTTCATGAAAACAGGGGGACAGACG
>CAMKEX010000291.1 GCA_946411695.1 uncultured Lachnospiraceae bacterium
CATCTACCTCTTTGTTTATCTGGAAATCTGTTCCTGCAGAATCCGCATATATTCCAGTGCCTTCTCTGTTCTTCCCAGTTCCCCGTGCACATTTGAAAAGACAACGACTTCGACCTGTATTTTCCCCTGCGCCCATTCCTGCATGACCGTCTGGATCCGACGTGTCATCTCGGAAAGGATTTCCTCCGCAATCCCGTATTCCTGAAGGATGCGGACTGCCTCATCGGTCATCACACAGTCCGAAAGCGCAGTTCGCAGGCTTCCGGCAAGCTCCTCTTTGCGGCGAACGCTTTCACCGGACTCTGCCGGAATCGTCCCGTCCTTATCGGATTTTTGTCCTTTTTCGTCCTTCAAAAGAATGCTCTCCGCAATCTCCGTCAGGATCTCCATGCGGTGATCGCCGTACTGGGAATGGGTGTTTCGGATGCCGCCGGCCACTTTGACCAGTTTTCCGATATGGCCCACAAAAAGCATTTTTGTAAATCCGGTGTCCGCTGCCATCTTGACTGTGTCGTAAATGAAGTTGGAGGCGGTCACCGCCGTATCCAGGGAAAATCCGTATTTTTCCAGGAAAAAGTTCTTGCCGTAATTGCCCGGCGCTGCGGGAAGGATTGTCAGTCCCTCCTCCTTCCGGACCCGGATCTCCACACGGATGGTATCCAGCAGGGCCTGGTCGCTCATGGGCTCGACAATTCCGCTGGTGCCCAGGATAGAGATCCCACCCTCGATCCCGAGTTTTGGGTTGAAGGTCTTGGCCGCCAGCTCCCGCCCCTGCGGGACAGAGATGGTTATATCTATTCCCTGCGGAATTCTCTGCTCACTGTCTTTCCAGTGTCCTGTTCCGAAATCCCCCTGCTCTGTTTTCTGAAATGAGGATTCTGCCTGTCCGGATCTTTGAAGTTCCAGAACTTCCAGAACTGCCTCCCTGATCATCCGTCTGGGGGTACTGTTGATGGCTGCGTTTCCCACCGGCTGATCCAGCCCGGGTTTTGTCACACGGCCCACTCCCTCGCCTCCGTCAATGCGGATACCCGGTATGTCGGAACGGGCAGCTTTTGCATAGATCAGGGCGTGGTTGGTAATGTCCGGATCATCCCCGCTGTCCTTCTGAACGGCACAGGAAACTACATCCGTACAAGTATCCGGACCGGCGTTCTGCTCATGCAAAAAGCAGATGTCCTCGATCTCCAGGATCAGGTCCAGCCCTTTCGGAGTCTTCAGCTGCACCTGTGTAACCCTCTGCCCTGTCAGAAGCATCAGGGCCGCCGCCTTTGCCGCTGCGGCTGCGCAGCTTCCCGTCGTATATCCCAGACGGAGCCTCTGTCCGCCCTTTTCGATGTACTCGTTAAGTTCCATTGTTTGCCCTGTAAAACGCCCGATCAGCAGTTCTTATAGGTTGTAAAGTATCGCGTTGCAGATCGCGGCGGCGACATTGCTTCCGCCCTTTCTGCCGCGATTGCAGATATAGGGCACGCCGGCCGCCATGATGCGCTCCTTGGCGGCAACGACATTGACGAAGCCCACCGGGACCGCAATGACAAGTTCCGGCATATAGCCCTGATGGATCTTGTCCTCCAGGGCAATGAGCGCTGTAGGTGCATTGCCCACAGCAAAGATCAGAGGAACATCAGCCTCTTCTGCCTCGCGGATCGCCTTGTCCACAGCAGCAGCGGAACGGGTCGTCCCGGCCTTCTTTGCCTGCTCGGCAACATCAGGATCCGCAATGTAGCAGTGCACCTGTCCCCCGAAAGAGGCCAGCTTTCTCTTGTTGATCCCGGACATGGCCATGGTCGTGTCTGTGACGATATGCGCCCCTCTCCGGATCGCATCGGAGGCCTTCTGCAGAACCTCTTCGCTGAAAGCCATCGTGTCCAGATATTCAAAATCCGCCGTTGTGTGGATCACGCGCAGGATGACATGCTTTTTGTCCTCCGGAATCTCCCTGCCCATTTCATGCAGTTCCTTCTCAATGATCCGGAAGCTTGTCTTTTCAATATCCGCCGGAAGAATATGTTCAAGTTCCATCATACCAACCTCCCATGCCGGAGCGCCCTTGCGCGATGGCTTCGCACCGAAAATTTGCCGACAATAATTATACCATGGTTCCAACATCTCTTTGGTAAATATTATGTCGTTTTGTAATAAAACCACATTTGAAAAACCAATCATATACAGAACGCACGGATAAAGAAAGGACAGCACCTGCTCGTCAGGGCTGTCCGGAAAGCTAAGAGCATTGTCTTTTTCAGTTTTTTCAGGCACACTTGTCTCCACCATAATCCAAATCATCAGATATGCGGACACAAGTCATGCATTCAGGGATTCACACTGTAAAAATGCTCAATTTTGCGATACACCTTACGAAAATCCACCCTGCAGGTGCCGTCTGAAATCCGGACCGGCACCTCGGTATCAAAGGCATATCTCCTAGGTGCTTCCTCTCCCGGGCCTTCTTTTTCGAAATCAAAGACGTAAACCGAAAAGCCGGCCGGATCGATGATCCAGTACTCCCGTACTCCGTGTCTTCGATAAAGCGCCCGTTTTCTCCATAGATCGTTTTCCGGATTTGAAGGTGAGAGAACCTCAATGACAAAATCGGGTGCACCACGGTGAGGTCCGGTCAGTGTCTCTCTCTCCGGATGGCAGTGTACGTAGACATCTGGCTGGACAACTGTCTTTTTGTCCTCTCCAAGGGCTACATTCGAGGGCGCGATATAGGCGAAGCATTCCTCCTTCCCGTGTTCTTCGATGCAGTCCCAAAGCTGTCTTGCAATCTCTAAAGCAACTGTCTGAT
>CAMKEX010000292.1 GCA_946411695.1 uncultured Lachnospiraceae bacterium
GTGTAGGAAAATACCGTCTGAGGGCAGTCGGAGGACCGGTCAAAGTCATGCAGGCCTATGTGAGAACGTAAGGCAGAATATAGACTGAGGAGGAAGGATGAGATGATCAGTACCATCAGGAAAACCATACAAAAACGAAGGGCAGCTGCGCTGGCCGTCCTTGTGCTGCTCTGTCTGCTGACGGCAGGATGCGGAGGTCGATCAGCGAAACAGGCCGGGGAAGATCAGCCCGGCGGCACACAGCAGCAGACCGGGGAAGATCAGTCGGGCGGTGCACAGCAGCAGGCCGGGGAGGCTGAGACCCGCGGTCCTGTCCGGATCGGCGTCCTGCAGATCGCGGACAGCTTTCCTCTGTATGTGGCCGTAGAGGAGGGCCTTTTCCAAAAACATGGTCTGGATGTGGAGATCATCGAGTTTCAGAGCGCCTCCGACCAGTCTGTCGCCTATGAAGCGGGGGAACTGGACGGAATGATGACCGATATGATCGTCCAGAGCCTGATCAACAAATCCTCGGCGGAGGACGGAATGAAGACAGTGGCCATGGCATTCGGCGGCGATGCCTCGGAAGGCAGGTTTATCGTGGCGTCCGCTCCGGACTCCGGGATCTCTGCCCCCGAACAGCTTGCCGGCAGCAAGATCGGTATCTCCGAAAACACTATGATGGAGTATCTGGTGGGCCGGTATCTGGAGGATCTGGGTGTGGACCTGTCCTCAGTGGAAATGGTCAATATTCCCAAACTGACCCTGCGCCTGGACCTGCTCATGGAAGGCAGTGATATTCAGGCGGCGATCCTGCCGGACCCCCTGGCGATCGAGGCCGAGTCCCGCGGATGCGGCACCGTCATCGACGATACCAAACTCGGGAAAAACTATTCGCAGAGTGTCGTCACGCTCAGAAAAGCTCTGATCGAGGACGGGGCAGGTACCCTCGATGCCTTCCGGGATGCCTATAACGAAGCCATTGAGAAAATCAATGTAGATCCCGATGCCTGTCTGGAATTGTTCTATGAGAAGGCAAATGTAGCTGAACCTCTTCAGGGCAGATATGCGGTTCCCTCCTATACGCTGGACTGTGTGCCTACAGAGGAGGATGTCGCAAGTATCGAGGAATTTATGGTGAATAAGGGACTTTTAGACAGTCCTTTTACCTATGAGGAAATGGTAGTGCAATGACAAATTTGTCGGAAAACATCATTGTCGAGGCGCGGGAGGTCTCCTTCTCTTATCCGGAGGAGCCGGACCGGTATGTCCTGAACAATCTGGACCTGCAGGTCTGCAGAGGTGAATGTGTCGCGATCCTGGGTGAGTCCGGCGCAGGAAAGACCACGCTCTTAAAGCTCCTGTGCGGACTTTTGAAACCTTCGCAGGGGCAGATTCTGTTTGAAGGAAAGCCGCTGCAGGGCCCCAGAAATGATATTGCGCTCATTTTTCAGAATTACGGTCTTTTTCCCTGGAAGACTGTGCGGGAGAACATTCTTCTTCCCGCGCGGCTGCGAAAAAAAAGGGTGGACGAAAACGAACTGGCAAAGCTGCTGGACTATCTCGGTCTTCGTGAATTTGCCCGCAGATTCCCCGCGGAATTGTCCGGCGGCCAGCTGCAGAGAACTGCTCTGGGACGGGCGGTCATGAGCAGAGCTTCCCTCCTTTTAATGGATGAACCTTTTTCAGCTCTGGATCTGCGCAACCGTATGCGACTGCAGAGCTTTATGAAGACTTTTCTGGAGGATACGGGTATGACCTCCGTGATCGTCACGCACAGTATCGAGGAGGCCCTGTGCATGGGCGACCGCGTCGCGGTTTTTGATCCGGAGACAGGAAGAATCCGGCAAACCTGGGAGGGCGGCCGGCAGATGGCTGACAGCAATACTGCAGAACTGGATGAGCGCAGCAGGCTGATCAGGGAATCGCTGCTGCAGATACAAGAGTGAAGGAGGAGACAGGGGACGGTTCTGTGTCTCCTTTTCCCCAGGAAACAGGAGACACAGAACCGTCCCCTGTCTCCTCCAAACATCCTGCAACTGCATCGGAGAAACCCGTTCCGGGATTTCTCCTCGCGCTGCCGCTTTTAGGAGCGGCACTGCAGGAAACAGTGTGATAGTGGAGAACGATGATGACAAAAAGAACGGTGGCAGGAACCTTCCTGAGCATAGCGGCGCTTCTGCTCTTGTGGCAGGCCGCTTCAACGGGGCTTGACCGGTATTTTCTTCCGACACCGGCCGGGACCTTTGCTACACTGGCAGGACTGCTGAGAGAAGAGAAGACCTGGATGCATATAGCGGCCAGTTTCCGGCGCATCACGCTGGGAACACTTCTGGGACTTGCCTGTGCTGTCCCGCTGGGCATCCTCATGGGAAGGTCTCCTGCGGCAGATGCAGTGCTGGGTGCCTTTTTCAGGCTGGTCTATCCGGTACCCAAGGTCGTCTTTATGCCGATCATCGTCGTGATGCTGGGAATCGGGGACAGTTCCAAAATCTGCCTGATCTTCCTGGCTATTTTTTTTCAGATTACGATCATTATCCGGGACAGTACTGCGGCAATTGATCCGGCCTTGTCGGATGTGATGAGAAGCATGAAGGCAGGACCGGCAGACACCCTCCGCCACCTGATCCTGCCGGGCATCACACCCGGAATCCTGACGGCCCTGAAATCCTCTCTGGGAACTTCTGTCGCCCTGCTCATGATCACGGAGCTCTTTGCTTCAACATCGGGACTGGGTTATTTTATTATGAATTCCATGGATGCCAGAAAATATCCGGAGATGTACAGCGGAATCCTCCTGC
>CAMKEX010000293.1 GCA_946411695.1 uncultured Lachnospiraceae bacterium
TCTCATGCGGGCTGACGTGGTAAATGTTGAACATCGGCTCAGCAGCTTCGTAGCCGTTCGCTTCCATCCATGCGATCACGGCAGTGTAAACATCCGTGATCCGGGTATAGCTTCCCTGATAGGTGCAGCTCGCAACCGTGACCTCCGGCAGCGTGCGGAACTTCACGTGCTCCGTGTCTGGATACCTGCCCTTGACGGTCTTCCACGCCATCATTTCGACGTTTTCTTCCTTGTACTCTCCATCGAGATAGGTCACCGCGCACAGGCATGGGTCATCCTCCACGATATTCAACCGGCAGGTTTCCTCTGCCAACTTGCCCCAGATCATGCCCTCGTCTTCATAGCGGGGAATGGTCATCCGGATGGTCGCGGCATAGCGCTCGGGGATAGTTTTGAGGGTAACATTATAACTCATGTCTTCTTCCTTTCTCAGCCTTTTTCTGGCTGCGTCCAGAAGCGTCAGCTTATATGCTGTATCCTTTGATAAGGCCTCCAGTTCTTCCTGACGAGCAGAAAAGAACTGTTCCAATTTCTCACGGTCATCATAGACTTCAAGGATCCTGACGATATCAGCAAGGGAAAAGCCCATATCCTTCAGGGCGGCAATGCGGCCTGCTATCGGGAGCTGATCCTCTCTGTAATACCGGTACTCCGTGAAACGGTCGATTTCAGCCGGTTTCAAAAGGCCGATCTCATCATAGTGGCGTAGCATTCTGACGCTGATTCTGGACAGTTTTGAAAATTCTCCGATCTTCAGCATGGCGGTACCTCCTGTTACTGGTTTTTGAGCTCACGTCAAGCTTAATGCCTGCCACAGTGTGAGAGTCAAGAACAAAAAACAAGAATAATCGATCACTGCTTTTCCAGTACCTTTCAGTTATTGATACTTATAGGATGCGCTTCTGTCACAAAGATCATCCCGTCATACAGCTCTGACGGAACCTGCCAGACCCGATAAGCATACGGGAGGATCCGAAA
This sequence comes from uncultured Lachnospiraceae bacterium, assembly GCA_946411695.1. Lineage (GTDB taxonomy): Bacteria > Bacillota > Clostridia > Lachnospirales > Lachnospiraceae > CAG-791. The sequence continues at coordinate 979 of CAMKEX010000293.1, forward strand.
CACGATTCCGTTCAGGCCATCCATCGGATTATCTCCAAGGCTGCCCATAAAGATGTATCCGTTCACCATTTCTGCCATACTTGAATCAGCTGGTATAGTCGAGAAATCCAGCCAGGAAACGTCAAAACCGTTTTTACTGGACGCCTTCGCAAGCGGATCCCTCGAATAAAATGTCCTGTTCACACGTTTTCCAGAGCTTGTCGGACAATTACATGTCGTCTTATAAAAATCCGTCCCTATGGCGAAGTATGCATCCTTTCCAATCCTGTCAGTCAGCAGATTCCCCATAACCTTATTCTCACCGCCGACATATGTGCCGGACTGCTCCAGATGGCCGTTATGTCCCGTAATGAAGATCCTGTCATTCCCCCTCTTCTCTTCCTGTTCGAGGATCCACATCGTATTGTCCGCCATGTACTGGTCCCGGATCCCATTGGCATCCGCGAAATTTCCTTCATATACCTTTTCCATCACCTGATTCTGCAATAGAATGTCTGCCAGATGCACCGCTTTATCTATCGCCTGATCCTTGTCGGATGCGGAAGCTCTCTCTGAAAGATCCTGTCTGAGCTGTGTAAAAACCATGATCCTCTCCTCACGATCATACAAAACAGACCAGTCCTCACCGTCCCGGAGTTTCTCCAATTCTGCAGTATCATGCCCCAGGCTCTTCAATTCTTCCAGAAGGAACTGATAGCTGTATTCTGTTCGCTGCATATCGAACCCATAGAAACGGATATCATCTCCGTCAGCAGCAGTCTCGTTATAGCTGCGCATCCAGGAAATCAGGTTCTCCATTTCCCCGGTCCGGTAGATAGCAAACCCAATCGCGGCAACAGCCTCTTTTGCTGTGCCTTCTCCGCCGTGAATATAGCGGTTAACAACTTCGCATCCGCCGTAATCACCCTCCAGGACAAACGCCCTGACGCCATATCGTTCGACCATGATCTGAAACACATCCAGTTTCAGCTGCTGGAATTCCCGGTTCCCATGCGTTGCCTCTCCCAGCGCAATGATTCTGGTATTCTCAGGAATCGTTATCTCCGAAACCTGTCCCGCATATGCAGCAAATTCTTCCGGGTCTGCACTCCCCCCGGTTCCAAATCCGCCAAAATGGGAAAAGACGCCCCCGGTAAGAAGCATCACGGCAAAAATACATAAGATGACAATTCTTCTGATCGCTGCATGTTTCTTTTTCTTACTGCCTATGTCTTTCATTTTGTTCCTTTGCGTCGTATCTGTGGGGATTTTGGGATATTTCCACAACTCCTTAAGCGGTACGATTCTTTCCATTTTTTCCGCACGTGCCCATTCCGGCACACGATCCATATCACTTATATTGATTCTCTCCATCCATCGAATCTGTTCTCTGAAATCCATCTCATTCTCCCTTTGTCTGGTAATCCGTATCTTCCAGTCATCGCGTCGTAGCTCCTGTTGTTATTCATTCTGATCATTATTCTCTCCTTTCTATGCGTCCAATCGTTCGTTAGTCTTTGCCGTGTAAATTAGCCGGATATCCTGAAAAGATATCCGGCGGATGTTCATGCTGTTTATTGCCGCATGTCTTTTCTTATTTTCAGTTCCATTCACTTACCTTTCCATATCCAGCCGCATGAGCACGACCTCCTGCCAGCCTGTAAAGCGGGAGAGGAAGCCCTTCCTTTTGCTGATTTACGACTTCTGCGCCAATCTCGCTCAGCCAGTCCTCTTTTGAGATTACCGACACATGTGTAATCCCGTTTG
>CAMKEX010000294.1 GCA_946411695.1 uncultured Lachnospiraceae bacterium
TCGGGATCATAGATCCAGCCTGTGGAATCAGAGCAGGTGACGACCTTGGCGCCCAGCTGCTGAGCCTTCTCGATCGCATAGATTGCGACGTTGCCTGCGCCGGAGACGGAGACGGTCTTGCCTTCGAGGCTTGTGCCGTGATCCTTCAGAAGCTCCTGGGTCAGATATACGAGGCCGTAGCCGGTAGCCTGGGTTCTTGCCAGGGAGCCGCCGTAGGTAAGGCCCTTGCCGGTCAGAACGCCTTCATAGAGGGCAGTGATTCTCTTGTACTGGCCGTACAGGAAGCCGATCTCGCGGCCGCCTACGCCGATATCACCGGCGGGTACGTCAGTGTCTGCGCCGATATGTCTGTAAAGCTCTGTCATGAAGCTCTGGCAGAATGCCATGACTTCGCGGTCGGATTTGCCCTTGGGATCGAAATCGGAGCCGCCCTTGCCGCCGCCGATGGGAAGACCGGTCAGGGAGTTTTTGAAGACCTGCTCGAAGCCGAGGAATTTGATAATGCCGAGGTTTACGGAAGGGTGGAAACGAAGGCCGCCCTTGTAAGGTCCGATCGCGCTGTTGAACTGTACACGGAAACCATTGTTGACCTGGACCTGACCCTTGTCATCGACCCACGGAACGCGGAAGAGGATGGCTCTCTCGGGGGTGGTCAGACGCTCAAGCAGAGCTTCCTTGCGGAACTTCTCTTCGTTTGCTTCGATGACAACGCGGAGAGACTCAAGGACTTCCTTGACTGCCTGGTGGAACTCGGGCTGAGCGGGATTCTGCGCAATTACCTTCTCCAGAACTTCATCAACATAAGACATAAAAATACCTCCTTAATGTGGTCTGCCGAAAGGCTCCGGTACAGTAACGGTCAGAGAATGTGCCGTGTGCTGTAAACAGGATCATAGTTCTGATTGGTCCGGAATGTATACAAAGTGGATGTGAGTGCACAAAAATGCATTATTGTATACAATCGACAGGTCAAATAATTTCCGAAACTGAACTGCCGGGGAAGATGTGCACCGCGGACAAGCTCAAATTTCTTCAAAAAAACAACTATACGATGCATTATAATGCCTGAATTACGATACGACAAGAGAAAATTGCAAAAAACTGCCAAAAATGAATATTTGAATATTTGAATTCTGGGATAATTGTATACAACGGTACAATTTTGAGGCGTTTGTGCCGCTTTGCTGCTTTAAAGCATGTGTGACTTTTTGCTCGCTGCGTCCCCCGGTCGCTTTGCTGCCTCTGCGGCAGTGGTGATCTTTCCGATTTTGCGCGTTTCCGTCGCTTCGCATTCTTACTTCATCTCTGTTGCTTCGCATTCTCATTTCGTTTCCGCCGCTTCGCATTCTTATTTCGTTTCCGCCGCTTCGCTTTCTCGACAATTGAAAAAACATGACAAAAAAACAGGCTGCGCACCGTTCAAAAAAGCGGTGCCGCAGCCTGGTCAATTGTAAAACTCTGATAAAAATTACAGGAGGCGGATTCCTGCTTCCTGAAGAACCTTCTCGGTCTCTTCGGGCCAGAGAGAGGACTGGACCTCACCGATGTGGGCCTTGCGCAGGAAGAACATGCAGATACGGGACTGTCCGATGCCGCCGCCGATGGTGAAGGGGAGCTCGTCGTTCAGGATGGCCTTCTGGAAAGGAAGTTCCGCGCGCTCTTCGCAGCCGGCCTTTTTGAGCTGTTCCGCGAGGGACTTTGCGTCTACGCGGATGCCCATGGAGGAGAGCTCGAGGGCGATATCCAGGACGGGATAGTAGACAAGGATATCCGCGTTCAGCTGCCAGTCATCGTAGTCCGGTGCACGTCCGTCGTGGGGGAGGCCGCTGTGGAGTTTGTCACCGATCTGCATGATGCAGACTGCGCCCTTGGCGCGGGTGATGATGTACTCGCGCTCCTTGGGAGTCTTGTCGGGGAAGCGGGCTTCCAGTTCGGAAGTGGTGATGAAATAGATCTCTCTGGGAAGAGTCTCTTCAATATAATCGTAGCGGATGGACATGTAGCGCTCAGTCATGCGCAGTGCCCGGTAGACATCGCGGACGACTGTTTTAAGAGTTTCGAGATTTCTGTCCTCTTTGCGGATGATCTTCTCCCAGTCCCACTGGTCGACGTAGATGGAATGGATGTTGTCGGTGACTTCATCCCGTCGGATGGCGCTCATATCTGTATAGAGACCTTCGCCCACCTGGAAACCGTATTTTTTGAGAGCGTAGCGTTTCCATTTGGCAAGGGACTGAACAACTTCGCCCATACGGCCGTCCTGCTCAAGAATATCGAAACTGACGGGGCGCTCGACGCCGTTCAGGTTATCGTTCAGACCTGAAGCGGGATCGACAAAGAGCGGTGCGGAAACGCGCAGGAGATTGAGTCTCTCGGCCAGCATGCCCTGGAAAAAGTCCTTGACAGTCTTGATGCCGACCTGTGTATCGTGCAGGTTCAGCGCGGAATGGTAATCTTCGGGAATCATAGGGTTTTTCATGATCTTCCTCCTCAACAATGTGCTTCGTGCAGGGGGAGTACTTTCGCGGCACGGCTGCTGCCGGCCTCCCTGCTTATGCTTTTGCACAGATGTATATAGTTAACAACATTCTTTCAAAAAAAGCAATAGATTTTGTATACAGGAATACAAAAAACAGGTAGAATAAAACCAGTGCGCCGACGGGCCGGTGCAGGTCAGGTGCAGGGCATGTGAGG
>CAMKEX010000295.1 GCA_946411695.1 uncultured Lachnospiraceae bacterium
CACATCGTAGAGTTTTTCAACGGCCTCCATCCCGATCCCCGGGATCCGGAAACCGCATATGCGGAAGATTCTGAAGACGGCGGGGAGATGTTCCGGTTTGAGAAAGTCATGTGAATCTAGGTGACGGGCATTTAGGGACGGTCCTTTTGTTTCTGTCCCCCTGTTTCATGGAAACAGGGGGACACAAACAAAAGGACCGTCCCTACGGTTGGGGTTAAAACTTAGTCCAGACAGAGCCCTTGTCTGCGGACTCGGCGCAGGCATTGATCCAGCGGATGCCGTCGATGCCGGCATCGATGTCGGGATAGATGGTATTCTTGATGGTCTCCTCGTCGCCGCGGTTCTTGGCATCCATCACGATGGCAAAGCGGGTGTAGAGGTTTGCCCAGGACTCGGGAAGACCCTCGAAGTGGAGGGCGCCCAGGCGCTCGTCTTCCTTTGCGAGGTCATCCAGGTAATCCATTCCTCTGGTAAGGACCTGCTGGGGCTTTCCCTGCTCTTCGAAGATCAGCCTGTCGGCGGTGGAGTCGTTCCATTCCAGGGAGGCCTTGGAGCCGACGATGCGGATGTGCTGGGAGGTCATGTCGCCTGCGTTGACAGCGGAGGTCCACATACGGCCTACAGCGCCGCCCTCGTATTTCATGAGGACATATGCATTGTCTTCCAGAGGATAGCGGCTGCCTACGAAGGCCTGGCGGAAGCAGAGGACTTCGTCCAGTTTCAGCTCGGGGCAGATCAGCTCGCTCATGTAGAAGGTGTGGGTGGAAAGATCACCGAGGACGAAGCCTCTGCCGACTTTCTTGGGGTCGACTCTCCATTTCTGGCCTTCTGCCTTGACATCGGCAGTGGCGTCGCAGCCGAAGCCGTGTGTATAGCGGAGCTCGACCATGTTGACTTTGCCGATGGCGCCGTCACGGATCATGGCGCGCATCTGCTTGAGCATGGGGAAGCCGGAGAAACCATAGGTGACTGCTACGATTTTGCCCTTCTCTTCAGCCAGCTTCTTGATCTCCTCGCCCTGCTCTCTCTCGAAGAAGAGGGGCTTCTCGCAGATGACATGCAGGCCTGCCTCGAGGGCTGCCTTTGTCACTTCATAGTGCTGGAAGTTGGGGGTTGCCACGTCCACGACCTCGATGCCGTCCTCGCGCTTTGCCTCCTCTGCGAAGAGGGTCTTGTAATCGGGATAGCAGCGTGCGGGATCCATGTTGAGCTCTCTGCCGAAGTCGACGCAGCGCTCGGGATCGATGTCAAATGCCGCAGCCACGAGCTCGAAATTGGTGTTGTCCATCAGGGCGCCGAGCCTGTGCTTGTAACCGACCTGGCTGGTGCGGCCGCCGCCTACGATACCCCATCTGAAAGGCCTTGCAATCTTCTTTTCTCCGTTGATCATTTTCTTTTCCTCCTGTTTTAAATGGCTTTTGAATATTCTTTGTTCTGAGACTTTTGTGCCTTGTTTATTGTTTTCTGTGACTTCTGTGCTTTCTTTGAGTTCTTGGTTTTCTTTGTTTCAGGAAAGAGTTTTCTTTCCTTTGATGATTCTGAGTATACTCTTAAAACCAAAGTATCCTATCCTGTTCGTTGCTCTAAACTTCGCCGATATTGCTCTTATTGTTTTCCTTTCATAAGCAGGGTGTTACAATGGAGCAGGAGGATCGTGGAAGAGACGAACATGTCCGGCACTTGAGACAGAAAGCATATTTTTTTACTGGTTTTTTATTATGGAGGAAAGAACGTGAGACTTGACTTCAGGATGCTGCAGGAGACGGGAGTACTGGGAAAGTCCAGCGGGCATCTCTTCACACCGCTGCCCACGGCAAAATCCCTGTATTTTTACATTACTCAGATCGGGCACTATTATTGCACGCACGCCTATGCGATCCGGAGGGATTACTTTTCCCCGGTACTTGTGCTGTGCGTCAAAAAAGGATGTCTGCATGTGGAGTACCGGGGGAAATCCAGTCGTTTGATGGCAGGGGACGCAATACTGATCGACTGCCGGGAGCCCCATTATTATTATGCGGATATGGATGGGCTGGAATTCTATTATCTTCATTTTGAGGGATCCAATGCCCATGAGATCTGCCAGCACATTTTGAGCCTGCGGGGGGCTGTGGTCGAAAAGCAGAATGCAGCGGCTCTTTCCGCATTTGTTGAGAAAACGATGCAGTTTTATGAGGATGGGAGGACAGAGACTGAATTCGAGGAATCCCTCAGGGTATATGAGATCCTGCGCTATCTGCATGGCGGCAGTGCGCAGGACGCAGGGAGAGCTTCCTATATAGATCAGGTCACGGCCTATATCAATGAAAATATAGGGCGCAGGATCACACTGGAAGAACTTGCAGAGACAGCTTCCCTGAGCAGTTTTCATTTTTCCCGCAGGTTCAAAAGGGATACAGGCTATTCTCCAGTTGAATATGTGAACCATAAGAAGCTGGATTATGCCAAAACCCTTCTGATCCGGACGGAGTGGCCGGTCACTGAAATTGCGGAGAGGACCGGCTTTTCATTGAAGGGATTTATAAAGCTGTTTTCACAGGCGGAAGGGATGCCGCCGCTTGCATGGAGGAGAAGCAGACAGATGGATATGAAAAGGTCAGAAGATCCGAAGTGATAGTTTAATGGGACGGTCCTTTTGCGTCTGTCCCCCTGTTTTCATGAAACAGGGGGACAGAAACGAAAGGACCGTCCCT
>CAMKEX010000296.1 GCA_946411695.1 uncultured Lachnospiraceae bacterium
CCGCCCTTGATGCCGAAGACCGGTCCCAGAGAGGGCTCGCGGAGAGCGACTACGGTCTTCTTGCCGATGGCGCGGAGGCCGTCAGCCAGACCGACACTGGTTGTGGTCTTGCCCTCACCTGCGGGTGTGGGGGTGATCGCGGTCACGAGGATCAGTTTTCCGTCAGGAGCATCTGCGTGATCTTTGAGATAATTGTAGTCGATCTTGGCCTTGTAATGGCCGTACTGCTCAATGTACTTCTCATCAATGCCCAGTCCTGCTGCAATTGCAGTGATTTTCTCAGGATGAGCTTCCTGCGCGATTTCAATATCGGACTTAAATCCCATGATCGTATGCCTCCTTCTGCATATGTGGTGGTGGAGCTTTTATTTATGAATTTCCTTTTGTCTGGACGAAATGTTTCCGAACATCCCGAAGAGGGCGCGGGAGCGCCTGTTCTGTCTGCCTATAGAGTAACACAGTCTTTTACTGAAATGGAATTCACAAATTATACGATTTTTCACGGTTTTTCCGAAAATAAATGTGGAAATGGTTTATTTTCAGCCCTGTGCTGGCGCCGGGAGACTACAGAAATGCCGGAAAGGTGTTACAATACGGAAGAGCGCGGATCAGCTGTGCAGAGAGGGCTGTACATGCATTCCTGCACTGGAACCTGAAAATATTTTTTATTCTGTATAGGAAGAACAGAGAGGTAGACCAAGTGCCTGCAGACAGGGACGAAATACGTATGCAAAAAAAAGACCAGCGGAAACTGGCAATCGAGAGAAGACGGAGCCTCACCCGACAGGAGCGGATACAGAAAAGCAGAGAGATCTGCCGGCATCTGGAGGTCTTGTTTTCAGGACCGGAATTTGAGAATATCAGGACTGTTTTTTCCTACAGGGCCATGACGGAGGAAGCCGATGTGGACAGCTTCAACAGGCAGCTGGAGCAGTCCGGCAGGAAGGTGGCTTATCCTGTTTCCCTTCCAAACGGCATTATGAAGGCGGCGGTTCCCCGGGGAGAGGAGGCCTGGCGCAGCGGCGCCTACGGAATCGCGGAGCCGGATCTGCATCGATCGGAGATTCTTCTGCCGGAGCAGGTGGATGCGGTCATCGTTCCCTGTGTCGCCTTTGACAGGAAGGGGAACCGCTGCGGACACGGCGCGGGATATTATGACAGGTTCCTGGAACACTGCAGACCCGATGCTGTCCTGGTGATGGCAGCCTTTGACGTCCAGGAGCTGGAGAGGATTGCCACAGAGGAGACGGACCGCAGGATTCCCGGGATCATCACGGAGTCCGGATATCTTCAGCTGCAGACGGAAAAGGCGGTAAATATATGAAGAGATTCAAAAGCTTTGCAATAACAGCGGGCCTGATCCTCCTGCTCTTGTCTGCCGCCGCATGCGCAGGCGGCCCGACAGTAGCAGAGACAGGAAACCGGGGCGCGGCGGCGGATGCCGCAGACAAAGCCGGGGGACCTGTTGTCGCGCTGGCATGGACGAATATAGAGACGACTTACGGCTATACGAGTACGATCACTGCTATAGAGGATGCAGGAGGAAGACCTGTTATTCTGGATATGGTCAGATCCTATGACCTGGAATATGATGATCAGGGCAGGCTGGTGAACGCCTGCGGGGAGCACGGAATCCTGTCCCCGGAAGCGGCCAAAAAGGTGAAGGTCAATACCTGGCAGAATTCAAATATTGAAGAGGTCATGGAAGGGATTAACTGTGTGGTGTTTCCCGGCGGCGTCGATCTCAGCCCCACCCTGTATTACGACGAGCAGGAGTGGCACGGAGTGGAGAGCGACAATGTCTATTATGCCGAAAGGGATGTCTCGGATTATATTCTGATGGACTACTGTCTGGAAAATGACATTCCGGTGCTGGCAATCTGCCGCGGGATGCAGCTTCTTTCGGTGGTATCCGGGGCGGAAATCGCACAGGATATTCCGACATGGTTTGAGGAAATGGGAGTTGTCTGCAATGATGAGCACAGAGATCCGGAACTGAAGGATTATACGACCCATCGGGTAGATGTATCTGCCCGGGATTCCCTCCTCTATCAGGTGACGGGAAAAACATTGTTGGAAAATGTCCCGTCATGGCATCACCAGGCCGTGTCGAATGTCGAGGGGACAAGGCTTAGCGTGACAGGAACAACCGACACCAACGGAGTCCCGATCATTGAGGCAGTGGAGAGAAAAGACAAGAGCTTCTGCCTGGGCGTTCAGTTCCATCCGGAGGTGTCGGTGCGCAGGAATGTCGACGGAAGTCCTGACGCGGCGGCACTTATGGAATATGACACCGCCAGAGCCTTTTTCGAAGCCATCATAGAGGCAGGACAGGAATATGAAGAGGAGAGGGAAGCGGATGATGCGGCATGATTGGATGATGCGGCGTGATTGATGAAAAACCACCGCGGAATTCCGGGGGCCGATCCGCAGAGAGAAGGCCATGAATAATAGAATGCCGCGGACAAACTGTAGTGCAGTCTGTCCGCGGCATATTGTTTTTCAATATTCGATCAGCCGGCTAAAGCGGCACACGGAAATGATCAGATCTCGAAAAGGTCTGCATATGCCTTGAGGGCGCCGTCAGTATCGTGTGCAAGGACGCGCTTTGCGAGGAGCTTGCCGAGCTGGACGCCTTCCTGGTCGAAGCTGTTGA
>CAMKEX010000297.1 GCA_946411695.1 uncultured Lachnospiraceae bacterium
AATTTGCATGAAGATGAACGGAGGATTTTTGATCACAAAGATCAAGCAGCTAGGTGATCGAATCTTTGAAAAGGTCCTCAGCGAGAACAATGTTGATGCCTTTAACGGTGCGCAGGGGCGAATCTTGTTCGTGCTGTGGCAGGGGGATGGTATTCCCATCAAAGCCCTATCAGATCGTTGCGGACTTGCTATCACTTCGCTTACAACTATGCTGGATCGCATGGAAAAGCAGGGCTTAATCACGCGCACTCAAGATAACAGCGACAAGCGAAAAACGCTGCTGATTCTGACAGATAAAGCCCGTTCACTGAAAACGGCTTATGATGCTGTTTCAGATAAAATGGGAGAGATTTATTACAAGGGATTCTCGGAGGAGGAAATCAGATCCTTTGAGAGTTACTTGGATCGTATACTCATGAATCTGGAGGGGTGGGAGGAATGAGCGTCTGTATCAAGGACCAGATCCAGAATATGAATTTGGTAATCGGATGTACCGTGGGTTGTGATTACTGCTATGCCCGGAATAATGTAAAGCGGTATCATATGATCGAGGATTTTGCAAAGCCAGAATTCTTTCCGGGGAAGCTGCGCCTTATGGAGAAGCCAAAACCTCAGAATTTCCTGCTCACCGGCATGAGCGATTTGTCTGTCTGGAAGAAAGAATGGCTGGACGAGGTTTTTGCCAAAATGCGGGAAAATCCACAGCATCAATTTCTCTTCTTATCGAAGCGCCCCGACCTCCTAGACATTGATACCGATCTGGACAACGCCTGGTTCGGTGTTACGGTTACCCGGAGGTCTGAGCTATGGCGCATTGATGCACTGCGGAAAAATGTCCGCGCAAAACACTACCATGTTACCTTTGAGCCTCTGTTTGATGATCCCGGTGAAGTCGACCTGCATGGGATTGAATGGATTGTTGTCGGTACGATGACTGGCGCGCAGAGCAGGAAGGTACACACCGATTTGGCTTGGGCTGTTTCCCTGACAGAGCAGGCCCATGCGCTACAGATCCCGGTTTTCTGGAAGGAAGACCTGATTCCCATCGTGGGTGATGACCTGATGATTCAGGAGATGCCGGAGGCTTTCAACAAGGTATTGGAGGAACAGAAGAAATGGAACGCAAAGAAATCAAAGTGAATTTTGTAGGAACCAAAAGCGTTATGACCAAGTCAAACGCTCCCCTGGGCGGATATGCCGTTAATCCTTATGTGGGTTGCCCTCACGCCTGCCAATATTGCTACGCTTCCTTCATGAAACGCTTCACCGGGCATACCGAGGAATGGGGCAGCTTTATGGATGTAAAGGAGTGGCCGGAAATCACCAATCCCCGGAAATACGCAGGGCAGAAGGTCATCATCGGTACGGTTACGGATGGCTATAATCCGCTGGAAGAGACATATGGGAAAACAAGACTGATCCTGGAACAGTTGAAGGACAGCGGCGCGGATATCCTCATCTGCACCAAATCCGATCTTGTTCTGCGTGACATGGATCTGCTGCAGGAGATCAACAGGAAAAATACATTGACGGTATCCTGGTCTGTCAATACGCTGGATGAATCCTTCAAAGACGATATGGACTCCGCTGTAAGCATTGAGCGGAGGCTTGCGGCTATGAAGCAGATTTATGATGCCGGTATCCGCACGGTCTGCTTCATCTCTCCGGTATTCCCCGGTATCACAGACATTGAGGCGATCATTGACAGAGCGAAGGATCAGTGCGACCTGATCTGGTTGGAAAACCTGAACTTGCGTGGTGGATTCAAAAAGACGATCATGGATTACATTGCGGAAAAGCATCCTGATCTGCTTCCGCTCTACGATGAGATTTATAACAAGAAGAATCGCAGCTATTTTGAAGCACTTGAAAAGAAAGCCGAAGAGATTGCAAAGAAGTACGACTGCCGCTTTGTAGATAATGAAACTCCGTATGAGCGTGTGCAGAAGGGACATCCAACGATCGTGGACTACTTCTACCATGAAGAGGTCAGAGGCACTGCCAATAGTGGGAAAAGAAACAAGTGAAGTAAACTCAAACACTTCAGTTTTTGCTAATTGAATACAACCTAAGAGATCGGAGAAATCCGGTCTCTTTTCATTTTACGAAGGAGGGCTGCCCATGAGCCTTTTTCGCGTATACGTGGATGGCGCTCTGTTCTATCATCCGCAGATGTCGAAGCTGGCGATCACGGACGCCCGAATCGAAGAGGACGCGGAGAACATCGACAGCATGACGCTTTCCGCACCTTTCAACCATCCGTACCTTTCCAGCATCCGACCTCTTTCTTCCACCATTGTCTGCAAGAAAGGCGATGCCGTGGTATTCGAGGGCCGGGCGTTGGATAATGGTACGGATTTTTACAATACCCATACCTGGACATGCGAAAGCTGTCTTGCTTACTTGAAAGACAGTGTCCAGCCGCCATATGACTACAGCGGAACCCTGCGCGGTCTGCTGGAACTATTCATCTCCGTCCACAACAATATGGTCGAAGAAAAAAAGCGGTTTGTGGTCGGTAATGTAACCGTGACGGACAACAATGACTATGTTTCTTATAGTAGCATAGATTTCACCGTCACGCTGGACGCCATCCGGGACAAGCTGATCAAAACCCACGGCGGCTTTCTGCGGGTGCGTTATGCGGGCG
>CAMKEX010000298.1 GCA_946411695.1 uncultured Lachnospiraceae bacterium
CAGAGGTCGTCTTGCCTGCGCCGGCACCGGCGATGACCAGACAGTTGTCCTCATCTGTCAGGACCATCCTCCTCTGCGCTTGGTCCAGTCTTATCTGCGGATCCACTGCGTCGAGCACGTGATTGAGGTAATCACGCTCCTCCTCCAGGGCGCGTTCAAGATATCGGGCATTGTGGGTGCGCACCCAGGCCGGCTGGCCGGATCCACCCCCGCTGGTTTCAATGTTGACTTCTCCGTTCGCCTCACTCCCTGATCCAGTAACTCTCTTTTCCACCCCCTCTGCAGAAGTCAGGTCCGTATGTTTTTTCCCTGTAAAACCACATAAATCAAGGGCCTCTTCCACTCGTCGGGCGGAATGAAGTCCGTTCTTTTGGCAGTACAGTTCCAACATCTGCTTCTCCCGCAGGACCTGCAGATCCTGTAGTTCCTTCTGTCCTGTCTGCAGCAGCCCTTGCCAAGTGCCGGCTGAAATGTATCCATTCTCCTGCTCCAGCTTTTCCAGCCTTTTCTTCAGCCGGAAGGCCTCCTGAAGGTCCTCCGGAAGCTCTGAAAGGCTATGGCGCGGAAGCCGGGAGCGTCTGTTTTTTTCCGCCCGTTCTTTTGGATACTTCTCTACAGGTCTTTTTAACGCAGAGGGTGCTTTTACTGCACGCAGAAGAGAGAGCACAGATTTCACTGCGCTCCCGAATGAATAATCCCTATTCCTTTTCTTCTGTTCGAAATTGCCCATAAGTAGGATTGTCTGATTGTCAATGGGAAGGAAGGGGACGGTTCTGTGTCTCCTTAACAGAGTAACGGAGACAGAGAACCGTCCCCTTGACAACCCTTGACAGCCAAGTTATCGAATAAAGTTTGTAAACACCTTCTGCTCAGCCGCAGGTTCCTGCACGCCCGCCTTTTTGCCGGCCTCGATGCACTGGAGGAGCCATGCCATATTTCTGCCCAGTGTGTGCATGATCTGCAGGCCTTCCTTGTCTTCCATGACATCCTTGGGGGAGAAGCCATGGACCATGGGCCAGTAGTTGGATGTCACCAGGGGCATCTCGCAGTACTGGATGTATTTGTTGAGAACATCCAGGGTAGCCGTCGTGCCCGCGCGCCTTGCGGAAGCGATCGCTGCGCCGGGTTTGTGGCGGAGGTCATCTCCTGCTGTCCAGAAAAGCCTGTCGAGAAAGGCAACGACTTCGCCGGAAGCGGATGCGTAGTAGACCGGAGAGCCGATCACCAGGCCGTCCGACTCTTTCAGCTTAGCCGCAACTTCCTTCACGGCTGCGTCAATATTCCCGTTCACCGCGTCTTTGCCGATGTGAACGATCTCCGAATCGATCCCTGCCGCCGTCAGTTCCTTGGCGATCTCGGAAAGCGCCGTAAAGGTGCATCCTTTTGCGTTTCTGCTTCCGTTGAGCATCAATACCTTCATATTTTGTCCTCCTGATACATGCTGGTTTTTTTGTAATATTTCTCGTGATTCTATTTCCTGAAAAATGTGAGGTATTCCCCATACAGAAGACCGGTCTTTTGTTTTCCTATGCCAATATTTTCAAGATCTCTGCCGTGCTCCAGACTTCGCTCTCCCAAATCCGGGCTTTCCCATCAGAGACCTCGCAGATGACAGATGGTACATCTGTGCTGTTGTCAACGATCCGTGTCAGGTCCGCTATCCGCACCAGCTTTGACAGATTCTGTAAGGATTTTTCATACCGGCTGATGATTTTATCTTCCGGTACATCGTGTCCGCCCATCTTTACTCGGTTCCGAACACGCCGGACATTGATGGCACTGTCCTTTGTAAGTACAAATACAGCACAGATTTGATACCCGGCTTTTTTCGCCTCTTCCAGGAGAAGAAGATTCCGGTCTGTAGAAAGAACCGTCTCAAAAGTAAAATCCTGTCTTGCCCCGAGAAGCGCCCGGCGAATCATCTCTGCCTCCTGTGCTGCCTCCAGATCCGAACATTTTGAAGCTTTCTTGATCTCGTCTGCATTTACATAGAGACCGATGACGGGCAGACCCTTTGTAACTGTGCTTTTGCCCGATCCATTCGGGCCTGCAATGACAAGAATTGAAGGATGGCCATCCTGCTTTTTTTCAGAGAACATATTCCTTCCTTCCGTCTGCATACACCTTTACAACCTTGCCTGTTTCTGTGTCAAACCGCGTTATATAATCTGTAACAGGAACTGTGTCATCGCGCTCTGCAACCGCATTGCGGCATGCCTGCTCAAAGTCATCGGAAGAAAGATCAAAAATGGTCTTTTCTGCCGTCTCCAGTCTGACCGGAAAAGGAAATCCCTTTACCTCGTTAAACTTTCTGGCCATAATGTTCATGACCGCATTAAAAGACAGCCCCATTTGCGAAGCGATACGGGTTGTTTCTTCCCTCACACCATCATCCAGGCGAATCGTACTGGTAGCCATCTGTTTCTCCTTTCCTTCATCCTATGCAAATCCTGTATTTGAAGACTGTTCTCTTTGATAAAAGTATAGCACATACCCCAGATTCTTTCAACACAAATGAAGTCATATGTGTTGGGTTTGCAAATGACAGAAGAACCGTCCCAATGACATTTAGATAAGGGGACCCCCTGTTTCCATAACAATAGTT
>CAMKEX010000299.1 GCA_946411695.1 uncultured Lachnospiraceae bacterium
GAAGGCCCCACTCCGCAGAGACATTGCCATAGCCGTTGTATTTGAGGGCAGGATCGCCGGCAGCCGCGATCCGTTCCGCCTGTTTTGTCGCACGGACATCACACCACATCAGCGCCGGACGAAGGACTTCCATATCCTTTCCGAGCAGAAGGAGCGTACTGACTGTAGAACTGATACCGACACCGCAGATCTCTTCCGCCGCGATCCCGCTCTTTTCGAGCGCCTCATACGTCGATTCCACGAGTGCCTTCCACCAGTCCAGCGGCTCCTGCTCCGTCATTCCCGGACCGGGAATCGACGACCCGACATCCCTTGTACTGAATACCACTGCCTCGCCTGCCAGCGTAAAAATTCCCACTCTCACACCGCCGGTTCCGATATCGATGCCCATTGTATACTTTTTGCCCTGTCTCTTGTCTTTTTCCATTGTCATTATCTCCTGTCCACCAATGTTTTCGAACCCTTGCGGTCATGATTCCCTGTTCGCCAGCATATGTGAATAAACGGCTCATCGCCTGTTTATTATCATTACTATAATCAATAGAGAGATTTTTTTGAATACTCTCCCGTGGTAAAAAACATCTTGATTTAACAGCAGATGCGGAATCCTCCCTATCGGGGAAAGGAACGAGTCATTTGTACGTAAATCTGCAATGTGTGGATTTGCAGCGTGTGGATTTGCAGGAAAATGTTCAGATGTTATATTGTTTTACAGATGGTATAATACCTCTGTAAATACTGTGCCGGAGTTCGAATAATCCGGCACAGCAGTATTCAGTCAGATAAGAACTGCAAAGCTGAAAAAGGAGAATCATGAAAGAAATACTGGAACTGTACCTTGCCTTCCTGCGGATCGGCGCCGTCAACTTCGGCGGCGGATACGCCATGCTCCCTCTGCTTGAGCGCGATCTGGTCCAGGACCGCGGCTGGACCACGACCCAGGACCTGACAGATTATTTCGCCATCGGACAGTGTACCCCCGGTCTGATCGCCCTCAATGTCGCGACCTTCATAGGAAGCCGCAGAAAAGGGGTGGCAGGCGCCATAGCCGCCACACTGGGCTTTGTCACCATCCCCATCGTCATTATCCTGATCATCGCCACCTTCCTGCAGGGTTTTGCCGATATGCCTGTCGTCCAGAATGCTTTCGCAGGCATCCGCGTCTGTGTCTGTGTCCTGATCGTTCAGGCCGTCCTGCGCCTGTGGAAAAAATCCGTCGTGGACAAGGTCAGCCTCTGCCTCTACATAGGCGTCTTTTTGATGACGGCTCTGTCCGGCGTCCTGCCTGTAGCTGTTCCCGCTGCGATCCTGGTCATTACCTCCGGTATCCTCGGTGTGATCATCGGCGGCTTCCGTGACAATAATGGTAATAAAAAGGAGGAGGAGAAAAAATCATGATCTATTTACGACTCTTTTTCGAATTCTTCAAGACCGGCCTCTTTTCCATAGGAGGCGGACTTGCCACACTCCCCTTCCTCTATGAGATGTCGGATAAGACCCACTGGTTCTCACACGCAGACATTGCGGACATGATCGCAATCTCCGAATCAACACCCGGCGCGATCGGTATCAACATGTCGACCTTCGCGGGCTTCAAGACAGCGGGATATCCCGGCGGTATCGAGGCCACTATCGCACTGGCGACGCCCTCCCTGATCATCATCCTGATCATCTCCGGCTTCCTGCAGAAGTTCCAGAGCAGCAAGCATGTCCAGAACGCTCTCTATGGCCTGCGTCCGGCATCCATCGCCATGATTACCGCTGCCGGTCTCAACGTCGCCAAGGTTGCCCTGGTCAATATCGATGCCTTCATGGCAAGTCATAAGATCACAGATCTGTTCTTATTCAGGGCGATCCTTCTGGGAATCATCATCTTTGCCGGGCAGAAGCTGTTTCCTAAAATCCACCCCATTGCTTTCATTGCCTTCTCGGCGGTCGTCGGAATCGTCTTCCGCTTTGCAGGCGTGTAAGCTATCGGCAAAAAAGCTTAATAGCAGAGTAACAGTAAAGAAAAATCCCGTTTCAGCAGGACTATGATCGGAGTCTCTGCCGGAACGGGATTTAACTTATTTATCTCACTAAATAGACTGATTCATGACTGCTCAGCGCCGCAGAGACTCAGGACATCTATATAGATCCTTTCCGAAGCGGCTTATTATTTGCAGACATCCACCCAGCCGATGGCGCACGACAGCTCCTCAAGCTCCTTCACGGTCAGTTTCACGGCACTGTGGTCATCGCCGGCTGCGGGGTAAACATTCTCATATTTGCGCAGGCTCTCATCCATATAGACGGGAACTCCCGCATTGATACCGAAGGGGCAGACACCGCCGGGGGCATGTCCGACAAGCTCCTCGACCTGATCTCCGGGGATCATCTTCGCCTTCTGGTGGAAGGTATCTTTATATTTCCTATTGTCCACGCGGGCTGTCCCCTCTGCGATGACAAGCACAGGTCCCTCCTTTGTCAGCAGCGACAGGGTCTTGGCGATCTCCCCCGGCGTCACACCGATGGCCTGTGCAGCCAGTTCCACCGTCGCGCTGGAGGCCTCCGGCACGATCACCCTGTCTTCCATTCCTTTTTCCCGCAGATAACTTACAG
>CAMKEX010000300.1 GCA_946411695.1 uncultured Lachnospiraceae bacterium
GGCCGGCATATTCACCGAAGAGATTCTCCGTCACGTTCCCGTATCCGGAGCCGGAAAACAGCGTCGGAAAGTCTTCCGAGATGCTCTCCCGGAAAGCCTTCACACTCTCGGAAGCGGCATCGAAAGAAGCGGACAGAGAATCCGCCAGCGTCCGGTTCTCCGCCAGGATCTTCTGCAGGCGGGAAACGCCGGACTCATCGATATCCACCCCGAAGGACGCCAGGAATTGCTGATCAGCCACGCAGTCACCCCCTTTCAGCTATGGACACAGAAGAATGATAAATGCTATCATGATGCAGATAAAAGAAGCCACTTAGACCGACAAACTTTTGAGATAATGCACTATTGACGAATTGGAGTTTGCGGAGGAAACAGATATGTTAGCTGTTGATGGTAAAGGGAATGAACTTCTTGATATTATTGATGTCAGTGAAGCAGATGCAGATAAGAAGTATGAGCCAGTCAATCATTGTTTAGTTGTTGTGAAAATCGGTGATGATTATCTTATGGGATGGAATAACTGGAGAAAAGACTGGGAAATATTTGGTGGCTGCAGAGAAAAAAAAGAAACCTTAAGGGAATGCATTACGAGAGAATGTAAAGAAGAATTGGGGTTTGATAATGCAGACTTCAGGTATTTAGGTTTAATGTATTATAAACTGGCTCCCGGATATTTCAATCCTGAATGGCATGATGAGTATGGCGGGCTTTATGGGTTAACCTTACCGAAGGAATTTTTGCCAATGATAGAAGAATATAGGAATGATAAGGAGGAAATTGGAAAACTCGCCTTTTACAGTGATATTAAAGGCAAGGAAGAAATTGCCGTAATCGATGAAAAATTGCTGGAATACTGGAAGTAAGACTTGTTCCTGTTTATTGAGATGTTCAATGGCAAGGAATCTCGGAAAAATATATTTTGTTTTTCTTTCCATGTGCTGTCTCTGCCGTTTGATATGTATACCTTCACAGGACACTGAACAGACTGTCGAAAAACCTATAGATAAGGATAACTAAAGCAGGAGGTAAACGAAATGTCCCGTTATTCAATGTTCAGGAAGATGATTTGTTCTTTTATCTTGATTATCATGATCAGTCTCCTCTGCTGTCCCGTCAGCATATTTGCTGAAGCTTTACCTGCTGACAGCACAGAGGCTAAAGAACCCGCGGATATTGCCCTGGCCCGCCTGAACCGATATGCAGAGATGGTACAGGAGCAGAAAGGGCTTTCCTTTGGTTACCCGGGCAATCTGGATATTCAATTGACCGGATTCTATGAATGGCTTCTGGACAGCGGTGTCTATTCCGTGATTGCCAACAATGCTGGTGATCCGTTTGACAACAATGAATCCTATATGAACACCCTGGATTTTGAAAAGGAAGTCATCGAATTCTTTGCGCCCCTGTATGGATTCGACCTGGACGACCTATGGGGACTTGTCACCTTCAGCGGGACGGACGGCAACAACCACGGAATTTATTTCGGCTCAAGCTATCTTGAAAAGAAGACAGGAAAAACACCCGTGGTTTATGTATCCGATGCCGCGCATTACTCCAACATGCGCCTGGTGGATCTGCAGAATCTCGATCTCGTTCTTGTTCCCGCCGACGTTCACGGCTGCATGATTCCGGAAGAACTGGAGAAAGCATTGATCCCGGATCGTCCCGCGCTGATGGTTTATGCCATGGGGACTACCTTCAAAGGTGGAATTGATGATCAGAAAGCGCTGAATGCTGTGCTTGCAAAGCATCCGGAAATCGAGGTATACCGCCATGTGGATGCTGCGCTTTTCGGCGGATTTCTGCCCTACACAGAGTATGCCGACGCAGTGAATCGCAAAGCTCAGCCCTTTGATTCCATTGCGATCAGCGGTCATAAGTTCTTTGGCATGGATGAACCTGCCGGCCTTTTCCTGACAACCATGGAAGTAAAGAACAACCAGAACCCGTATGAAGTGGCATATCTGAATGGCAGCATGCCCATGATTAACTGCTCCCGTTCCGCCATCGCACCGCTTAAGTTATGGTGGATCATCATGCATACAGGCCTGGAGGGATTCACCGAGCAGGCAAACAGAATGCTCGAAACCGCTGCGTGGCTGAAGGAAGAATTGGATAAACTGGATTGGCCAGCCTGGCTGGAACCAATGTCCAATACTGTGTATTTCAAACATCCACCGGAAGATATGATGGTAAAATACGCCCTTGCGCCGGATGTAGACGAAAGGCTGGGCGGCGAACTAGCGCATATTGTGGTGATGCAGCACGTGAATAAAGACCATCTTCAGCTATTTCTGGATGATTTGAAGCAGGTTCAATAAACAACCGGATGCTATTGGAAAACAATCTCAGAAGATAGGTCTTCATGACCGGGCCGCATTCCTGCCGCGTGCGGTGCGCGGGAGCTGTGACTACAGCTCCGCGGTGCGCGTGCGAATCAATGCTGCGCTTTCCTCATTCTCCCACCGCACCTGGATCAGTTCCGCCACATCCAGCAGGTCGTCCAGGGTATAGGTCCCGTCCCAGAGCTCATGCTGCTTCCACA
>CAMKEX010000301.1 GCA_946411695.1 uncultured Lachnospiraceae bacterium
AATAATACACTAATATTTTCTGTTTTCATACCTTAATGTCATTGGAACCGTCCCCGTGACAACCGCGTCCCCGCGACACTTTATTCGTCTTCCATAGCGTAGCTGATCTCGTCGAGCTCGGCGTGGACGAATTCGGCCCAGCTGTACTGGTTCATGTAGTCGCCCATGTAGGAGTAGCGGGACTCTTTTTTCTTCTCCAGCCAGTCGTAGAGGTCGCACTCGATGGCATCGGCGGCGATGGCCATGCTGCCGCGCTGCTTGAGGATGATGCCGGTGAGTTTGAGGCGGGTCATGGTATTCTGCAGATCCTGGCGGAGGTTGCTGAGGTAGGAGCCCTTCTTCTCGGGGTCGCCGTCATCTTCCCAGAGGGAGGCGATGATCTCGCCGTTTGTGGTCTGGGCGCCGCGGTTGTTGACAAGCAGGGCGACGATCTCCTTGGTACGAGTATATTTAAAGGCGACGGGCTTTCCGTCGACGAAAAATTCAAAGTTTCCGAAGGTCTGGGCAAAGACGCGCTTGTGGCTGTTTTTGCCGACGGGGTGGCGGAGGTCGTCAAGCTCTTCTTTCATGCGGTCGGTCTCCGCGGGCTTGAGGATATAACCGCTGGCATGGAGCTTCAGGGCATCGTAGCCATGTTCGGGACTGTCTGTAAAATAGATCAGGTTGATCTGGGGATTGAGGTCCCTGAGGTACTGCCCCAGCAGCAGGCCGTCCAGTTCGGGCATATCGGTCTCCAGAAAGGCGATATCGATCATTTTCTTTCTGGCTGCGGCGAGGGCAGTCAGACTGCTCTCATGGCATAAAATCTCCGCTTCAGGAAGGATGCCTGTTATGTCTTCCTTTGTCTTTTTAAGTAATTTTTTATCTGTGTCTACAAGGAGAATCCTCATTACATCAAACCTCCCGCGTGAATCTTTCTGAACTGCTGGTGTTCGCGCTGTTCTCTGGTCATGTGGAGCGGATCGAGCTCGCCGACAAGGAGCATGTCTGCATCGTTGACTGCTGCATCGTGCAGGGGGCCGGCCTTGAGATCGGCGATGACAAGTGCGGCAAAGCGATCATAATTGTCATCATCGATGATCGGAAAATGATGCTGCATGCGGTACCAGTGCTGGGGATCGAAGCCTGCGCTTCCAAGATAGAGGCGGTCGGCTGTCTTCTCGACCTCCTCGGGACCGGCGGGCTTGCCGGGAACGGCGCCGACATCTTCACAGAAAAGCATGGCGTAGACGCGCAGGATCCTGTTGCGGATCGTGTCTCTCACGCCCTCTCTCTCAATCTCCGTATCCATTACCTTATAATAATAGTCCTGGGCTTTTTCGGACTTCTCGAAATTAATGATCGCATCATAGAATTCGCGGTTGATCAGTGAGTAGGTCATCGTATCATTTCTCCTGTTATTGCTTGTGTAACCGGGCAGAGTTTTGAGTCGCCAGGGACGGTTCTGACTGACTCATTGTGCACAATGAGTCAGTCAGAACCGTCCCTTGTGACTCAAAACAGTCCCTGTTGTCCCATATATGTGCAGCAACCGTCCATCTCGCTGTCAAAGTGAACTGAACAGCGTATAGTTTCCATCTTCCACGACCATGGCGGTCAGTTTCCCTTCCTTGCCGCAGCCGGTGTCTATGCAGATCACGCCGAATTCCGGGAGGGGACGGCGCCTGCCGTAGGCGAGCTCCTCGGCGTGTTTGCCGTCGCCGGAAAACCAGTAGGGCTGTTCCAGAGCGATGTGGCCGGTGATGGTGAGAAAACCGCTGTAGGCATTCCGCGTGACGACTGAGTGGTCATGGATCAGCGTGTAATTGTCATTGGCCTCAATGGGCTCGACCTTTACTCCGGCATGTACACACTGGAAACGGTCCGTCTTATAGTAAAGGGTGGTATGCTCTTGCAGCCATGGAATGGCATCCTGCATCTTCTGTCCGTGGCTGCTGAAAGATTTGACAGTATTTCTCTTGCCAACACGGAGCCATACCAGATTATCCATAAAGGACATATCCTTGCGCATCAGGTAGTCCTCGTGATTGCCGCGAAGCAGGATGAAGCGGTCACCGAAGCTGTCCGCCAGCTCCTGAACAGTCTGAAAAACCTCCCATGAATCGGGTCCGCGGTCAAACAGATCCCCCAGCAGAATGATTTTGTCTGTTTCCGGATCCGGCCGCAGCTTATTCAGCAAGGAATGTAATTGGTCATCGCACCCATGAATGTCGCCGATCACAAATGTTTTCAAAATACAGGTTCCTTTCAGCCAAACAACTTCGTTCTCTTTAGCAATGTATAAATTCTGCGTGATAATCTTCGGTAATAATTCTGTGTGTCAATCGTTTGTATGTATTCTGCGTGATAATCTTTCGTTACGTCAATTCTTTATTATAGCGTTTTTTTAACAGTTCTTCCACAGTATCTTGTGTTTGTTCTCCTTTTGTTTTTTCATAAAAAATATGCCCCTGTGTGTCAGGATAGATGTCAGTGAAGCAAAATTGTTTTTGTGGTAGCATAG